>CAIJVU010000019.1 GCA_903824185.1 uncultured Hyphomicrobiales bacterium
AATCACCGGAGGCTGCTGGAACCCATCGGAAACATACCGCCAGCCGAAGCCGAAGAGCGTTACTACGCCATGCTGGACGAAACAGATATGGCAGCTTAACTTAAACCAATCAGTCTCCGGCAAAGACGGAGCGGTTCACATCGATACAACATTGCGGTCTTACAGCGGAGCCGAGGCCAAGTCAGCGGTTGCGCATTTTGATAAAATTATTACCGGCCTACGCGACGCTCATCAAACTCAACCCAACAGGCCACGTGGCCGTACTAAGACAAGCCAACCTCAAGACCCCGTTAAATTAGCGCTAGCAATGCTGCCAGATTCTGGCAGGCTTACAAAGAGGGCGCGCTAATGGTCGGTCGCTATCATATCAATCCAGAAACCGCCGTCTTGAAGGTTGCAGATTGGCCTATTGAGGATCAAAGGCTTTGGAGTACGTCAATGGATCGTGATGATCCGTTTTCTGAAGAAGGTCAGCGGGCCGACAAGCGTGAAATCTCGAACACAAAGGTAGCGAAGGGTTATGGCCGGTTTTTGACGTTCATAACGAGGTATTACCCCGATGATCTGATACTTCCTCCCAGTCAGCGTATCACGCCTGAGCGGGTCAAAGCTTATGTGGATAACTTGAGAGCCAACAGCAATAGCGACCTAACGGTTTTGGATCGCCTACAGGAGCTACACTCAGCTGCAACCGTAATGTCGCAAAAGGCATCGTTTGGCTTCATCCGCCGAATTGAGTCGAAGGTAAGAGCAAATTCAAAACCAATTCGGCGTAAGCAGGAGCGCTTTGTTACAAGTGATGAGCTTTTGGAATGCGGACTGAAGTTGATGGCCAATGCCGATCAACAATCAACGCCTCGTTTGAGGGCAATTGATTATCGCGATGGACTAATGATCGCATTATTAGCTCTGCGTCCATTGCGCCGTAAAAACTTTGTCGAGATCACGATCGACCAGCATCTTGTTAAACGTAATGGTTCTTGGATTATCAAATTTGAGAGCGGCGAGACTAAAACCCATGATCGGTTTGAGCGCGTCTGGCCTGAAATCCTGATTGATAAACTTGAACACTACATAGACGTTCATCGCCCGATCTTGATGGCCATTAGGGGCCGTTGGCATAAGCAGATTAATGGCGAACTATGGATCTCTTCAAATGGTTCGCCATTAACCCAAGTAGCTTTTTATCAACAAATTACAAACCGGACAGAAGTAGCTTTTGGACGCCCTATCAATCCGCATTTGTTCCGTAACGCGGCTGCCTCAACGATGGCGATGGAAGATCCAAGCCATGTTCGCATTGGAGCGAGTGTATTAACCCATCGTTCGTTCCAAACAACGGAACAGCATTACATCCAAGCGCAGATGGTACAGGCTCATCAAAGTTTTACGAGCTTTATGGTTAAAAAGCGTCAAGAGATAAAGAAACCGCGATCCAATAGGGGTGCTGGATGAATCGCCGGGCGTCTCATTTCACAAAGGCCGATATGAAAAGAATGATCGAAGCTGCGCGTGATGCAGGCTTTGAGATCGGTGCATTTGAAATGAAGCCTGATGGTACAATTCGCATTGAACAAGTTGTTCGCGACATGGATGGTGCAGAGGTAAATGATACGTTTAAAACTTTAATTCGTAAGGAAGCCAAAAGGCCATGAAGGTTAAAGCCGAGCTCGATTATATTCAGGCGTTTAAAAACCGGTTTTCTGGAAAAGTATATTATTATTACCGCCGCGCGGGTAAGCGCATTCCGATCAAAGCCAAATACGGTTCTGCTGCGTTTTTAAACGAAGTTTCCGAGATAGAAAAAGGCTTCGAAGGTAAGGAAGGGAATGATCGTGGAACACTTGGCCACTTGATTGCTGCATATAAGCAAAGTCCAGACTATCAAAGCCTGAAGAAAGCTACGTGTGTCAGCTATGAGCGAGCTTTTGAAGTTCTTAAGCCGTTTAATGAGGCAAAATTAAAAGACTTCAAGCGTTCGTCAATTATTGAAATGCGGGATCGTGTGTTGTTGCCAAAATATCAAACGTGGATGGCTAATTATGCCATCTCTGTTTTGAGCATTATTTTCCGTTATGGACATGATCATGGATTACTAGAAAATAATCCGCTTCAGGAAAGAGTTCGCAAGCTGAGAGTTAAAAATAAGCAGCCGGCCAATAGACCATGGACAGTCGACGAACGCCTCGCGGTGCTTGAAAATTCGCCTCCTCATATACGATTGCCAATTGCGCTGGCCATGTGTGCGGGACTTAGAAAAGCGGACGTCTTTTCGATTACAACTTCGGCAATTTCTAATGGTCACATTGCCGTTAAGACCTCCAAGAGGGGTGTCCCCATAAAACTACCAATCCATCCGATCTTGGCAGGTGCGCTTGCTGAACGTCCGACAGTCGATAGTGTTCAAATTGCGGTTCGTTCTAATGGAAAACCATGGACGCCAGACGGGTTTGATACGGCATGGCATAAGCTTAAAACGAAGCTCGAATTAGACGGAAAGATTGAGCGCGGACTTACGCTTCACGGCTTACGACACACGCTTGGGACACTCTTGAAAGAAGCCGGCGCAAACGATGGCGAGATTGCCGACGTGCTTGGTCAATCGACTGTTTCTATGGCTCGCCACTACAGCAAAGAGGCCGGTATTTCAGAGAAGCTGCAGGGTGTTGTAATGGGTCTTGAGCTTGTTACAAAACGGTCAAATTCCCAATCGTCATAATTCTAAGAATTTGGGTCGAAAAAGACCAAACCCTGAACAAAAGTGTCAAATCTATTTTTAAAAAGTGTCAAACTTTTTTGTCTGACCATAGCTAAGTCATTGAAATATATGGTGCCCAGGGACGGGATCGAACCGCCGACACTGCGATTTTCAGTCGCATGCTCTACCAACTGAGCTACCTGGGCATTCCTGTGGCAGGCGTCTTGCGCTCCGCCGCTTGGTGGGGGTTCTATAGAGGGTGATCCGGACCCTGTCCAGACATGCTCTGTGAATTTTTGATGAAAGCGGCCAGATCGGTGTTTTTTCTCGAAAAATGAGGGGGTTTTCGTGGGGCAGGCTGCGGTTTTCGGCCCTTGCCCGCTTGGCGGTGCAGTGCACAAGTGGTAGAGACGGAACTCAGGAACGGGCCGAATCTGAGGTCTTCTTTCGGCTTTCCTCCCTTTTTGGCTGCAAACGTTCTGGTTTTTAGAGCCAGACGCGCTTTTGTTTTTGAGGATGATCGATGACTGCCACCCGCTCTTATTCTGTCAGTAATTCCTTTTTTGCGGCCTCTTTGGCTGATCGTGATCCTGAAATTGCCAAAGCGGTGGGGCAGGAGCTGGGTCGCCAGCGGCAGGATATCGAGTTGATCGCCTCGGAAAATATCGTTTCCCGCGCCGTTCTTGAGGCGCAAGGCTCGATCATGACCAATAAATATGCCGAAGGCTATCCGGGCCGCCGCTATTATGGCGGGTGCCAGTTTGTCGATGTGGCGGAAGATCTTGCCATCAAGCGCGCCTGTGAATTGTTCGGATGTTCCTATGCCAATGTGCAGCCCAATTCCGGCTCGCAGGCCAATCAGGCGGTGTTTTTGGCGCTCTTGCAGCCGGGCGACACCTTTATGGGGCTCGATCTCGCCGCTGGCGGTCATTTGACCCATGGTGCTGCGCCCAACATGTCGGGCAAATGGTTCAATGTGGTCAGCTATGGCGTTGATCCAACCACCCATCGCATTGATATGGCGCAGGTCGAGGCACTGGCGCTCGAGCACAAGCCCAAACTCATCATCGCCGGCGGGTCTGGCTATGCGCGCCATTGGGATTTTGCCGGTTTCCGGGCCATTGCCGATAAAATCGGGGCGTTTTTCCTGGTGGATATTGCGCATTTTGCCGGTCTTGTGGCCGGTGGCGCGCATCCTTCGCCCTTTCCCCATGCCCATGTCGTGACCTCGACCACCCATAAAACCCTGCGCGGTCCGCGCGGTGGTCTGATTTTGACCAATGACGAGGCCATTGCCAAAAAGATCAATTCGGCGGTGTTCCCCGGCTTGCAGGGTGGTCCCTTGATGCATGTGATCGCGGCCAAGGCCGTGGCCTTTGGCGAGGCCTTGATGCCGGAATTCAAAGACTATGCCCAAGCGGTGGTCGCCAATGCCAAGGCCATGGCCGATGCTCTGCAAGCGCGCGGCTATGACCTGGTCACGGGCGGCACGGACAATCATCTGATGCTGGTTGATTTGCGCTCGAAAAAACTCAACGGCAAATTGGCCGAGGCGGCTTTGTCGCGCTCTGACATCACCTGCAACAAAAACGGCGTGCCGTTTGACACCGAAAAGCCCACCATCACTTCCGGCATTCGTTTGGGGTCGCCTGCGGCCACCTCGCGCGGTTTCGGGACGGCCGAATTTGCAACCGTCGGCACGCTGATTGCCGATGTGCTGGATGGTCTCGCTCAAAACGGCGAGGCGGGCAATGCCGAGGTCGAGGCCAAAGCGCGGCAGGGCGTGCATGCGCTCACCAATCGTTTCCCGATTTACAGCTCATTGTAAGGAGAGCACGGCTTGCGCTGTCCTTATTGCGGTTCTCTCGATAGTCAGGTCAAGGATTCGCGGCCCAGTGATGACCATTCGGCCATCCGGCGGCGGCGCGTCTGCCCTGATTGCGGGGGCCGCTTTACCACCTTCGAGCGGGTGCAATTGCGTGAATTGACGGTTGTCAAACGCTCAGGGCGCAGGATCCCGTTTGATCGTGACAAGTTGCAGCGCTCGGTCGAAGTGGCCTTGCGCAAGCGTCCGGTGGATATGGAGCGCATCGACCGGATGGTGAATGGCATTGTCCGCCAGCTCGAAAGCATGGGCGAGGGGGAAGTGGCCTCTTCGACAGTCGGCGAATTGGTCATGGACGGCTTGAAAAGCCTCGATGATGTGGCCTATGTGCGCTTTGCCTCGGTTTACAAAAATTTCCGTGAGGCGCGTGATTTTGAAGATCTCATCGGGGAGCTCACCGGCGATGAGACGGAGACGGATGCGGTGGCCAAACCACCCCGTTCGTGAGCATGCAGCCCGTGAGTGCACGCGCATGAGCCTTCCTCCTCTTTCGGCAGCGGATGATGTCGCCATGATGCGGCTGGCTTTGGCGATGGCGCGGCGGGGTTTGGGCCGGTCTTGGCCCAATCCGGCGGTGGGGGCTGTTGTCTGGATGCCAACCGCCGAGGGACCGCGCGTCATTGCCCGCGCTTTGACGGCAGCGGGTGGTCGTCCGCATGCGGAAACGGAGGCCTTGCGTCTGGCCGGTCCGGCGGCGCGGGGGGCTGTGATGAGCGTCACCTTGGAGCCATGCTCCCATCATGGAAAAACCCCGCCTTGTGCCGAAGCCTTGGTCAAGGCCGGACTGTCGCGTGTGGTCTCGGCGCTGGAAGATCCCGATCCGCGCGTTGCCGGTCGCGGCCATGCATTGTTGCGGCAGGCCGGTCTTGAGGTGGTCGTGGGTGTTGAGGCGCGCGCGGCCTTCTTGTCGCATATCGGCCATATCCGGCGTGTGACGCGCCATCGTCCGGCGGTGCTGTTGAAACTGGCGCGCACGCAGGATGGTTATGCGGCGGGGGATGCGGGCACGCGGTTGCAAATCACCGGCCCCATCGGGTCGGCGCGGGTGCATATCGAGCGGGCCGAAGCCGATGCGATCATGGTGGGGATCGGCACCGTGCTCGCCGATGATCCGCAGCTGACCTGTCGTTTGTCCGGTCTGCAAGCCCGCTCGCCGATCCGTGTGGTTTTGGATACGCAGGCACGACTGCCTCTCACCAGCATGCTTGTAAAAACCGCGCGTCTCGTGCCGGTCTGGGTGATTGTGGGCGAGGGGGCCGATCCTGCGCGGGTTGCCGCCTTGGTTGCCCATGGCGTTGAAGTCATCACGGTGGCGCAAAGGCAGGCCGATGACGCGATGCATTTGGATTTGGAGCAAGCGCTGCAGGCTTTGGGGCAACGCGGCATCACGCGTGTGATGAGCGAGGGCGGGCCGCATGTGGCGGATGCTCTGGCGCGTGCGGGTTTGGTGGATGAGGTGACTTTGATCACCCATCAAGCGCCCCTGGGCAGACAAGGGCTGCGCGCGGTTGGCCCCCATCTGCAACAGCTGATCACGGACAAGACGCAATTTGAAGCTTTGCCTCACGCCCGTTATGGTGAGGATGTGATCGAGCATTTCGTGAGGGTGGATTGATGTTTACTGGCATTGTCACAGCGGTCGGCACCATTGAGGCGATCAGCGCGCCAGAGCCCGATCTGCGCCGCTTGCGCATTCTTGCCCCTTATGAAGCCGAGGGCATTGCGCTGGGGGCCTCCATCGCCTGTGCGGGCCCGTGTTTGACCGTGGTGGCGCGGCAGGCATTGCCTGCGGGCGGGTGCTGGTTTGAGGTCGATGCGGCCCATGAAACGCTGCAACGGACCACGCTGGGGCAATGGAAGGTCGGGGACCGGCTTAATCTGGAACGCTCTTTGAAGATCGGCGATGAATTGGGCGGGCATTTGGTCACCGGCCATGTCGACGGCTGCGCCAAAATCCTGCGCAAGTCGGCTGTCACAGGCCAAACAGGCCCATGGGCGGCATCGGCGCGCTTTGATATCGAAGCGCCGGAGGCGGTGGCCCGCTTCATTGCGGAAAAAGGCTCGGTGACCCTTGATGGCACCTCTCTGACGGTCAATAGCGTGGCCGGACGTGTCTTTTCGGTCTTGCTGATCCCCCATACGTTGCAGGTCACGACATGGGGCGACCGCCAAGAGGGCGATATGCTCAATATCGAGATCGATCTGATGGCCCGTTACGCCGCCCGCCTCAGCGAAGTTCCCCAAAATTGAAACCACGGCCTGTTCTGGGCCGCACCCATGGGGCCTCACGCCCTTAAAATAAGCCCCATGTTTCGCTTCTGCTTGCCTTCACGCGCGTTGCGGACTAGTGACAGGGCATGCGATGCTGTTGCCTTGAGAGGCCGCAGCCTGACAATCAAGGATGTTCTTGTATGGTAATGCCCAGTTCAGTTCCGCCGGAGGCCCGCATTCTACCCGGTGCGCGCGTTTTGATTGTGGAAGCCCGCTATTATACCGAAATTGCCGATGCTTTGCTGGAAGGCGCCAAGGCCGCCGCCACCGCAGCACAGGCCGAGGTCGATGTGGTGACCGTTGACGGGGCTTTGGAAATTCCGACCGCTTTGGTCATCATGATGGCCGATGCGCAGCGCCGCGGACGTCCCTATGATGCAGCGGTTGCTTTGGGCTGTGTGATCCGCGGTGAGACCGGTCACTATGATATCGTGGCGGGTGAAAGCGCCCGCGCTTTGATGGATATTTCGGTGCGCCACGGCCTGCCGCTGGGCAACGGCATCCTGACCGTTGAAAACGAGGCACAGGCGCAAGCCCGCGCCCGCAAGACGGAAATGGATAAAGGCGGCGGTGCCATGCGTGCGGCATTGGCTGTGTTGCATCTGCGTCTGATCGCGGAAAGTGCGGGGGTGCACTGAATGAGCTCTCGCTCGGAATTGCGTTCAGTGGCACGGATGTCTGCAGTGCAGGCCCTGTATGAAATGGATATCACGCAAAAAGGCGTGCATGAGGTTTTGGCGGAATTTCGGTCCTTCTGGATCGGCCGCGAAATCGATGATGATCTTGAAATGAAAGAGGCTGAAACCAAGTTTTTTGGCCAGATCGTCGAAGGGGTCATCAAGGATCAGGTCTTGATCGACCGGACCATTGATCAGGCTTTGTCAAAGGGCTGGCCTTTGGTGCGGATCGAATTGGTCTTGCGTGCCATCATGCGGGCCGGTGTCTTTGAATTGCTGTTGCGCAAGGATATTCCGCCCCGCGTCAGCATTTCCGAATATGTCGATGTCACCCGTGCTTTTTATGGCGAGGACGAGCCCGGCATGGTCAATGCGGTGCTTGATCACATTGCCCGTGAAAACCGGTTGGACGAATTGGGCGCCAAACGCGCCTGATTTTCTGCAAGGGGTTGAAGGGGTCGCGCATCCATTATGGCAAAACCATCAGGCTTCCCCAAAACGCAACCGGCCAAGCTGCTGTCTGAAGATGACATGATCGCCTTGTGGCTTGCGCCGCTGGCAGGCCCTGCGGGGTTGGGCTTGCGCGATGATGCAGCTCTGATCACAGTGCCTGCGGGTTTCCAGCTTGTCACCACGGTGGATGCGCTGGTGGCGGGCGTGCATTTTTTTGCCGATGATCCGCCAGCCTCCATTGCCCGCAAAGTGCTGGGGGTCAATCTTTCCGATTTGGCAGCCAAAGGCAGCACGCCGTTCGGCTTTTTGCTCAGCATGACTTTGCCCAAACAGTGGCCGCAGCAGGATTTGCGCGCTTTTATCGAGGCCTTGGGGGTGATGGCGCGTGCGTTCGAATGCCCCTTGATCGGCGGCGATACCACGGCAACCTCGGGCCCTCTGACGTTCAGTCTGACAGCCTTTGGTCTGGTGCCTGATGGCCAGATGGTCAAGCGCACAACCGCCCAAACCGGTGATCTGATTGCGGTAACCGGAACCATCGGGGACAGTGCTTTGGGGCTTTTGTTGAAAAGCGATCCCGATGCAGCGTGGATAAAGTCTATGCCCGCCCATGCGCGCAGTTTTCTGCGTGATCGCTATTTGCATCCGCAACCCCGTTTGGCCTTTGCGCCGTCTCTTCGCCGCTATGCCCATGCGGCGATGGATGTGTCGGATGGTCTGATCGGGGATTTGGCAAAGCTCCTGCGCGCCTCCTCGCAAACGGGCACCATCGATGTGGAGACCGTGCCGTTTTCGCCTGCCGCCGAACAGGCGCTCCTGCAGGAGCCGTCTTTGCTTCAAACAGCCCTGACCGGCGGCGATGATTACGAGATTTTGCTGACCTTTCCGCCCAACCATCAGGAGGCCTTGCAACAGGCCGCCCAATCCTGTGGCCTCGCTCTGACAGTGATCGGTTCGGTTGATCGCTTGCGCGATGCCCCGTCTTCACCGCTCAAAATAATGCGGCAGGGCGAAGCCATGTCATTTACGCATGGGTCCTATCAGCATTTTTAATCAGCTGGGTCTGATAAGCGCTTGTTTTTGTCACAGCAATCACAGCATAAACAGCCTCATGATTTTCAGGGGGCGCAGAGCATGAGCGGGCAGACAGCACAGATTAGGCCACAGGATGATGATCGTTTGGCGCGCCGCAATGCTTTGTTTCTGGCCGCAGCCACCGCCTTGGCCGGTGCCAATGCCTCTGTTGTTTTTGCCACAGGTGCGATCACGGGGGCGCGTTTGGCACCCGATCCCGGTCTGGCAACAGCGCCGGTGTCGATTTTTGTGGTCGGCATGGCCTGCGGAACGCTGCCGATTGGTTTTCTGGCGCGGCGTTACGGGCGTCGCCTGACCTTTGGTCTGGGGGCCTTTTGTGGCGTCTTGATGGGCCTGATTGCCGCAACCGCTGTGATCCATGACAGCTTCTTGCTTTATTGTGTAGCGACCTTCTTCGCTGGCCTTTACGGCAGCGTGGCGCAATCGTTCCGCTTTGCCGCCGCCGATACGGCAACCCCGGCCTTCCGCCCCAAAGCCATTAGCTGGGTGATGGCGGGCGGTGTGTTTGCCGGTGTCTTGGGCCCGCAACTGGTCTCCCACACCATGGATTTGTGGCAGCCGCATATGTTTGCCGCTAGCTATCTGGCGCAGGCGGTTGTGGCCGTGATTGCCTTTGTGGTGCTGATGCAGGTCAAGCCCGGTCGCGGTCAGGAGGCCGCGCAAGCCGCGCCCGCGCGTCCCTTGAAACAGATTGTCGCCCAGCCGCGCTTTATCGTGGCCGCTATCTGCGGTGTGACCTCTTATGCTTTGATGAATTTGGTCATGACCTCTGCGCCCTTGGCGATGAAATTATGCGGCCATGCGGTGGCGGATTCCAATCTCGCCATTCAATGGCATGTGATGGCCATGTATGGACCCAGCTTTTTCACCGGCACTCTGATCAGCCGTTACGGTAGTCCCAAGGTGATTTTCTCCGGCCTCTTATTATTGGCCGCCGCCGCCCTTGTAGATATGTCGGGGATCGATGTCATGACCTTCTGGATCGGCCTGATCCTGCTGGGTGTTGGTTGGAATTTCGGTTTTGTCGGCGCAACGGCCATGGTGGCTGAGACCCATGCCCCCTCCGAACGCAATAAAGTGCAGGCCTTTAATGACTTTCTGGTCTTTACCACGATGGCGATCGGCTCATTTTCTTCTGGAAAAATCCTGACCTCTCTGGGCTGGGATGCGGTCAATCTGGTGGTGTTTCCGCCGATTTGTGTGGCGGTTTTGGCGCTTTCATGGCTGTTTTTGCGTCATAAACAGGCCAAAGGGGCGGCTGCCTTGTCCTAAACGCGCATTGCACATTGCGCCTAAATTTGGCAGATAGAAGACCATAAAGACTAAAAAATGAGGGAATCAGCGGGCGCTGGGGGGATGTTATGCGTAATCCATGCTCCGCATATCAAGGCATATAAGGAACATTTTGATGACAATAGCTCTGATTATTTTGGGGGGATTGCTGGCGCTTGCTTATGGCGCATGGGCGATTTCCGACGTGATGTCGCGCGATGCGGGCAATGCGCGGATGCAGGAAATTGCAGCAGCGATTGCTGAAGGCGCACAGGCCTATTTGAACCGCCAATATACCACCATTGCCTATGTGGGCGTGGCGCTGTTTGCGCTGTTGTGGTGGCTGTTGGGTCTGCCGGTTGCCATCGGTTTTGCGGTGGGCGCGGTGCTTTCGGGCGCGGCTGGCTATATCGGCATGAATGTCTCTGTCCGCGCCAATGTGCGCACGGCACAGGCATCGTCTCAGTCGCTTGCAGCCGGCCTTGATGTCGCCTTCAAGTCCGGTGCTGTGACCGGTCTTCTGGTGGCTGGTCTCGCGCTGCTGGGCGTTGCGGTTTATTATGCGGTTCTGACCATGGGCATGGGCTTGGCGCCGACCAGCCGCGTCGTGGTTGACTCGCTGGTCTCCTTGGGCTTCGGCGCATCGCTGATTTCCATTTTCGCCCGTCTGGGCGGTGGTATCTTCACCAAGGGTGCGGATGTGGGCGCCGATCTCGTCGGCAAGGTCGAGGCCGGTATTCCCGAAGATGATCCCCGCAACCCCGCCACCATCGCCGACAATGTCGGTGACAATGTCGGCGATTGCGCCGGTATGGCCGCTGACTTGTTCGAAACCTATGCCGTGACGGTTGTGGCGACCATGGTTCTCGCCTCGATCTTCTTCGGCGGGGCTGCCAATGTCACAGCTACCATGTTGTATCCGCTGGCGATTTGCGCGGCCTGCATCGTGACCTCGATCATCGGCTCCTTCTTCGTGAAACTCGGATCCGACAATTCGATCATGGGCGCTTTGTACAAGGGCCTCTGGGTCACCGGCGTTCTGTCGCTGGGCGGTCTGGCTGTGGCCACCGAATATGTCACCGGCTGGGGCCAGATCGGCACCGTTTCGGGGATCGTGATCACCGGTAAAAACATGTTCTTGTGCGGTGTGGTGGGTCTGATCGTGACCGGCCTGATCGTCTGGATCACAGAATATTACACCGGCACCGGCAAACGTCCCGTGGTCTCGATTGCGCAGGCCTCGGTTACGGGTCACGGCACCAACGTCATTCAGGGTCTGGCTGTTTCGCTTGAATCAACCGCTCTGCCTGCTTTGGTCATTGTGGCCGGTATTATCTCCACCTACCAATTGGGCGGTCTTTACGGCACAGCCATCGCGGTCACCACCATGTTGGGGCTGGCTGGCATGATCGTGGCGCTCGATGCCTTCGGTCCAGTCACCGACAATGCCGGCGGTATTGCCGAAATGGCCGGTTTGCCGAAGGAGGTGCGTCACGTCACCGATGCGCTCGATGCCGTGGGCAACACCACCAAAGCCGTCACCAAGGGCTATGCCATTGGTTCGGCGGGTCTTGGCGCGCTGGTCTTGTTTGCAGCCTATACCAATGACCTCGAACTCTTTGCCAAGAACGGTGCGCCTTACTTCAAGGATGTCGGCAAGATCTCGTTTGATCTCGCCAATCCCTATGTCGTGGCCGGTCTGATCTTCGGCGGTTTGATCCCCTATCTGTTTGGCGGCATTGCCATGACAGCGGTGGGTCGCGCTGCGGGGTCGGTGGTCGAGGAAGTGCGTCGCCAGTTCCGTGAAAAGCCCGGTATCATGGCAGGCACCGACAAGCCTGATTATGCCCGTGCCGTGGACATGCTGACCAAAGCGGCGATCCATGAAATGGTCATCCCGTCTTTGCTGCCGGTTCTGGCACCGCTGGTTGCCTATTTCGGCGTCTTGGCGATTTCGGGCTCCAAGGCTTCGGCTTTTGCCGCTCTGGGCGCGATGCTGCTCGGTGTGATCGTCAACGGTCTGTTCGTCGCCATTTCGATGACGTCGGGCGGTGGCGCATGGGACAATGCCAAGAAAAGCTTTGAAGACGGTTTCGTCGACAAAGACGGCGTCACCCATTTGAAGGGATCGGATGCCCATAAGGCTTCGGTGACGGGCGATACCGTCGGCGACCCCTACAAGGATACAGCCGGTCCGGCTGTCAATCCGGCGATCAAGATCACCAATATCGTGGCCTTGTTGCTGATTGCGGTCTTGGCGCATCTGGGCTGAGACCAACCCTCGTCAGATCAAGAAAAACCCCGCTTCGGCGGGGTTTTTTATGGGCTCGGTTGTTTGAAATGTGATCGCGTCAGCCGCTCTTAGGGGCCGCCTGAGGAGGGCATCTGGCCGGTGGCCCGCAGCAATTGCCGCAGCAAGGTGGGTTCCGCGCCATTGGTGGGGGTCGTGCGGGAAATGAAATCGAACGCCGCGCCATCCTGCAGGCCGTAATTGGCGATTTTCTCGACCTTGTTGGCTTTGTTGAAATCAATCACCACGATATGGCGGTCCACCACTTTTGGTCCCATGAATTGGAACATGATTTCGCGCTTTTCACTCACATAATACCAAGTCTGGTTGCCGACCGTCGAAGTGGTGGAGGGCGACCCCATCACATGCAAGACTGCGGTGCCGTCCATGCCCGGCTTGACTTTGGCCAGTGCCTCGTCATCCAGCAAATAGCCCTGAGTGGAGTGTTCGGTGACGCAACCTGCAAGGCTGAGGGCTGACAGGCTGGTCAAAAGGGCCACAGCCAGGCTCTTGCCGGTCAACCGGCGCGCTGGACGGGGAAGAAAAGAATTCATTTTGCAAATCTCCTGAGCCGCGAATTTTTTGCAGGCATTTCCCGTAATCTTGCTATACATGCACAGCCTTGGCGTAACCCGCAGCCGCGCGAAATGCAAGGCGGCAGAAGCAATGATGGAATGAGACAGGCATGTTGGGGTGGTTGTTCGGCTCGCGGGCCAATCAAAAAATAGTCGAAGAGCTGCATCTTCGGGTGATGCAGGCGTCCCGCCATCCCCTGTTGTTTGTGGATGGCGGAGTGCCCGATACGCTGGAAGGGCGGTTTGACTGCCTGACCTTGCATATTGTGCTGGTTTTGCGGCGTTTGAAGGCCTTGCCGCCCCCCGCCCAAGATCTGGCGGGTGATCTGGTGGATCGTCTGTTTGCGGGCTTTGATCAGGCTTTGCGGGAAATCGGGGTGGGCGATGTCACCATCCCCAAGCGCATGAAAACCATGGCTGCGGCCTTTGCGGGCCGCGCCAAAGCCTATGAACGGGCTTTTTTGGGCGGATCGGAGGATCTGGCAGAGGTTTTGGCGCGTAATCTCGTCACAAAACCGCTCGATCCAGACCAATTGCGGTTTTGGACGGGCTATCTGGCCGCAAGCACCGCTTTTCTCGACGGGCTGGATTTTGCAAGCCTAACAACCGCTGCTAGGCTGTTTCCAGATCCCGAATCCGTGTCGGGTGACCAGTTTCAGTCAGGAGGTCGGGTATGACCGACGCGCCCTTGTTTTCCTATCGCGTGAAAGTGGATGATATTCCCGAAAAGGGCCTTGTGGTTGACGTGGAGGTTCCTGAGGCCGGGCGTCAGGCCATTGCCAAGGCCTTCGGGCTGGTCGAGGTCGCGCAGCTCAAAGCAGCCGTGACCTTCAAACGCAAGGGCAAAGAGGCCTCTGCCACCGGCATGCTGGATGCAAAAGTCACCCAGACCTGCGTGGTCTCGCTCGATCCCTTTGACGAGACGGTGCATGAACCCGTCGATGTGCAGTTTGCGCCCGATGCGCCCGCACTCGATGATGAAACAGCCCCCCTCGATGCGCCCGATCCCATTATCAATGGCGAGATCGAATGGGGCGGCTTGATGGTCGAATTTTTGGCGCTGGCGCTGGATCCGTATCCCCGGAAACCCGGGGCTGAGTTCCAGTTTGAGGCGCAAGGCGAGGCGGAGCATCCCTTCGCAGCCCTGAAAAAATGGACAAAAGAGTGAAATCCGTGTTTGATCCTTGCAAATTCGTGGTTGCCTCGGCCGTGGCCTCGTCTATTGTCCCCGCACCTGCGGGGTCGACGGGCCCGCGTATGGGATCTGCAATCTGGACATTGTTTTGTCCCTTGTCAGGGAATGATTGAAGACCGCTATGCACGACACTGTAAGGATTGCACTGGATGCGATGGGGGGCGACCATGGCGCGTCGGTAGTTATACCGGGCGCGGCCTTGACGCTTGAGCGCCATCCCGATGTGCGTTTTGTAATTTATGGCGACAGTGCTGTGTGTCTGCCTTTGCTGGACCAGCATCCGAAACTCAAAGCCGCCAGCACCTTCCATCACACCGATGTCTCGGTGGCCATGGATGCCAAACCCTCGCAAGCCCTGCGTCACGGACGCGGCGTCTCCTCGATGTGGCGCGCGATCGAAGCCGTGAAGCTTGGTGAGGCGGATGTCGTGATCTCGGCTGGCAACACCGGCGCTTTGATGGCCATGGCGACTTTTTGCTTGCGCACACTTGCCCGCATTGACCGTCCCGCGATTGCCGCTTTGTGGCCGACGGCGCGCGGTGAAAGCGTTGTTCTGGATGTAGGGGCCACGGTTGGGGCCGATGCGCGTGAACTGGTCGATATGGCGATCATGGGTGCGGCCATGGCGCGCATTTTGTTTGATATCGATCGCCCCACGGTTGGCTTGCTCAATATCGGTGTCGAGGATGTGAAGGGCGTCGAGAATGTGAAGCTTGCGGCCCGCATGCTCAAAGAGGCCGAGTATCCAAGCTTTACCTATCATGGCTTTGTCGAGGGCAATGACATTGGTCTGGGCACCGTCGATGTAGTGGTGACAGAGGGCTTTGCAGGCAATATTGCACTGAAAACCGCAGAGGGCACCGCCAAGCAGGTCGCGGCTTTCTTGCGCGCGGCCATCAATCGCTCGATCATGGGCAAGATCGGCTATCTCTTTGCGCGTCAGGCCTTTACCGCTTTGCGCAACAAACTCGATCCGCGCAAATCCAATGGCGGCGTGTTTTTGGGTTTGAACGGCATTGTCATCAAGAGTCATGGCGGCACCGATGAGCTCGGTTTTGCCTCAGCCATCGATGTTGGCTATGACATGGTCAAATATCAACTTTTACATAAAATTACGGGTGCTTTGGCGCATCAGGATTCCATGCCCGCCCATCCGGTCAAGGACGAGGAAGAGTAATGGTGCGGCGTTCTGTGATCATGGGATGTGGTCATTATTTACCGTCCCGCGTTTTATCCAATCAGGAGCTTGCGGCCCAAGTCGACACGTCCGATGAATGGATTGTGGAGCGAACGGGGATCCGCAACCGTCATATTGCCGCGGAAGGTGAAACCACCTCGCAGATGGCGATCAAGGCCGCGCAAAATGCGTTGAAGCAGGCGGGTCTAGAGGCGCAGGATATTGATCTCATCATTGTGGCCACCGCCACGCCTGATTATACATTTCCTTCGACAGCCACGCAGGTGCAGGCGGGTCTGGGCATCACCCACGGGGCGGCCTTTGACGTGCAGGCGGTCTGTTCCGGTTTTGTCTATGCGCTTTCAACCGCCGACAAATTCCTGATTTCGGGCTCGCATCAACGGGCGCTGGTGATCGGGGCGGAAACCTTCTCGCGGATTTTAGACTGGAACGACCGCACAACCTGCGTTTTGTTCGGTGACGGGGCAGGGGCTGTCATTGTGGAAGCGCAACAGGGCGCGGGCCAGTTGCAGGACCGTGGTGTCTTGTCCACGCATCTGCGCGCCGATGGTCGGCATGTCGATAAATTATATGTCGATGGCGGACCCTCCTCCACGGCCACAACCGGCCATTTGCGGATGGAGGGACGCGAGGTATTCCGCTATGCGGTAACCTATCTCGCCGAAATCATCGAAGAGGCCTTTACCACCACCGGTCTCACAGCCGATGATGTCGATTGGTTCGTGCCCCATCAAGCCAATCGCCGGATCATCGAGGCGACCGCCCGCAAATTGTCAATCGATCCGGCCAAGGTGGTGATGACTGTTGAAAATCACGGCAATACCTCGGCGGCTTCGATCCCTCTGGCCTTGTCCACAGCGGTGGCGGATGGGCGGATCAAAAAAGGGCAGGTCGTGTTGATGGAAGCCATGGGTGGTGGTTTCACATGGGGATCGGCACTGGTTCGCTGGTAATTGTGACAGCGATTGCAAAAAACAAATAGGAATCCAAGAAAAGAAGCCTTTTCAATTCGTTAATCACGGTTTACGATGCTTTCGAAAATTGGTTTCTCAGAGTGCGAAGGATGAAAAGCCATGAAGCTTTCATCACGGCACGAATGGAGGGCGGCATGTCGCAAAAAACAATTACGCGCGCTGAATTAAGCGAAGCGGTTTATCAACGCATTGGTCTCTCACGCACCGACTCGTCGGAATTGGTTGAACTGGTCTTGCGTGAAATTTCCGACACGCTGGCTGCGGGTGAAACCGTGAAGCTGTCGTCCTTCGGATCGTTCTTGGTGCGTGACAAAGGCGCACGTGTTGGCCGTAACCCCAAGACCGGCATTGAAGTGCCGATCGAGCCGCGTCGGGTCTTGTCCTTCAAGCCTTCCAATATTTTGAAACAGCGTATCAACGCAGCCCCCACCCCCACCGAATAAGGAGGGCTGATCGTGGACAAGGACGTCGAGGCCTTTCGCACGATCAGTGAAGTGGGCGAGGAGCTCGATCTCCCGCAACATGTGCTGCGGTTTTGGGAGACACGCTTTCCGCAAATCCGTCCGGTCAAACGCGGTGGCGGCAGGCGATATTACCGCCCCGAAGATTGCGATCTTTTGCGTGGCATCAAACACCTTCTCTACGGCGAAGGCTATACGATCAAAGGCGTCCAGCGTATCCTCAAAGAAGAGGGGCCGCGCACCGTGCAGGCGGTGGGGCGCGCGGGCTTGGTGCCCGCCTCAACCTCTCGCAAGCAGCGTCCCCCCGCTTTTGAAGCGCCGATTGAACAAGCCGTCGAGGATGATGACGCCATCGATTTGGCCTCGCCCTTGTCACGCCGTGAGCCGATTGTGCCCAAGGCCGCTTTTGATCGTGACGCGGGCGTGAAAGATACGGCATCCCGCCGCACCGCAGAGCCGTCCCGTCCTTTGTCACTGGAACCGCATGTGGATCCCCGTCCGACCGCCAAGGCGCAGGACACAGCCGTTGCGGGCGAAAAGCGCCATATCGAGCCCGTCATGGCGCCGATTGGTTCGGAGCGCCGTCAGCCGCGGGTGGATCCCGCAGCCCCCGCCCTTCCGGGTTTTGAGCCTGTGGCGGTGCCCGCAGGGGCGCAACGCAAAGTCAAACCCAAGCAGCTCGCTTTGTTCGAGGGCATGGAGGAGGAGGGCTTGTCCTCCAAAGACCGCGAGGCCTTGCGGCAGGTGTTGGAAAAAATCGCCGAATGCCGCAAGCTGATTGCTTCGGCCGATATTATGGAAACGGTCACGCCCCATTTTGCGGATCTCTGAACCGCCTTCAAACCTTATCTGGCCTGAAACTTGCAAGAATATCCCCGAAAGTCGTTCAATGAATTGATTTCATTGGGTTTTGCAGGGGTTTTGCAGGGGTTTTGCCTTATGGCGCTGGAAATTGGTAGCGGTTCATCCGTTGCATCTTATCAGTCCACTTTGACGGGCGCGCCGAAAAAGGCCGATCCCGAAGCCGATGCTTTGGGGCGGGCTCTGCAGGCGGGTGATCTGACGGCAGCGCGCGAAGCCTTCCAGAAAGTCGCCGCCCATCTGCCGCCGGGAACCCTGAACAATCCCAATCATCCCATGGCTAAAGTGGGCAAGGCCTTGCTGGCCGATGATCTCGATGCCGCCCGCGCTGCTTTCATGCAAGGCCGTGGTTCGGTTGAACGGGCAGGGGTTGCGGGCACACAGGCCGCCTCTGTGGCCTCTACGAAATCCGCGCGGGCGCGTCAGGGCTATGAGCTTGAGCAAAAGGCCGGCAATGGCTTTGCCTTGCAGCTGTCCAAAGCGGTGCAGGGGGGGAATGTCCGTCTCGCCCGCTCCATTCTCGAGCAGATGATGGGCGATTTGCAGCAAATGGCCAGCCTCACCTCGGAAAGCGAGCCTGACAAAGTCACAGGCTATACCAAACAGGCCACCACCAATAAATCTCTGTCATCGGCCATCAACAGTGCCGACAAGATCTTGAACAATCCGGATTTCCAGTCGCTCAAACGCGCGGTGGATCGCGGCGATATTGTCAATATGCAGGCGGCTTGGACGGCCTTTATCCAAGGCGCCATGGCTGTGCGGACCGCGCAAATGCAGGCCCAGATCGGCAATGGAGAGCCTGCTGCAACCACACCGACGCCGGTTTCGCCGTCACGGATTATCGGTTTTTCCCGTCAAATCGGCCAAAGCGCCTGATTTAAGCGCCTTTGCGCCGCTCATTTATATTTTTCTTAAAGCGGGGCTAAAAAAGCGCTATCAATAACCCGTTATTGGTAGAGAATCAGTCGCATGAAGTGCGGGTCGGCGTGACCCCATTGCGGTTGCAAACGCCGAGGATAGGCCGATGGTACGCTTGAGCACTGCACGAGAAAATCTGCGGGTTGTTCGGACTTTGCTTCCGAAAATGGTGATGGGGTTTGGTTTCGCGGCCATTGTGACACTGGCCCTGCAAGCGGGTGCCTTGGCGCAAGCCGCGCGCATGGTTGATGGCAAGATGCAAATCGATCTGAACTCAGATCGCGCCAAAGCGTCTCTGGCACCTGCCATTGACGAGAGCAAATTGAAAATCAAAGCGCAGGTTTATCTGCCGCTCTATTCGTCGGTGGTTGTGGGCGGTGGCGCGACGGTTGTGCATATGGGCGCCAATGTGACCTTGCGCAATGCGTCGGTGGATATGCCCGTGACCATTCAGGGTGCGCGCTATTTCGATCGCAACGGCGAATTGGTGAGCCAGTTGGCACCGGTGGCCTTCACCTTGAAGCCGATGGGCACGGTTGAAATTTTCATTCCGATCACCGAAGCCTCTGTGGGGATCAAAGGCGGTCGCGGTGGCTCGATCCTTGTGGATTGGGCAGCCGAAGGATCCGTGCCTGAGCCGATGATGGAAGCGCTGGTGCTGGGTTCGGTCGGCAACGGCAGCTATTCTTTCACCGTGCAGGGACGTGGTCTGACACCGGTCCACTAAGCTTTTCAAATAAGCTGTTCAAACCTAGGGCTTTGAACAGCCCTTGATGTTTGTTGTTTTTCAAAACCAGCGATGATCCTTGCAGGGGCCATCGCTGGTTTTTTATTGGCTCATTAGAAGGCGGCAGGCTTCAACGCATGGCCTGAGGCTTTCAGGCTGGCGATTAGGTCGTGCGACTGCTGGTCGGTCAAGGCCATCAAAGGCGGACGCAATGTTGCCAGTCCCGCCTGTCCCAGCTCTTTTGAAAGATAGGCTTTGGCAGCGGGGATCAACGGGAATTTCGAAAACAGCTCGCGCACGGTCGCAACCGGCTTTTGCAACTCGTCGGCATTGCTGTATTGCCAATGATCGACCAGATGCCGGATGCCCGCCGCATTGATATTGCCCGATGCGGTGATGCATCCCACAGCGCCAAGCCGCATGGCCTTCACCAAAACGCCTTCGGAGGAGGGGAAAATCCCGAATCCTTTGAAACGCGTCAACATGGCTTCGGTATTGGCCCAGTCGCCCGATGAATCCTTGATTCCCAGAACGGTTTTCGGATAGCGCTTGATCAGCCGCTCGATCAGGTCATGGGGCACGCCCACACCGGCGATTTGCGGAATGTGATAAAGCCACAGACCGAGATCACTCGATCCCACGCGCTCAATCACTTCCGAATAATAGGCGAACAGGCCGTCTTCCGACACCGGCTTGTAATAGAAGGGCGGCAGCATCAACACACCACCGCAGCCAAGCTTCACCGCATGGCTAGTCATGGCGACCGTATCCATCAGCGAGCACATGCCGGTGCCGGGCAGCAGCACATGCGGATCAATGCCATCCGCGACCAGACCTTCCAGCAGGCTTTGGCGTTCCTGCATGGTCAGCGAATTGGCTTCGCTCGTCGTGCCGAACACAGCCAGACCATTGGCCCCTTGGCCCATCAGCCAATGGCATATTTTGTTGAACAAAACGCTATCGACCGAATAATCGGCTTTGAACGGCGTGATAGCGGGAACCAGAACTCCGGAAAACTGCGCTTGGGCCATGATGCTCCCTTATGGTGACGGCTTATGTGAATTGATTATTCCTCCTTAAATCACTCTGCGGCAATCGGAAAGGGCGGAGTGCGTGCAAGCCCTGCGGTGAATGGCAGGCATGTGAATTCCAATCAGCGCCGCGATTGCCTTTTGCAGCCGTTATCCTAAGGTAGAGAAGACCGTTTCGGATTTTGCGCTGCAACAAACAGACAGTGCGGATCATATCAGGGAGTTGATAATGAAGGCTCATAAGATTTTATGCCAGACCCAAGGTGCTGCCGATGTCATGCAGTTGCAGGAGATCGAGCTTGGCCAACCCGCCGAAGGGCAGGCGCTGATCCGCCAGACCGCGGTGGGTGTGAATTATCTCGATGTCTATCACCGTTCGGGCGTCTATCCTTTGCCCCTGCCCACCGGCATCGGCAGTGAAGGCGCGGGCATTGTCGAGGCCGTGGGCGCGGGTGTCACGCATGTGAAAGTCGGTGATCGCGTGGCCTATCAAGGCGGCGATGTCGGCTCTTACGCCACCCATCGGGTGATGCCCGCCCAACGCCTTTACCCATTGCCGGCCTCGGTCAGTGACGAGCAGGGCGCGGCCATGATGCTCAAGGGCATGACGGTTGAATATTTGTTTGATCGCTGCACCCCGCTCAAAAAAGGCGATTTTGCTTTGATGTATGCGGCAGCGGGCGGTGTCGGCCTGATTGCGGGCCAATGGGCTCAGCATCACGGCATCAAATTGATCGGCGTCGCAGCCGGTGCCGACAAGTGCAAATTGGCGCGCGAAAACGGCTATCACACCGTGCTGGATCGCAAGACCGACGACATCCATGCCAAAGTGATGGAAATCACCGGCGGCAAAGGCGTGCCGGTGGTGTTTGATTCGGTGGGCAAGGATACGTTTGAATTGACACTGTCCATTTTGTCGACGCGCGGCTATTTCGTGTCCTTCGGTGCGACAACCGGTGCACCGCCTGCGGTGGAAGCGGGTGTCTTGCAGAAAAAAGGCTCGCTGTTTTTCACCCGTCCGACGCTGGTCCATTACGCCGCCTCGCCGGAAGATTATGCGATGTCGGCGGGCAAGGTCATTGATCTCATCGGCAAGGGCGTTTTGAAGCCGTTGATCGGCCAGTGTTATGCGCTCAAAGATGCCGCGAAAGCCCATCAGGATCTCGAAGCCGGTAAAACCATCGGCGCCACCATTTTGGTGCCCTGATCAGCCTTTAATCGGCTCAAACGGCAAGGGGCAAAAAAGACTTGCCCCTTCGCCTTTCGTCGTATTGAATGTCGCTGCGCTGGCTGATGGCCTGCGGCAATGTCTGGGGAGGAAACGCCCGTCAAGGGCTTGAGGCCGCCACATGACCTTAAAAAAGGCAGGCGGTTCGTTGATCAAAAAAGCGCATGGTCTCATGCGCTTTTTTTATGTGGTTGTCTCGCACCGGTCTTTTAGGTCGCACAGGACATGCAGCGCGTCGCGGTGGGTTGGGCCTGCAAGCGGGCGGTGGGGATCGGCTCGCCACATTGGCTGCAAAGGCCGTATTGCCCGTTTTTCAGCCGGTCGATGGCATGTTTGATTTGCGTGATCTCCTTGAGGGCCGCTTTTTCAATCCCTTCCAGATTGTCCTGATTTTCCAGATCGGCGGCCTGCTCCTCGAAATCGGCGGGCAGCAGCTGGTGCTTGTCTGCATCGATATGGGCGATGCGGGCTTCGAGTGTCTGCAAGCGTTCGGTCAGTGCGGCGAGAATGGCGGTGTGTTGGGTCATGGAAAGCCTCTTTGTGTTTTTGCATGGCTTGGTATCGGGCAGTCTAACGCGTTGACCGCGCATCGCTTTGCGGCAGATCAAAATCATGCGGTTGGCCAGCAAGGGGCCGCTATGCGCCGAAAGCGCTGGTGCTGTGACAGCTCTGCCTTTAAAGGACGATGATCTCACTATTGGTAAAGGGCAGGCCTGTGCCGGATCAAAAGGCGAAAAGCGCCACCATCGGTATTGTTTATATTCTCGCAGCGGTCTTTTGCTTTTCGCTGATCGATGCCGTGACCCAATATGTGGTGACGGTGGTGCCGACCTTTATGGCGCTGTTTGTCCGCTACATGCTGCAAACCGTCATCACCAGTGCCATTTTGCTGCCGATGCACGGGCGGGGCCTGCTGCGCACCCAGTATTTGACGCTGCAAATTGTCCGCGGTCTTTTGATCATCATTTCCACCTCTTTGGCCTTTATGAGCCTGAAAGTGGTGCCGGTCGGCGAATTCACCGCCATTTTGATGATGACCCCCTTGGTGGTGACGATTTTGGCGGTGGTTCTGTTGGGCGAACGCCCGCGTCCCTCCAGCTGGATTTTTGTCACAGGGGGCTTTATCGGCATGTTGTTCATTGTCCGGCCGGGTGCGGGCGACTCAGGCGGCTTGGGCTGGGATGCCATATGGCCGCTCGGCTGTCTGGTCAGCAGCTCCATGTTCCAATTGTTGAGCAGCTATCTCGGGCGCAGTGAAAAGCCGGTGACAACGCATTTTTATTCCACGATTGTCGGAATGGTCTGCGCCTGTGCCATCGTGCCGCCGTCATGGACGATGATCCATGATCTCAATCTCTGGGGCTTGATGACGGTGATGGGTGTCATGGGCGCTTTGGGACATTTCCTATTGTCGATGGCCTATCAAAAAGCCCCCGCCACCACTTTGATGCCCTATATCTATTGTCAGGTGGGCTTTTCGGTTTTTGCCGGTTGGATCGGCTTCAACCATGTGCCTGATCACTGGGCGCTGATCGGCATCGGCCTGATTGCGGCCTCGGGTCTTGGAAATGCGCTGAACATGCTGCGTTTGAAACGGCAGGAATCATAAAACAGGTCATAAAAAAGGCCACGGGCAATTCCATGGCCTTTTGCCTGTGCTTGTGTGAGGGATCAGACCTCACAGCGAATGTTTGCGCCAGTCATCATAGAGCAGGTGATCATTTTTGATCGGCAGCGTCACCGGATGATGGGTCGCCGCTGAGTCATAAAACGCCGTGATCAATTCCAAGGATTGCCGCGCATCATCCAGCGAGACGGGCCATGGCGCCTGTCCGTTGAGGGCTGCATGATAGGAGATCATCTGGCCTTTGAAGCGCGAGAACACGGCAGGGACTTTTTCAAGCGCTGCTTTGATGGCCTGACCTTCCGGCGTATCGGCATAATCGAACTGCCAAGGATCATTGCCCGGTGCATAGGGTTCGAAATGGCTGGTGATGGTCACATGTTCGAAACAGGCTTTCAAACGGCTGATTTCCTGTTTTGAGCCCAAGGTGCAGTTGAGTGTCACCAAGGCACCGCTGTCCATTTTGAGGGTCGCAACGGCGCAATCCTCGACCTCGATGTCATTGACCCGTGTCGCGGTCTCGACATAGACGCGTTCGGGCTTGCCCATCAAGGCGCACATCATGTCATGCAGATGGATCGCTTGGCTGAGCAAAACGCCGCCCAATTCGATCTTGAGTTTGCCGCGCCATTGAATGGCGTAATAATCGGCACCGCGTGTCCAATGGGTTTCGCAGCTCGCAACAAAAGCTTTGCCGGTCAGCCCGTGATCCACCAGATATTTCGCTTTCTGGAAACCGGTTCCCCAACGATATTGGAAAATCGGCATCAACGTGCCTTTGGAGGTTTTGAGCGCCTCGGCCAGCGCGTCGCAATCTTTCAAAGAGCCGACCAGCGGCTTTTCGCAGATCACATGTTTTCCTGCTGCCAAGGCTTTCAGGCTTTGCTGCAAATGCAGAGAGGGCGGGGTGCAGATATCAATGATATCGACATCGTCCATCTGTAAAAGCGCATCGAAATCCTTGATCCGCTTGGCGACACCGAAGGTGTCACCGACCTCGTCAAGCCGCGCCTGATCGAGATCACACAAAACCGTGACCTCATAAAGATCCTTGAGTTGGCTATAGCCTTCTTCGAGATGGGCGCGACCAATACCGAGGCCGACAATCGCAACGCGTTTCCGGCTCATGCAGCACCGCCATTCCATTGCGCTTCGGCCATGGCCTGCGCCTTCAACACGATTTCCATCGCCTTGAAACAATGGGCTTGCGACATATGGGTTTGCGTGCGGTTGAGCACGTCGAAAGCCAGCTCTTTGCCGAACGGCTTTTCAACATGGGTGCAATCGAAATATTGCATGCCCTTGCGATCGACAAGGAACAGATGGTCTTTGCCTTCGCGGCCGGCGACATCGATATATTTGCGTAATTCGATGGTGCCTTCGGTGCCGGTGATGAACATGCGGCCATCGCCCCATGTCGACAAACCGTCTGGCGTATACCAATCCACCCGCACATAGCCGGTGGCGCGATCCGTGGCCAGCAACATATCGCCGAAATCCTGCAATTCCGGCTTGTCGGGATGGGAGCGGTTGGCGACAGTGGCGGACAGGATCTTCGCATCCTGCGCACCCGTCAGATACAAAAACTGCTCGGCCTGATGCGAACCAATATCGGTCAGGATACCGCCATAACGGGCGCGCTTGAAAAACCAGTCGGGCCGCTGGTCTTTGCGGATGCGGTGCGGGCCAAGCCCTGCCGTGTGGATCACTTCGCCAATCGCACCGGCTTTGACCAATTCGCAGGCTTTGACGGTCGAGCGCTGGTCGTAATGTTCAGAGAACAAAATGGTAAAGATCTGTTTCGTTTCGGCTTGGACGCGGCGGACCTCTTCAAGCTCGCTCAGCGAAATCAGGCCCGGCTTGTCGCTCATGAAATCCTTGCCATGACGCATGACCTCAAGGCCGATTTGGGCGCGATCCCCGGGAATGGCGGAGGACAGGACCAATTTGATCTCTTTGTCTTCCAAAATGCTGCGCTTGTCGGCGACACGCGTGGCCATCGGGAATTTTTCGCTGAAGGCCTGCTCCATTACGTCGTCAGGGCAATAAAAGGACTTGAAGGTGCAGCCCGCACCCAGCATGGCTTTGACCTGTCCTTGAATATGGTCGTGATTGATGCCGATGGCGGCGAAAGAAAACAAGCTCATGGTCACTGTGTCCCTGATGATGAAAAACGGATCCTGTTCGGCAGCCAAAGGACTGTCCGACTCCTTGACAGCCTCTTAAGCGCCTTGGGGCTGATTTTGAAGAAGAATATGCATCATTGAGCAAAATTATGCCCATTTTGGGGCGTTGAGCGTCATAAAGCGCTGTCATCCGGTTCACCGCCTGTGTTTGATGGTTGTGGTGCTCACCGTTGAAAGATGTGGTCAGTCTTTATTTTGAAGTCCTTCTCTTTGTTTATTGGAATGATTTTTGAGATCAAAGTCTCAATTGGCGTCCCAATTTCTTGATGCCTCTTGAATTTTGAGAAAAATTTTGCAAATGTCTCGCGAGATTGTTGTATTTATTTCGTGATTTGAGTGGGGGACGGAGCGTATGGAAGCGTATCGGGATAATGTTGAGCATCCGAGTGTCGTACATCGGATTTTTCATGATCCAACCTTTAGCCTGTTTAAAACATGGCATCAGATTGTTAATTTCTTCATCTATCTCTCCTGTATCGCCATTGCGATTGAATCGGTGGATGAGATCGAAGCGGCCTATCACAACGAATTGTTCTGGTTTGAATGGGTTTCGGTTGCCTTCTTCACGCTTGATTATCTCGGCAACATCTATACGGCGCGCGATCGTCTGAAATACATGACCAGTTTCTGGGGGATCGTCGATCTCCTGTCGATTTTGCCCTCCTATTTGATGCTTTTGAACTTCACCAGCGCCAAGGCGACCAAAATCCTGCGGATTTTGCGCGTCATCCGGGTGCTGCGTGTGTTGAAACTGGCACGCTCCGCGATGCAGGACGTCAATGATGCGCAAGCTGGCAAGACCAATCCACTGGCGGCCAATCTGCGTATTTACTTCATTGCCTTGTTCTCGATCCTGATGATCTCCTCGACCTTGATGTATAATATCGAAGGTGGTCTCTACACTGCCGATGTCATGGCGGACGGTCAGGCGCAGCTGGATGCCACGCTGGTGAAAGACGGAAAAGCCGCAGGATCTGAGAAATTCATGCCGGTGGATCCGATTTCCGGCAATTCTCTGCCTGAAGACAAGCGTTTCTTCACCTCGATCCCGACCGCCATGTGGTGGAGCATCGTGACCTTGACCACAACCGGTTACGGCGATTTGTATCCCTCAACCGTCGGCGGACGGGTGATTGCTGGGATCACCATGTTGCTCGGCTTGGTGCTGTTCGGTATTTTGATGAATATCGTTGGTCGCACATTGATGGTGGTCTTGTTCGGCGAAACGCATGATCATGATCATGACACAGATCATGATCATATCGAGCATGCGATGAACCTCTTCGTGCAAAGCGGTGTCATCAGCCGCATGCGTGCCAAAGAGCTCAGCGAATTGCCACCTGAAAAAATCAGGGCCTTGCTGGATCGGTGATCCGAGGCATTCGTCTCTCAATTCAAAAAACCGCGACTGCTCAGGTCGCGGTTTTTTTCGAAATCATGGTTTTTCAATATTAAATGTCATAGATGCTGCAATGCGGAGTTGAAAAAACAAGTAAACTAGTCTTTATTTCAAAATCAATTTTGCATCGCTTCGGTTATGCGTGACGTGTTGTGTGAGGGTGGACGATGGACGATATCACAGACGATCTGACCGGTTATGAAAATCGCAGTTGGATCCATCGGATTTTTCATGATCCGAGCTATTACTATTTCATCCTTTGGCATCAGGTTGTTAACTTTTTCATCTACCTGTCTTGCTTGATGATCGCGCTTGAATCCGTTGAGGAGTGGGACGCGCTTTATCATAACGAATTCATGCTCATTGAATGGATATCGGTGATTTTCTTCACCTTCGATTATCTGGGCAATGTCTATACGGCGCGTGATCGGCTTAAATATATCACCAGCTTCTGGGGGATGGTCGATCTTCTGTCGATTCTGCCGTCTTATCTCATGATCTTGAATTTCACCGGTGTGAAAGCAACGAAAATCCTGCGGATTTTGCGTGTCATCCGCGTCTTGCGTGTGTTGAAACTGGCACGTTCGGCCATGCGCGATGTCAATGACAGCAAAGCAGGCACCACCAATCCGATTGTCGCGAACCTGCGCATTTATTTTATCGCGCTGTTCTCGATCATGATGATCTCCTCCACATTGATGTATTATGTGGAAGGCGGGCTTTACAACACCGAAGCCATGACCGAGGGCCAGGCCCATCTTGATGCAAGCCTTGTCAAAGACGGCAAGGAAGCAGGCTCTGAAAAATTCATGCCGGTTGATCCGATTTCCGGCAATTCCATCCCTGAAGACAAGCGCGTCTTCACCTCCATCCCCACAGCCATGTGGTGGTGCATCGTGACCCTGACCACAACAGGGTATGGCGATCTCTATCCGGTGACGGTGGGCGGTCGGGTGATTGCCGGTGTGACCATGTTGCTCGGCTTGGTGCTGTTCGGTATTTTGATGAATATCATCGGCCGCACCTTGATGGTCGTCTTGTTCGGTGAAACGCTCGATGACAAGGAAAAGGCGCATGTGCCTGCCACACCGGAAGAGGCCCGCATGGCCGCCATCCAGTCACTGGCAGCCCATGGCGTGCTCAATCACGATGCAGCGACGCGTCTGTCTTCGCTCTCGTCATTGGAATTGACGGCGCGTCTGACAGGGCAGCCGTTGAAATAACGGACTTTGCTAATAAAGGACTTGGCTAAAGACTGGAACTGATTTTTAACCTGTCTTGGGGAGTTTAAAACATGTGTAATGTCTGTGATGATAAAATGATGGCACGCCGTCGTTTTCTGGGTCTCGCTGGAATGGGCCTTGTGGCGGGTTCGATGTCTTTGATGGGTGGTTCTGAGGCTTTTGCCGCAGGCGGCCCCAAGACCACGCTCACCGCCGATCAGGCTTTGGCAAAGCTCAAGGAAGGCAATGCCAAATTCGTGGCCGGTCCGCAGCTCTGTGAAGCCGATCTTTTGAATGCCCGTGCGAAAGTCTCGCATGGTCAGGCCCCTTGGGCGACCATTGTCGGTTGCGCTGACAGCCGCGTTCCTCCGGAATTGGTGTTTGGTGGGTTGAATGTGGGTGAAATCTTCATCGCCCGCAATGCCGGCAACATGGTTGATACCGCCACCATGGGCACCATCGAATATGGTTCGGGTGTGTTGGGCGTGCCGTTGATTGTGGTCTTGGGCCATCAGAGCTGTGGCGCTGTGGCAGCGGCTTGCGATGCCGTCACCAAGGGTGCGAAATATCCTGGTTCCATCGGCCCGATGGTCAAGGAAATCATCCCCGCTGTGAAAGCGGTCAAGAACATGCCGGGTGATCTCGTCGACAATGCGGTGCGTGAAAGCGCCAAGCGCACGGCTTTGAAAATTGCCAGCAAGAGCCCGATCATTTCCGGCCTTGTCAAAGAAGGCAAAGTCAAGGTTGTGGCCGCCCGCTATGATCTCGAAAAAGGCAGCGTCGAATTCTTGGGCTAATCACCCCTGTTTCGATGTGTGTTTGATTTCGGCGTCCGTCTTGCAAAAGACGGGCGCTTTTTTGTTTATCGTGCAGGTGGCAGCGTGATTTTGACCTGTTGGGTCTCTTGCGCATTCAGCCCCGCCATAATGGTGAGCGTGCCTGCGGGCGCATGCGCTGTGCCCGCCCCGTCGTGATAGATGAGGCTTTCAAGCGGGATGTTGATTTTGGCCACACCGCTTGCCCCGCGCTCCAGCGTGATGCGCGCAAAGCCGCGTAACTGCTTTTCCGGTTGCGAGACCGCGGCCACATCTTGGCGGGTATAGACCTGCACCAGCGTGGTGCTCCGTCGCTTGCCTTGATTGTGCACAGGCGTTTCGATCACCAAAGCATCGGGTTTGTTCGCATCTCCTTGCAGCGAAACCGTGGGCGTGTCGAGGCTGAACGGCGCATAAGACAGACCAAAGCCGAAGGGATATTGCGGCGTCAGGCTCAGATCACTATAGCCGGTTGTATAGGGCTTGTTGTCGGGTGTTGCGGGCCGTCCTGTCGGGCGACGGTCATGGGTGATCGGGATTTGTCCCACTTGCCGCGGAATGGTGACGGGCAGATGTCCCAAAGGTTCCGCTTCCCCCCACAAAATCCGTTTGAGTGCATCCCCGCCTTGGCTTCCCGGTTGCCAAGCCAGCAAAACCGCCATGGCCTTGTCATAAAGAACGGGATCGATGATCGGGCGTCCCGCTAGCAAAACCACAATCACCGGCTTGCCCAGCGCTGTGATTTTAAGCAGCAATTCGCGTTGCCGTCCGGGCAGATCAGGCTGTGCGCGGCTCGCGGCTTCCCCGCTCATGGTGGCACGTTCCCCCAAAGCCAGTATCACCACATCACTGCGACGGGCTGTGGCCACTGCTTTGGCCATCTCCTGATCGCTTGCCTGTTCAATGTGCCCGCCCGATGCAAAGGCAAAATTTTTGAGAGATTTTTGCATGGCCGCGCGCAAAGTCACCACATGGGCAGGATCACCATGGGCGGGCCATGGGCCCATCGTATCGGCCTTGGCATCGCTCAAAGGGCCGATCAGCGCAATGCGCTGCGGCGCATGCGGATCAAGCGGCAAGATCCCGTCCTTGTTTTTCAGCAGCACCGTGCTTTCTTCCGCAAGCTGCCGCGACAAAGCCAGATGGTCGGGATGCTCAATGACTGTGGCCTCGCGCTCAACGTCCGAACGGGCGAAGGGATCATCAAACAGACCCAGTTTTTCTTTCATCATCAACACACGCGTCACCGCGCGGTCCAGCGCATCGGATGAAACGCGGCCCGTCGTCACCAGTTGAGGCAGATGGGCGACAAAGGCGCGGGCCTGCATATCCATATCGGTACCCGCAAGCAGAGCTTTCGACGCACTGTCGGAAAGATCCTGCGCCACCCCATGCACCGGCAATTCCAGCATGGCCCCGAAATCGCTGACCACCAGACCATGAAAGCCCCATTCTTTGCGCAAGACGTCATCGAGCAAAAACCGATTGGTGATGCCGGGGGTGCCATCGGGCGCGTTGAAGGCGGCCATAAAGCATCCGATGCCGCTTTGCGCGGCGGCTTTGAAGGGCGGCAATTCTTGATCGCGTAAGGCGCGCAGCGACAGATCGGTTGCGGAATAATCGCGCCCGCCTTCCACCGCGCCATTGCCCGCAAAATGCTTGGCACAGGCAAGGACATGGGCGGGATCGGACAGGGTCTCGCCTTGCAATCCTTTGACGCGGGCTTGTGCAATCAAGGCCGCATACCATGGCGATTCACCGGCCCCTTCCACCATGCGGCCCCAGCGCGGATCACGCGCCACATCCAGCATCGGCGCATAAACCCAGTTCACGCCGGCCGCCGCCGCTTCCCGTGCTGCGGCGCGTTCGGCTTGTTCGATCAGCTCCGGATTAAAACTCGCGGCTTGCGCAAGCGGCGTCGGAAAGATCGTCCGATAGCCATGCAACACGTCAAAGCCGAGCAGCAGCGGGATTTTCAAGCGGCTATGGGCAAGGGTCAGTTCCTGCAAATTCCGCGTATAGGCTGCGCCATAGACATTGAAAAGCCCACCCACCGTGCCTTGCTTGATCGCGCTTTCCACATCGGGGGTTGCATAGGGGCCGGTGACCGCATTATGGCCAGACAATAAATTGAGTTGTCCGGCTTTTTCTTCCAGCGTCATCGCCTGCAGCAAGGCTGTGACGCGGGGGGAGGGCTGAGGCTCTTGCGCATCAGCGGCGGAGACACAAAGGAGGACGGCCAGACAGGCCAGCAGGCGGGCGGTGTTTTTCATAAGGCCAATGAGCAAAAATCGCCTGCAGGATCAAGCCTTGCGGGCTTTTTGCCAACAGGCAAAAATAGCGCATTACGCGCGGCGCGCATTGTGTGCGGCCTTGATTTGCCATGCGCATGGCGGGATTTCGGGCTTGGGTGCAAATCAAACTTGCCTAAAGCCCGTCAATCAGTCACAAAATCATGAAAGAGACAGGGTAAATTGATCCGAATCGCGCCAGCGATCATGCGGGCATAACGGGAGCTGCGAGTGATATGACCGAACGGATCCGCTATTCGGACAGGGTTTACAATGTCCTGTTTCTCTCCGTCACCAATTGTGCGCGCTCGATTATGGCCGAGAGCATCATGCGCAAAAATGGTGGATTTTTATACAAGCCGTTTTCAGCGGGAATGGAGCCTGCGGGGACAGTGCATCCGCTGACTTTGAAAACGCTGGAGGCGCGTGATTATCCCACCGACAATCTGCAATCAAAAGCCATCAGCACCTTCGAGAAAAATTCCAGTCCCGATATGGATTTGATTTTTACCTTTTGTGACCGCTCGCACGGGCAGGCGGCTGTGATGTGGCCGGGCCATTCTTCGACCTCGCTGTGGTCCATTCCTGATCCGACGCTGACGGTTGGTGACGAGGCCGCCAAGATGGTGTCGTTCAATCGGGCTTTTGACACAGTCTATGAACATATAGCCGCCCTTTTGGTGCTGTAGGGGGAGCCCATGCGCCGCAAGGCCAGTTATGAAGGCTATCAGTCGAAATATTATACCGTTCGCCCGCTTGGTCTGGTCGCCTATGAAATGGGCGTGCCGGTCAGCGAATTGAAAGAGCAAATGGAGCGCGAGCGTCTCAAAGCCTTCAAGGAAGATGGCGGCCCCATGGTGCTAGGCACGGCCATGCGCAAGGCGCTTGTAAAATCAGGATCAAGGGACTGACGACCGCGCGCGTGGTATGGTCTTGGTATCGTCGGTTTTGCTTGCGAGTGACAGGTGGATGATGTTTGAAAAAATAGCTGCGTTTTTCTCCTCGGCCGGTTTTGCCGTGGTCGCCATATTCGGCATCAATCTGGGGACCGAGGAGCCGCCTTATCAGGTCGTAGAGGTGATCGGCCCGCATATGGAAATCCGCTCTTACCCCTCGCGTCTTGCGGCGGAAACCACCGTGCCGGTTGCGGGCGAGAAATCCCCCGACAGCCGCGCGTTCGGGATTATCGCAGCCTATATTTTTGGCGATAATCAATCCCGCAGCGCGATTGCCATGACCGCGCCCGTGGAGACCCAATCCGCAAGCGCCAAAGGACAGACAATTGCCATGACGGCGCCGGTTGATGTCGCGGCACAGGCTGGCAGCATGACCATGCGGTTTTTCATGCCCTCGTCTTACACGCAGGAGAGCTTGCCTGTGCCCAATAATCCGCAGGTAAAAATTGTGCGCGTCGAGCCGCAGATTTTTGCCGTGCGCCGTTATTCCGGCCTTTCGGATCAAAGCGATGTCGCGCAACAGGCTGAGGCATTGCAGGCGGCGCTGAAGGCAACGCCATGGACGCCCAAATCTACGCCGCGCGCCTATTATTACAATCCGCCTTGGACCTTGCCGATGCTGCGCCGCAATGAGGTGGTGATCGAGGTGCGTCGCTGATCCCTGCATGCCGTTTGATGGAGGCTGCCCGTGCGTTTTTGCCGCTTGCCAAAGACATGAAAACACTTTCAAATCATGACGAACGAGACTGGCACGCAAAGCCCGTCCATCACATCAAGACGGGGAGACTGAAACGCTATGAGCCAACACGCCGGATCACGTGATCTTTACGAGGGGCTGCGCAAGATTGATACGCCCACCATCACCAATGTGGTGGCAACCTATCCGCAAAAACCCTTGTGTCTCGGGCTTTATAATCCTTGGACGGAAAACTGGTACACGGATCGTTCGATCCGCACCATCTATCCGGAAATGGGCCCGATCGTCGGTCATGCCGTGACCTGCGTCTATGGTCTGCCGGATCCGAATTTTCAGGGCCGGTTGAGTTTCATGGATGTGGTCGATGCGCTGGACGCCATGAAAAAACCCACCATTTTGGTGATCCAGCAAAAATGGCCCGATCACATTATGAATAAAGCAGGGCTTGCTGGTGAAGTCATGGTGACCAGCATGAAGGCCGTGGGTTGTATCGGCCTGATTTCCAACGGGCCGTCGCGCGATGTCGATGCCGTGCGCAAATTGAATTTCCAGATGTTGCTGGGGGGCGTCACCGCAGGCCATGGCGAGCAAAGCGTGCAGGCGGTCAATGTGCCGGTCTCGGTCGGGGGCATGGATATCGCACCCGGTGACATGATCCATATGGATGAAAACGGTGCCGTGAAATTCCCCGCCGACAAAGCGTGGCAGGTCTTGGAAAACGCCGAAAAAATGCTGGACGAAGAGGCGGTCTTGCTCGAAAAACTGCGCCATGCCAAATCGGCAGAGGATGTGCGCAAGGCCAATGGCTTTTACGGCCCCGCACCCACGAAAAAATAAGGTTTTGTCGATGCTCAGGGCGCGATCTTAGCGATCATATTTGAAGGGGCGTTTGACGCCCCTTTTTCTTTAAAAGTGATGTTTGATGGCGTCCCAATTCACGCAATTGGTCAGTTTGCCGTCGCGCAAATAACGGCAGACAACTTCGGATGCTTTGCGCCTGATATCGAGATTGCCGGGCGGGCTGAAAAAGGCCGCATGGGGGGTGATGAGCAGACGCTCTTTCAGCCAATCGGCCCCCGCCGACCATTCCGCCAGCAAAGCGGGCAAGGGGGTCGGTGGTTCTTGCGGCAAGACATCCAGTCCCGCACCGCCGACCTGTCCGGATTTCATGGACTCATAAAGCGCATCGAGATCAATCAGCGGCCCGCGGGCGGTGTTGATCAGCAAAAGCCCGGGCTTGGCACAAGACAGGGTGCGGGCATTGATGAGGTGATGGGTCTCCTCGTTATAGGGCGCATGCAGGCTCACGGCATCCGATTGCGCCAGCAAGTCTTCAAGGCTGTGAACCCGCTTGAAGCCCGTTGCGAGATCAACCCCGTTCGGCAGATGCGGATCATAAAAGGCCACCTGCATGTCAAAGCCCGCAGCGCGGCGGGCCGCGGCCAGGCCGATCCGGCCCAAACCGACAATCCCGAACGTGCCGCCGCGCAACCGGCGCATCAAAGTGGGGGCGGGCGCCCAGCCCCATGTCCCGACGGGATCAGGGCGTAGACGGTCTTGATAGGGCACAATGCCGCGGGCCAGCGCCAGCATCAATGTCACGGCATGATCGGCCACTTCGGTTGTGCCGTAATCGGGCACATTGCACACGGGCACCCCGCGGGCCGACCAGGCTTTGACATCGAGATTGTCATAGCCGACGCCGAGCCGCACAATGACTTTGCACTGGGGATATTGGTCGATGGGGCCGACATCATGTTGGGCGGCGCCGCTGATAATGCCTTGTGCGCGCAAGCACTCCTCGACGGGGGGCATATCACTGGCCACCCCCGGCCCTTTATAGAAGGTCAGCTGAGCAAAATCGCCGAAAACCGCCTCCTCCAATCCTTCGTCTGCCTTGGTGTAATTGAGATAGAGAACATGGGCCATCAGCGGATCTTTCTTAGGGAGGTTAAGTGCGGGGGTTATTGCAAAATCGTCACCAGTTCATAAAGCGGGATCATCACCAAAAGGGCGGCAAAGACAATCATGATCATGCGAAACAAAAGGTTTTCAAGGCTGCGATATTTGCGGCCGCTCTGCTTTTTGACACGGATCATTGCTGCGGCGCAAAAAAGTAAAGTGCCAATGGCGGCGGTCACAAAGACCTCGAAAAAATCGGCAAAGGTCCAGTCCAAAGGCATGATGCAAGGTGTCCGCTTTTGTCTCGTTTGGCCGCAGACTAGCCGAGCGGTCGGCGGCTGGCAATCGGGCGGGGTTTGGGCCAAGCACAAGGTTTTGCCACAGGATTGCCCCAATGTTTGGGCTTGATGGCAGCACGCCTCGTGGTGTCTTGAAGATTCAACGCCACATGACTATGTAAGATCCCTGATCGTGAAACCATTTCTTTCATTGTGAGTTTTACCCATGAATCAATTAGGACAAAATCTTTTTACTCTTCTCGGTATTTTGGAGAAGAAACATAACCTCACGACGCTTGACGGGTTGCACCGCCAGGTTCTCTATTTCGTCATGGATTGCTTTGCCAAAGACGGTGCGGTGTCGACGGTCAATGTCGTCGAACAACATTTCACCTCGCGCAGTTCGACCTATCGCAAGATCAGCGATTTGCGCGAAATGGGCTTTTTGATGGAGCAGTGGCGTGAAGGTGTCTGCATGATTCTGCCCGGTCCGAAACTGGATCAATTTATCGCAGAACTCGGTGCAGAGGCCGGACATGGACCTCAATAGTCCCAAGACGAGTCTGATCAGTGTTCTTGCGATTGCGGCCCTGTATAGCGGCCTGATGGTTGTGCAATTCAACTATCTCGAACGCTTCAATGCCTATGCTTTGGCGTCTGCCTTTTTCATTCCCTCATCGGTGCGGTTGTTCGGCGTTTTGCTGCTGGGCTATCGCACCGGTCTGGGCATTGCCTTGGGCGGATTGATGTTTGCCTTCGGCGTCAACAATCTCGGCCAGACCCCCGAACAATCCCTGATTGTCAGTCTGCAGGCGGGGTTGAGTTGTTCGGCCTCTTTGATGATCTGGGCTTTTTTCTCCGACAAAGTCAGCGGCGTGCGCGCCCAATCCATTGCGTTCGGGGCCATCAATGCCTTTGATATTTTATCCTTATGCGTGATCCAGTCTGTGCTCAATTCAGGTATGGCCTGTCTTGTTTATTATCTCCTGCCCGGCCAATTGGAGCCGGTGAGCCTGCATCAGCTCGCCACCATGTTTTTGGGTGATCTGACGGGCGCGTTTTTGGTGTTTATCCTGTTGAATATTCTGATGAGCGTGGCTTTGCGGCTGCGCCGATTTGCAGGCCGGTCCTGAGCGGGCCTGCCTCACTGGGGCCCTTTAATGGCTGTCCAGCGCCTGCCTGATTTTGCGGATCAATTTGGCGCGGCCCTTTTCATCGCTTTCGTGATGCACCGCCTGTTTTAATTCGAAAATCAATTGCGTGAAATCATTGTTCCAGTCTTTGCTACCGGCAATGGCGGGATCAAGCCGCGGACGCGTCTGGTTTTGAGCCAATGTCGCTGAGCGCCCGTCAATGTCATAGCTTTCATCCAAAGACGGAATGCAGACAGGGGTTGCGTGCAGCGTCTTTTGCAAGGTCTGTTGAAAAGCGTTTTGTGGCTCTGCCTCGCCATGCACCAGAAAGATGCTTCCCTTGATCGGCGCACGGGCCTTCACCCATTCCAGAAGTTCGGGCGCATCGGCATGGCCCGAATAGACATCCATGCTGCGGATGGTGGCTTTGACCTCGATCTCGCTGCCCATCATCCGCACATGGCGGGTGCCTTCCAGCAAGGTGCGGCCCAGACTGCCATTGGCCTGATAGCCCACCAGCAGCACAGTCGCTTCGGGCCGCCACAACCAGTCTTTGAGATGGTGCCGGATGCGACCCGCCTCGCACATGCCGCTCGCTGATATGATGATATGAAAACCGCCAATGCGCGAAATGGCCATGCTCTGTTCGCGGGTTTCGGTGAAGCGGACATTTTTCTCCTGCATGGCGCGCATCAACAAATCGCCATTGCGGATCTCGCTGGCATGGCGCGCAAAAATCTCACTGGCCCGGGTTGCCAGCGGTGAATCAATGAAAATCGGGCAGGGCGGAATCTGGCCGCTTTCGATCAGGCTGAAAATATCCACCAATAATTCCTGTGTGCGCTCCACCGCAAATGAGGGGATCAGCAACGGCCCTTTGCGGTGTTTGGCCTCGGTGATCTCCTGCAATAACAGCGCGCGGCGGCTGTCGTCATCCATATCGCTGCGGTCGGTGCCGCCATAGGTGGTTTCACAAATCAGATGGTCGATGTCGCTGGGCCCCTCGGCCCCTTCTTCCAGCAATTTCGCATGCGTGCCGATATCGCCCGAAAACAACAGCCGCGTCGGCTTCTCGCCCGCTTTGCTGGCTGTGGTTTCAATCTCTGCTGACGCCGAGCCCAGCAAATGGCCCGCATTCCAGAACCGCAGTTTCAAATCGGGCAGAACCGTGATCCATTGATGATAGGCCACGGGGCGAAATTGCGTCAGGCAGGCGGTCGCATCATCGAAGGTATAGATCGGCTCCAGCGTCTCTTTGCCTTTGCTGCGATTGCGGTGGTTGAGCTGCTCGACCTCCATCTCCTGAATATGGCCTGAATCCGGCAGCATGATCGAGCACAGATCAGCGGTGGCGGCGATGGTGTAAATGGGCCCGTCAAAGCCTCCTTTGCAGAGTTTGGGAATAAGGCCGCTATGGTCGATATGGGCATGGGTCAGGATCAGCGCGTCGATCTCTTGCGGACGGAAGGGGAAGTCCCGATAATTGAGTTCGCGCTCGGTTTTCGAACCCTGCACCATGCCGCAATCCACCAGCACTTTGCCTTGTGCGGTTTCCAGCAGAAAACAAGAGCCGGTCACCGTCCGGCAAGCGCCATGGAAATGCAGTTTCATGTCGGTCTTTCCTTGTTTTTCAAACTCTTTGAAGACCTTAGCAGGGAATGCTTGATCCGGCCAGCTTTGCCCTTTCAGGGCTGGTTTTTGCGGTCAAGGTCTTGAATTTGCCCCGTGGACTTCATATCTGCCGGAGACATTGAGACTTCTTTTTGACTATCAGGAATCGATCATGCCGAAATCAAAAACCCAAAATCCAGAAACCCTCAGCTTCGAGGCGGATGTCGCCAAATTGCTGCATATGATGGTCCATTCGGTCTATTCCGATAAGGATGTGTTTTTACGCGAGCTGATTTCCAATGCGGCGGATGCCTGTGAAAAGCTGCGCTATGAAGCCGTGGCCCAGCCTGAACTGCTCGGTGAGCAAGGCTTGCAGATCACCGTCAGCATTGATCCCGACCAAAACCGCTTGAGCATCGAGGATAATGGCATCGGCATGAGCCGCGCGGATCTTGTCGAGCATTTGGGCACCATTGCGCGTTCGGGCACCAAAGCCTTCATGGAAAAAATCGAAGCCGCCCAGAAAGGCGAAGACGCCTCGCTGATCGGCCAATTTGGCGTGGGCTTTTATTCGGCCTTCATGGTGTCGGACAGCGTAGATGTCTTGACCCGTCGGGCAGGCAGTGACGAGGCGTGGAAATGGTCGTCCGATGGCAAAGGCAGCTATACGATTGCGCCGCTGCCGCTCGCCGAGGCCCCAGCGCATGGCACGCGCGTGGTCTTGCATTTGATGGAAGACGCCAAGGATTACACCACGCGTTACCGGCTTGAAACCATTATCCGCAACCAGTCGGGCCATGTGCCGGTGCCGATCCAGCTGCGGGAAAAGCCCGATGCCGAAGCCTCCCCCCTCACCGATGGCGCGGCTTTGTGGACACGCAACAAAAACGACATTTCAACGGAAGACTATAAAGAGTTTTACCACAATGTGTCTGGCCAATATGACGAGCCGGTCATCACCACCCATTATCGGGCGGAAGGGCGGCAGGAATATACGGTGCTGACCTTTGTGCCGAGCAGCCGTCCTTTTGATTTGTTTGACACCGAGCGCAAAGGCCGCATCAAGCTCTATGTGAAGCGGGTCTTCATCACCGATGAGGCGGAGATTGTGCCGCGCTATTTGCGCTTTGTGCGCGGTCTTGTCGATTCCTCAGATCTGCCGCTCAATGTCTCGCGCGAGATGATTCAGGAAAGCCCTGTTTTGGCGGCCATCAAACGCGGTGTCACGAGCCGCGTTTTGTCGGAGCTTGAAAAATGCGCCGAGCATGACAACGAAACCTTCAAAGGCATTTGGGACAATTTCGGCCCTGTCATCAAAGAAGGGTTGTATGAAGATTTTGAGCGCCGCGATGCTTTGTTGAAACTGGTGCGTTTCCGCACGACCCATTCCACCGCACAGGACCGCACCTTGAAAGCCTATGTGGAAGGCCTCAAGGAAAATCAAACCGCCATTTATTATCTGGTCGGTGATGATGCCAAGCGGCTTGAAAGCTCGCCCCATCTCGAAGGCTTCCGCGCCCGTGGTATCGAGGTCTTGTTGTTGACCGATCCTGTCGACAGCTTCTGGGTGACATCGGGTCTGTCTTATGAAGGCAAGCCGTTGAAATCTGTCACGCAAGGGGCGGCGGATTTATCGCTCATTCCTTTGCTGGAGCCCAAAAAGGAAGAGACCCCCGAATCCGCCAAAGAGACAGCGGATCTGGTCGTGCTGTTCAAAGACAGTTTGGGTGAGGCGGTGTCCGATGTGCGTGTGTCAGACCGCTTGACCGAAAGTGCGGTCTGTCTGGTTGCGGCTGATCAGGGGCTTGATCGCCAGCTTGAAAAAATCTTGGCGGGGGCAGGGCGTTTGCCCAAAGCCACCAAGCCGATTTTGGAAATCAATCCCGATCATGCCTTGATCAAATCCCTGCTGAAAGAGGGCGCGAGCAAGCCGCAATTGCGGCAAGATGCCATTCACCTCTTATTCACCGAGGCCTTGATTTTGGATGGGGAACGTCCAGAAGATCCGCGCCTGTTTTCCGAGCAATTGGCGCGGGTGCTTGCGGCTGGATTGGGCCGCTGATCGCACTCTGACAATCAAAGAAAAAGGGCGCATCACGCGCCCTTTTTTATGGACTGTTTTTTGTTTAGCCGTTCAAGCGGTTGATGCCGTCAAGCGCTGCGGTTTTGTAACATTCCGCCAAAGTCGGATAGTTGAAAATAGCCTCTGCGAGGTAATCAATCGTGCCGCCATGCGCCATTACGGCTTGGCCGATATGGATCAATTCACTGGCCCCTTCTCCCAGAATATGCACGCCGAGAATTTTGCGGCTTTCGGGATCAAAGATCAGTTTCAACAGGCCGGTGTGATCGCCGATAATCTGGCCGCGGGCGATTTCACGATAATTGGCCTTGCCGATTTCATAAGGCTTGCCGGCGGCGGTCAACTCGTCTTCATTCGCGCCGATGGCCGAAATTTCCGGCACCGTATAAATGCCATAGGGGAAGAGGCCGATGCCATGCTCTTCTTCGTCGCGTTGGCCGAAGGCGTGGCGGGCGGCTGAACGGCCTTGTTCCATGGAGGTAGAGGCCAGTGCCGGAAAACCGATCACATCGCCCACCGCATAAATATTGTCGGCCGTGGTTTGATAATGCTGGTTGATGATGATCTTGCCGCGCTCATCGGTCTTGATGCCGGCTTTGTCGAGATCCAGATGTTTGGTCGCTCCTGTGCGGCCAATCGCATAAAGGGCTGCATCGGCATGCAGCGCCTTGCCGCTTTTCAGCCGCACCTCGACAGGGGCGCGGGCACCTTCCACCACTTCGACATGCGCCACTTCTTCATTCAGGCGCATGGTCACACGGTTTTGTTGCGCGATATAGGTCAGCGCCGCCGAGACTTCATGATCGAGGAAGGGCAACAAAATGGGGCGTTTGTCGACAATGGTCACGCGCACCCCAAGCGCTGCAAACATCGTGGCATATTCCACGCCGATCACACCCGCCCCGATCACAATCAGCGAGCGCGGAATCTCGCGCATATGCAAGACGTCATCGCTGACCATGATGCGTTGACCGTCAAAGGTAATGTGGCTGTCCCGCGTCGCATTGGTGCCGCAGGCCAGAATGATTTTGTCGCTCTGGATGATATGCTCTTCATCATCGCCGCTTTCCAGCTTGATGTGATGCGCATCGACAAAGCGCGCATGGGCCTCGATCAAATGCACGTGGTTGCGCGCCAGTTGGTTGCGGATGACATCGATCTCGCTGCGGATCACATGCTCGACCCGAAACAACAGATCCTCGATTTTGATGTCTTGCTTGACGCGGTAGGAGGCGCCGTAAATACCGCGCTCGCGAAATCCCGACAGATGCAAAACCGCTTCCCGAAAAGTCTTGGACGGGATGGTGCCGGTATTGACGCAGACACCGCCCACCACCCGACGCTTTTCAATCACAGCCACATGCTTGCCCAATTTGGCGGCCTGAATGGCCGCGCGCTGGCCTGAGGGGCCGGACCCGATAACAACAAGATCATATTTCATGGAATGCAAACTTTACGATAAAGAGGACGACAACGCTTCACTCACCATTGTCACGACTGCATGCATCTGTGTCAATGATCGGATCAAAAAGCATCCGCGCAGGTGCAATGAGGTGCGGGCTGCAGCCAATCTGCCGTCGCTGGTCGCTTGGGCGCAAGATGAGATAGGGGAGGCCTGTTCCAGACTGGTTCGGGCCGAAATTTGAGCAAGATAGGCGTGTTTGATGGCCTATCCCGCCCCGTTCAAGCCGTTTTTTCGTCTATTTTTAATTGGTTCAAAGGCCGCCTCATCGCCTCAGCCGCGGGCATAGAGATCCTGGTCCTCGGCAATATCCACCCGCACATCCTTGAACAACAGGGTCAGGGAGCTGACATCGACACGGTTGGTTTGCCCGAGGCTCTGGCCCGGCAAAGCCATGCTTCCGGCCTTTTTTTCAAAGGCGGTAAAATCGGCTTCGGCATTGAAAACAGCGAATTTCCACAAGGCCATGGAGGCCAGAAAATGCTGGTAGCTCGCATCATTGACCGAGACCAGAAGCATCACATAATCGGCTGTGATTTCAAACATAAGATTGGTTTCATATTGCTCGTTTGTCAGGCAGACATTGAGCTGGCGGGTCTTCAAAATATCAAGAAAATGCGGGCTTTCTTGGCGCACGGGCTCTGTCCGGCCATAGCGGCAATTGGCCAGAAAAATGATGCTGCTTTCCTTGGATTGCCCCTCATTCATGCGTTTATTGAACAGGGTGGAAGATCCGTAAATATTATCAAGCCGCTCTTCATGGTTTCGCAGCTGCTTGTAAATTTCTAAAATGGCCATGCCTTCAACCCTTTAAATCACGAGGGGCGGTTAGGGACCGGAAAATCGGGAAAGTCAAGCCGGTCGTATTTTACTTGTTCTTGTTTTGTTTTCGTGTAAACTCTTCTTTCGTGAATAGGTTCGGGCCCGATTTCTGTTGTAAATCAGGCCTTTTGTCGGAGTTTGTTGTGTATGCGGGCGGGTATCAGGCACTTGGTCTTGATGATGGGATTTTGTCTCGCGGGCGCTGTTGCGCAGGCGGCTGAAATCCGGACATGTTTCACTCCCGGTCAGGATTGCACGGGGATAATTGTGGATCAGGTGGACCATGCCACTGCGCGGGTTCTGGTCCAAGCCTATGGCCTGACCAGCGAGCCGATCATGCAGGCGCTGGCGCAAGCCAAGCGGCGCGGTGTCGATGTAAGGGTTCTGCTCGACAAATCCAACGAGCAAGAGCGCTACAGTGCCGCCACCTTCCTGATCAATCAGGGGATCGCGGTTCTGATCGATGACAAAGTGGCCATTGCACATAACAAGGTCATGGTCATTGATGATGCGCATGTGATTACGGGAAGTTTTAACTTCACCAAATCGGCCCAAGAGCGGAATGCTGAAAATGTGCTGATTATCCGCCAATATCCTGATTTAGCCCGCACTTATGCGGAAAATTGGCGCAATCGCGCCGCTGTGTCCCGCCCTTATGAGGATTTTCGAGACAAAAAGCGCTGAAGCCCGTTTTGTGATCTGGACCCGTCCTGAGACACGGGTCTGCCAATCCCTTGCTCCATGATGAAACGTCGCAAAGGGCGGATCGAAGAGAGGGCCAACATGCCCGCACCGCGTAAAAAATCCACCGGCAGATAGGGGCTCAACAGTGAGCGGTTGAGCATATCAACCCCTTGGGAACGCAGAGCAATATCTGTTTTTCGGCGTTGACCATAGTCTTGGCAGGCGAGGCTGTGTCCGGGGTCGGCATGGCCTTTCAGACTGGCCGCGAGATCGGCGGCGTCGCGCAGTCCCAGATTAAGTCCCTGTGCACCAATCGGCGGGAAGGCATGGCCTGCATCGCCCACCAGCACCGCGCGCTCGGTGGAGAGCGCCTCGACCTGCAAGCGGGCCATCGGGATGAGGCCGCGTTTTCCTGTCACCTGCATTTTGCCCAGAATGGATTGGGCCTGCCGCTCGCAGACCTCTGAAAAGGCTGCATCGGACAAAGCCGACAGCTCTTGTCCCTGCGCGGGTTTTGTCAGCCAGACAAGGCTTGAGCGCTGATCGGGCAAGGGAACCAATGTGAAGGGGCCGGCACGGGTATGAAATTCGGTCGAACAGTCGTCATGCGGGCGGCTATGGTCGAAAATGGCCGTGATGGCCACCTGATCATAGGGCTTCACCTCGCTGCGGATCCCTAACGCGTTGCGGGTTTGGGACTGACGCCCATCGGCGGCAACCAGCAAGCGGGTTGTCAGAATGCGTCCTGACGCGAGCGTCACCGACCGGCCTTCGGAATGGGTCGCGGTGCAGTCAAAACGGTCAGAAATCACCGAAATATGGGGCTGGCTTGCTAGTTTCTCATGCAAACCCGCATCCAGCCGGTGATTTTCGATATTGATGGCAAAGGCTTCCAGTCCGAGTTCATGCGCATGAAACAAAGTGGAGGGCGGGCGAAACAGGCTGCCGCTGTCATCGATCAGGCGCAGGCGGACGAGCGGTGCCCCTTGGCTTTCCAGCAAAGCGCCAAGGCCGAGATCGCGCAACAAGCTCTGCGCTTCGGGCATCAGGGCAACGGTCCGCCCATCGGATGACGCCGGAGGGCCGGACACCACAGCGATTTTATAATCTGCGTCGGACAAAGCGAGCGCTGCGGCTTGGCCGGTCAAGCCCCCGCCGATGATGACGATATCGAAATCATCCGCCGCCGTTTGAGGATCAAAACCCGTTTCTGTCTGCATAATTTGGTCATCCTAGCGACATTATCGCTGTCTTGCCACATTTTTGCCGGATGGATAGGTCAGATAACAGGAAATTTCTGACAATCTCCGAACACTTACGGTTTGTTTACATTGTTCTGTCAGTAAAATGGCACTCAACGTCTTTATTCGATCATCTGCTGATCAGGCAAGGAACGAAAACATATGATCAAGCGCATGTTGTCCCGTCGGGATGTGGCCCTGTCTTTGGCCGCTTTATGGGTCGGAATGGGGCAGGCTCTGGCTGCAACCGCCGAATCTGAGACAGGTCAGGCCGAATGGGGGCAGCCCTATGAGGCCGCCGCCACCATGCGTTCGCAACGCTCCAGTGCCCCCATTTTGTCGCCGCAGACCATCATGGCCACCGAGCAAGCCATTGAGATGATGCGCACGGTTGTCGCCCAAGGCGGCTGGCCGCAAATGCCCAAGGCCAAACTCAAATTGGGACAGCGCGACAAGGCCGTCGTGGCGCTTCGCCAGCGCCTGATTGCCAGCGGCGATCTTGATCGCAATCTCAGCGATTCCAATATTTTTGATTCTTATGTCGAGGCGGCAGTCCGCAAGTTTCAGGAGCGTCACGGCTTGAGCCCGAATGGCGAATTCGGCACCCAGACATTGACGGCGATGAATATTCCCGCCGATGTGCGCTTGCGGCAGCTGGAAATCAATCTGGTACGGTTGAAGTCCTATCCGGCCAATCCGGGGTTCCGTTTTGTCACCGCCAATATACCGGCGGCCCTTGTCGAGACTGTGGAAGGTGGGCAAGTCCAAACCCGTCATGCGGCGGGCGTGGGCAAGATCGACCGCCAGTCCCCGATCATGACGACACGGGCGACCGACATCAATTTCAACCCGTTCTGGACCGTTCCGGCCTCCATTATCCGCAAAGATCTGATCCCGAAAATGCAGGCCGATGCGAATTATCTGACCGACAATCACATCAGGGTCTATGACCAGCACGGGCAAGAGGTTCAGCCGCGCCAGATTAACTGGCGTTCGGACGAGGCCACCCGTTATGTGTTTCGGCAGGACACCGGCGGGGAGTTCAACTCATTGGGGTTTGTGCGGATCAATATTGCCAATCCCTATGGCGTTTACATGCATGATACCCCTGCCAAAGGGATCTTTGGCGATGATTTCCGTTTTGTCTCCTCCGGCTGCATGCGCATCCAGAATGTGCGCGACTATGTGACGTGGCTGTTGAAAGACACGCCTGGTTGGTCGCGCGAGCAGATTGATGCGGCGATTGCCTCCGGTCAGCGGGTCGATGCCCGTTTGTCGCAAACCGTGCCGGTTTACTGGATTTATATCACCGGCTGGGCTACGCCCGAAGGCACGCTGGAATTCCGCGATGATATCTATGGCAAGGATGGCTTGGGCGCTGTGCCGGTCGCAGCGGCCGTTCAAGAGCAAGATTGAGCCAAACAAGATCGATTTTTGGGCGGCTTTCCCTTTTTTCGTCAGGGAGATGCCGCCTTTTCCATGCGGTTGTCTCTTGCCAACGGCAGGATCTGGCCTCATAAAACCCCAATCTTGATGAGGCGTAGGACGGCCTATCAGACAGAGGCCAAGAGGAGGCAGCATGTCATCAAAAGTGTATTCTGACGCGAAGGCGGCGCTGGCCGGCTTGCTCAAAAATGATATGGTTATCATGGCGGGCGGCTTCGGTTTGTGCGGCATTCCAAACCTGCTGATCGGCGCCATTCGCGATGCCGGTGTCAAAGGACTGACCATCATTTCCAACAATGCCGGTGTGGACGGGATTGGCCTTGGCGTTTTGCTTGAAACCCGTCAGGTCAAAAAAATGATCTCCTCCTATGTTGGGGAAAACAAGACCTTTGCCCAGCAATATCTCGCAGGCGAACTTGAAATCGAATTCAATCCGCAAGGCACGCTGGCCGAGCGCATACGCGCTGGCGGGGCGGGCATTCCGGGCTTTTATACCAAGACCGGAGTGGGCACTTTGATCGCGCAAGGGAAAGACGAGCGCGAATTCAATGGTGAAAAATACGTGCTGGAAACCGGCCTTGTGGCGGATTTGGCCGTGGTGCATGCGTGGAAAGGCGACAAGGAAGGTAATCTTGTCTATCGCAAGACCGCACGCAATTTTAATCCCATGATGGCAACAGCCGGTAAGGTGACGGTTGCTCAGGTCGAACATCTGGTCGAATGCGGCACGATCGATCCTGACCACATCATTACGCCCGGTATTTTCGTGCAGCGCATGATCCATGCCAGCGGCATTGAAAAGCACATTGAACAGCGCACCGTGCGCAAGCACGCTTAAGGGGAGGTCAATCCATGGCTTGGACACGTGAAGATATGGCAGCCCGTGCGGCAAAGGAATTGCGCGACGGCTATTATGTGAATCTCGGCATCGGTATTCCGACGCTGGTTTCAAACTATATCCCCGCTGGCATGAGCGTACAGCTGCAAAGCGAAAACGGCATGTTGGGCATGGGGCCTTTCCCCTATGAGGGCGAGGAAGATGCGGACCTGATCAATGCAGGCAAGCAGACGATCACGGAATTGCCGACCACCAGCTATTTCAGCTCGGCGGACAGCTTTGCCATGATCCGCGGCGGTCATATCGATTTGTCGATTTTGGGCGCGATGCAGGTGGCTGAAAATGGCGATCTCGCCAATTGGATGATCCCCGGCAAAATGGTCAAGGGCATGGGCGGCGCGATGGACCTCGTAGCAGGTGTCAAAAAGGTCGTGGTGTTGATGGAGCATGTCGCAAAAGAAGAGAAAAAGCTTCTCAAGCGTTGCACATTGCCGCTGACGGGTGCCGGTGTGGTCAATATGATCATCACCGATCTTGGCGTGTTCACGGTTGGCCAGAATGGCCTGACAGCCATTGAAATTGCCCCGCATGTGACCCGTGAGGAAATCGCTTCCAAGACCGAAGCGGCCCTGCATTTTGCAGCCGATCTGGTTCAGCACTGATTTTTGCAGTCTTAAAACACAAAAAACCCGACCATTGGTCGGGTTTTTTTATGTCTGCGAGCCTGAGCCCTTGGATTTTTTCTTTAAGCGACCTGTTTGGATTTGGCTGCTTGGATAGCCTGCCAGACAAGCTGCGGGGTGGCTGGCATGTCGATATGCGTGATCCCGTAAACGGATAAAGCATCGACAATGGCATTCATGACGGAGGGCAGCGAGCCTGCGCAGCCTGCCTCGCCGCAACCTTTGGCGCCCAGCAGATTGGTTTTGGCGGGCACCGGATGATTGAGCACGGTGAAGGGCGGGGTCATATCCGCGCGCGGCAGGCCGTAATCCATAAAGGAGCCCGTCACCAGCTGGCCGTCTTCGTCATAGACGGTGTGTTCGATCAGCGCTTGGCCAATGCCCTGCATGACGCCGCCATGCAATTGGCCTTCGACCAGCATCGGGTTGATAATCACCCCGAAATCATTGACGGCGGTGTAGCGCACCACATGGATCATGCCTGTATCGGGATCAATTTCCACTTCGGCAATATGGCAGCCATTGGGATAGGCCGAGGGTGCCTCTTTGAAAATATGATCCACATCAAGGGTTTGCGGTAAATCGGCAGGCAGGCGGACCTGACGGGTTTTCACCCGCCGCGCCAGTTCCATCAGGCTGATGGAGCGGTCGGTTCCCGCAATTGTAAAATGGCCGGTTTCGAAAACAATGTCATGCAGGCCTGCTTCCAGCACATGGGCTGCGATCTTGCGACCCCGTTCGATGACGATATCACCCGCTTGCGACAAGGCCGCGCCGCTCGCCATGATGGATTTAGAGCCACCCGTGCCGCCGCCTGCAATCAGCAAATCGCTATTGCCTTGGATGAGGCGGATTTTTTCGAATGGCACGCCCAGTTTTTGGACAACCACTTGCGCGAAAGCGGTGGCATGGCCTTGGCCGAAATCAAGGGTTCCGGTCAGCAAAGTGATGGTGCCGTTTTCCTCGAAGCGGATGCCGCCCATCTCGTTCATGGGCGGGGCGGTCACCTCAAGATATTGCCCGATGCCGATCCCGCGCAACAGGCCCTGACGGGCGCTTTGTTTGCGGCGTTTGCCGAAGCCTTTGTAATCCGCTCCCTCAAGCGCTTTTTCCAAAACGGTTGAAAACTCGCCTGAATCATACAAGGTCGCACCGGGTGTCCGGTAGGGCAGTTGTTGCGGCTTGATATGGTTGCGCTTGCGGATGGTGACCGAAGACAGGCCCATTTCCCGCGCTGCGGTCTCGATCAGCCGCTCCATGTAATAATTGCCTTCGGGACGGCCCGCGCCGCGATAGGCGGCAACAGGAACCGTATTGGTCAGCGCGCATTGAACGCTGACCTCAATCAGCGGTGTTTTGTAGACGCTCAACATGTTTTTGACGACGTTGAGGGTGGGCATCATCGGGCCAAAGGGCGACATATAGCCGCCCAGATTGCCAAAGCCATTGACCCGAATGGCCAGAAAATGCCCCTTGGCATCCAGCGCCAGTTCGGCGGTGACTTCCGTATCGCGGCCATGGAAATCCGACAAAAAGCTGTCCGAGCGGCGATCCGTCCATTTGACCGGCTTGCCGAGCATGCGGGTGGCATGCAGCAGGCAGATATATTCCGGAAAGACAGAAATTTTCATGCCGAACGACCCGCCGACATGGCCCGTGCGGACATGCATTTTTTCGGGTGCTATGCCCAAGATGGCCGACAGATTGGCCCGCATGCCGAAAACGCCCTGACTATTGGCGTGCAATGTATAATCCCCCGTGCGCGCATCATAGGCGGCAACAGCGGAACGCGGCTCCATGGCCGCCACAATAATGCGGTTGTTACGCAAAGTGAGGCGTGTGACATGGGCTGCTTTTTGGAAGGCTGTCGCGACTTTGTTGCTGTCGCCCCAATGATAATCAACGGCGATATTGTTGGGGACAGTGTCATAAAGCAAAGGCGCGCCGTCTTTGACCGCATCGCGGGCGTCGGTCACAGCGGGCAGGGCCTCGATGTCGAGCTGGACCGCTTCGGCGGCATCAATCGCCGCCTCGCGCGTCTGGGCGACCACAAGGGCTACGGGATCACCGACATAGCGGACCTTGTCATGGGCCAGTGCCGAACGGCCATTGCCGAGCATGGCCGAGCCGTCCCGATTGGTGATGGGGAGGGCGCAGCGGATCAGGCCATAACCCATGGGCTCAAGGTCTTTGGCCGTATAGACGGCCAAAACGCCCGGCATGGCCTTGGCTGCCGAGGTATCAATGCCGCGCAAATGGCCATGGGCGATCGGGCTGCGGACCATAACACCGTAAATTTGCCCAGAAAGATTGACGTCATCCGAATAGCGTCCTTCCCCGCGGATGAGCACGGGATCTTCGCTCCGGCGCACCGGCTGGCCTATTCCGAATTTTTCAATTCCGAGGGCTGCGTCCTTGATTTGTTGGGTCATGCTATCCAATCCTGACAATTATGGGCGAAATTGAAATCATTTCTGCGTGTTTGCCAAGTTGTTTCAACGCATGGCGCAGCCGATTTTGCGCATGGGTGGGGTAAAATGGGCCTTGGGCTCTTGTCAAAACTCCATGGCTTCGCTATTGAGCGCACTCGCCTTGACAGGGACGCCCTGCAACAGGCGACGTTGGGGGATAGTTCAACGGT
>CAIJVU010000020.1 GCA_903824185.1 uncultured Hyphomicrobiales bacterium
CGGTCATGAACGCTGTCGCGGTGCTTCCATTTGTAGACGGTCTGCTCGGTTGTGCCGAACCGCTCCGCCAAAGCTGACGCGGGCTCCGCGCTGGCCTGGATCGCCGCCCGCACCTTCGGCGTCGTCGTTGCTTGGCTGTGAAGTTGGATCAACATGCCCGAACCCCTCTTCGAATGTCCCTCAGGATCGATCTTGCCATGAAAAAAGCAGAGCGACGAGGGTCTATGTGATCATCCGGGATGGAACACCTCTGCCAAGCTGACAACGGCGTCGGGGTCTGCGCCCGGTTATGCAGGCGTCAATGCTTTGGGAGGGACATCCTCCAGCGGCGACGAGGCCATGGATGCCTATTTGCCTGCGGGCTATATGAGCTGGCAAATCAATGACCAGCTATGGGCGGGGCTGTCGGTTAATGCACCCTACGGGCTGAGCACCAAGCCGGACAGCAGTTGGAGCGGGCGCACCTATAATTCAACGACCAGTCTTCGCACGATCACTGTTACACCAACGCTGGCCTATAAATTCAACGATCAATTCTCCGTTGCTGCGGGCATCAGCTATATGTCCCTCAATGCACGCTATACCAGCGCTGCACCGGCCTTGGCTAATCCAGCCAATTGGGGCGTTTTGGGGATCGACGGCAGCGGTTCGGCCTGGGGCTATACTCTGGGTGCCACCTTCAAGCCAACCAATACAACAGAAATCGGCATTGGTTACCGTTCAGAAATGCGGGTTGACCTGAAAGGTGATTTCTTCGGGGGGGCGGCTGCTGCTGCAGGGGCCGGTCTAACAGCGGCCCAAGCCACGGCCCTGTTTGATGTGCCCATTCAGGCGAATTTACCACTGCCCCAAACTGTGAATTTAGGCATCAAACAAATCGTCAATGCGCAATGGACCGTGTTGGCGGGACTGGAATGGACCAATTGGAGTGTGCTGAAATCACCTGCCGTTCTCAAGCAGAGCAATGGCGCCAATCATGCCCTGTTTGCCAACGGCCTGCCCTTTAATTATCAAGATGGCTGGTATGCCTCTTTGGGGGCTGAATATCAATGGAACCCGAACCTGACGCTGCGCGGCGGGCTTGGCTATGAATGGTCACCGGTGAAGGATTCAGAGCGCTCTGTCCGCTTGCCTGACAATGACCGCCTCTGGACCTCGCTTGGTTTTGGCTACAAGCTGAACGAGCAACTCAATGTTGATTTCGGCTATACCCATATTTTCCCGAAATCAACAAAGGTCACCATCAATTCCGCCAACAGCAATTACAAAGCAAGCTATGGTGCCAATTTCGGTACCCTGCTGACGGATGCAGATACACGGATCGATATTGTCAGCCTTGGCTTGACCTATAAATTTGACACCCCCGCCAAAGCAGCCAATTTGCCCGGCAAGAAGGTTGTGAAATAATCATCACGACTTGGTGCGTTCAAAATCATAAAGGCAGCCTGCGGGCTGCCTTTTTTATGGATGGGTGCATAAAAAACCGATCTCTGCCTTCTTGCGGCTTACACCATCATTTCTTTGGTGCGCGCAACGGCTGGTCTTTCTCAATCGCCTCAGCATACGCAGCGGCTATTTTCGATTGGCCGGTTTCGCTCAAATGGCACAAATCCCTGCGACGGTCTTTCGCTGTCAGCAACGCATCCGTATTCGCCACAAGCACAGTGTTTGGTTGATCGGCCAGCTTGCGCTGCGCTGTGGTGACGGGGTTCACCTGTGTCCAATAGGGATTATCGCCACATTTTGTGGCCTGAGCGATAAAAAACGGCGCTGTCACACCGACATCCCTCAGGCTGTTTCTGAGTGAGTTGAATGATTTTGCATATACTGTCTCATTCAAACTCAGACCGAAATCTGTTTCGCCCTGATGCCATAAAATATGGGTGATTTGATAGTCTTTGATCTGTGAAAGCGTTTCCAAGAGCATTTGATTCAAATCACCATCGACCTGCCAGCGCGTGATCGATGATCCACCAATGGCAGAGGAAACAATGACAACATCTTGATAGAGATGCCGATCCATCAATTGATCAGCAACAGCCGTGATGAATTCTCCCTGCTCGCCTGTCGCGCCCAGCAAGGGCGACTGAGCCACATAACAATGCCCGTTATGATAATTGATCACATGCTGAGGATAGCGCGTATTGAGCTTTTTTTCGGCATGGTTGGCGGCATTGGATTGACCAATGACCAGCAAGACGGCCGTGTCTTTTGTTTGCTGAGGGCAGGCAACGTCTTTTTTGCCCGCAATCGCGATCAAGCGATTGAAGCTGTCATATGTCCCCGTGATGGGAGGATCGACATGATTAAAATAGGTTTTTAAAAACCAAACCATGGCATCGGGGATCATAAAATTCTGATAGCTATAGGCCCCGAAGAGATAAGACGAAACCATAAAACCAACGCATACCATGTTCACAAGCAGCGGGCGTTTATATCGGCTTTTTGTCTGATACTCTGTTTTGTTATCGTTCATTCTTCATTCTGATCGAGACAATGGGTTCACACGTCAGGATATATATAGGCCGCAATCATGATCTTGTGAAAGCAAATCTTAAATAAACAAGCCTCAAACAGAAACATGGGATCAAGGAGCCCATGCGAGGTTTTTCATCTTGATCGGGATCATCAAGATGAAAAGCCCAGATCTGGGAAGCCTGCGCAATCATGAAAAAAGATTAACCCGCAACGAAGGCAAGCCAAAAGTCAAAGAGGAAAAATCAAAAATCCTTGGCTTTCTTGGCAGCCTCGGGATCCGTTTTTTTAGCGATGGCTGCTTTTTGCGCCGCTGTCGCTTGGGGGATATTGTTTTGGGCCATATAGGCCTCGAGAATTTCATTATATTTTCTGAAATTGCTGGTTTGTGAGGGTATGGCTGTCACGGCCAATTGCGCGGCATCCAAAATACCCGGCGCATTTGCAAGATCTGCCGCGCTTGGTCTGAAAATAATCATGGCACCGGCCGAGGCCAAAGCCAGCCCGTTATAGACCATCACGACACTCATATGCGCCGATGCATCTGCAATTTTTTTCTGGCCCGCCGCGTCTTTAATTTTGGCAACATTTTCACGATTGACAGGATTTTCTTCCACCGCCTTCAAGGCTTTTTCCATTGTATCCTTGCTTGGCTGTTTCATGGCCTGAATGGCATTGGCCGTTGCCCGCAAGCGGCCCGCTTTGGCCTTGTCGCCTTGTGCATCTTGTACCAGTGAAATAGCCATGACCTGATTGTACAAAGCCGTTCTTAAATTATTACCCAGCGATGCCGCCGCCATGGAAAATCCACCGCCGCCATTGCTACCGCCCCCCATTCCGGGGATGGGCAATGAATTCAACCCAGGGATATTCGGCAATCCAAATTGCGCTTGCGCCACAGACTGCGTGATGAAATAAAGCGAACCCGCAACGATACCTATCCATTGATTTTTCCGCATCTCAGCTGCTTTCTCGCTTGATTGAAAATGAAGTCTGTTCCTGACGCAGGCAGCCTAACACCCAAATTTGAGATCTGTCGAGTCAATAGAAGAGATAGAAGCGCAACAGGCTGGATGTGGCCTGCCCCCTGAAAAGTGATCCTCCCTGATGTATGGTTATTAAACCGAAGGAGGACTTACGAATGAGCAAGAAGAGATATAAGCCAGAAGAAATTGTCGCCAAGTTGCGGCAGGCCGAAGTTTTAA
>CAIJVU010000021.1 GCA_903824185.1 uncultured Hyphomicrobiales bacterium
CAAGGACTGGAGGCGCATCCACACACGCTACGACAGATGCGCTCACACCTTCATGTCCGCTATCTGCATCGCAGCAACTGTGATCTTCTGGCTCTAAACAATGAGTCCTGAGCCTAGACCCACTGTCAAAATACGAAATATATTTTACCTATAGGGCGATAACCGATATTGCCGGAAATGATTTTTTACCTGTAAACAATTCAAGTGCTTACATATTTTCAACAGTAACAAGCGTCTTTAATTTTGATCAAAATATTACCTCATCGTCTTCTGCATCCGTTCCAGAGAATATTTCAACCTCAAAGACTGTTTATGACGCTGATGGATATGACTATAACAGTGATATTATAACTTGGTCTTTAACAGGTACTGACGCCTCTTTATTTAATATAAATGCATTGACGGGCGAGGTCACCTTTAAATCATCGCCGAATTTTGAATCACCGAAGGATGCCAATAAAGATAATATTTATTTGATTACAGTCGTTGCGTGCGATGGTGTATCATCAACGTCGAAAGCCGTAGCTATTACGGTGACGGATGTTGCCGAAGGGAATTCTCAAACTGGCACAGTGCAAGCGCCGACCATTTTTGCCTTGGGCCGCTCACCGATTGCCAAACCGGTGATTACGGGAACGGCGCTGCATGATACGACAGTCCGGATTTATGATAGCGCGACCCTGATCGGCACCACGACCACCAATAAGCAAGGTGTTTGGTCCTTTACGCCAGCAAGCGATTTGACAACCGGTTCCCATTCCATCACGGCCACAGCCGTGGATGCGAGCGGCAATGTCTCCTCCGCTTCAACAGCCCAGACACTGACGATTGCACTGCCAGCCCTCACAGTGAGTGGGCCAAGCAATAATAATGCGGTGGTGGCGACCTCCAGCGCCGAAGTGATCTATGGCGGCACTGGCAACAAGGCGATTTATGGCGGGGGTGGCGATGATGTCATCTATGCCAATGCTGGCAGCAATACGACCATTGTGCTGGGTGCGGGCAATGGCTGCGCCTATGGCAGCTCGGGGCGGGATTATCTTTACGGGGGCGCTGGGGATCAGGTGCTTGACGGGGGCACCGGTGCGGTTGATGTGCTGATTGCAGGGTCAAGTGGCACGCAGCGTCTTTATGGCGGGGGTGGCGGCTATGATTATTTGTTTGGCGGGGCTGGAACCAATTTGCTCTATGGCAATGCGACGGCGACCACCGATGTCGAAGTTATGAATGGCGGCAGCGGTACCACCACGATGACGGGCGGCATGGGCACCAATTATTTCTATGCGGGCACAGGTGCCACCACCATGTATGGTGGCTCGGGTGTCAATATTTATGTAACGGCCTCTACCTCGCAAAGCAGCACGATTGTGGGCGGCAGCGGCGCCAATTATCTTTATGCGGGCAGTCACGGCGATGTGGCCACAGGCGGCAGCAATGTGGATGTGTTCGTTGGCGGGTCTGGCAATGATACGCTTGAAGGCGGCGGCGGCGTTGATTATGCCTTTGGCGGAGCCGGATCGGATACGTTTATTCTCGATCTATTGAAAGATAATTATTTTGTCGTAGCCGATTTTAACACGGGCGGGACGCAGGATGTGGTGCGGTTTCTGAACACACCTCTGACAAGCTATGCCGATGTTGTCGCGCATGAAGCCTATTATGCCGGTATCAACACGACCATCATTACACCCGATTCCAATACAGGCGCCGCCATTTGGCTCGTGGGCATCCAGCCCAATCAACTCAGCGCAAGTAATTTTACGTTTGTGTGAAATAAGATAGTCATCAAATCTTAAATATGGTATCTATCTTTTAATAACAAAAATTAGATATTTACTCAAAAACCCCTCAAAATTTGCCATTTTCATCCCAAATATGTCTGTTTTACTATTGGCACAAAAATTGCCGTGAATAAAAAAATTCTTTTTTGGAACCACAGCGATGTCAACGATCACAGGTTATTCCAGCTACGTCTTGCCGCAGGCCTATACGTCTGCGACCGCGACGCCATCTGCGACGACGACATTCAGCAGAGCAGCCACCTCAAGCGCCAGCACCTTGGTGAGCATTTCCGCCAGTGCGCTTGCCCTCTTCAATGCCTCGACGCCTGTCACCGTGGCCAAAGTGGTCAGCGATTACGACACTGGCACGAAAGCATTTAAAACATTGACTGCACCGGTGGCCATCAGCGACACGGCCGCCAATATAACATCGGCCACCAATCTGGTGAAGTTGTCCGGCATTCTCAATGATAACCCGGGTAATCTTGATACGATTTCTTTTACGGATTCCAAAGCGCCCACGCTGAAATTCTCGAATGCGCAATCCAGCACCACAACACCCATTCTTTCAACATATCAGCCTTTATTGTCGAAGGTACAAAGCGCTTACACGCTGTCTGTCAGTGATGTGTCTTATGCGGATTTTAATAATTTAACGTCAACCGACTATGGAACGTCGGCAACGAAACAATTAACCGGCTTGTCTGATACGCTCACCAACATTCTGGACAATACCACCTTACAAGACCTGGCCACTATGGCGGCCGCGAAAACGCTCACATCCATCAAACTCTCATCCGCCACGGCCCCCGCCAATCCCACGACCTTATCCGTGCCCGAATACACGTCCGCGCAAGCTGCCTTGAAATTATTGCCAACAACGGCCACCTATTCCCTGAGTGTGACGAATGCAGCGGTGGCCGATCTGGCCAAATTGGGCGGCGATTCACATGTCAAATCCATCACTGTTTCAGACTCGGCCAGCAATCTGGTCGCGGGTCTCGCAGGATTGAAGACGTTGGCGGGCAAATCCCCCTCGCCTTTGCAAACAGTGACCGTATCGCCTTCAACCGATGTTTTGACGCTGACAGTCGCGCAAGCAACGACCAACAAAGACATGTTGTCTTCTGCGGCGTTCAAAAATGTGCATATCCAGATTTCTGACACCGCGGCCAATATTGCAGGCGCCCTATCGGGACTTGATAGTCTTGCCAAAACCGTTGCCAACAACGGGGCAACGCTTGATCACGTGACCGCCACCGATGGCAATGTTATCACCGTTTCGGCCTCTGACTTTCTCAATGATGTAGCGAATGAGGCGGTGTTATTCCAAGGCAACACAGTCAAGCTGACCAATGCGCCGATCAGCCGCTTGGCAGATATCAAGGCCGTGACAGATCCTTTGATTACTATTGCTTCTGTGGATGTCAGCGATACCGCCGCCAACCTGTCACAAGATTTGAAAGCGGGCCAGGCAGGCCAGATTTCAACGGCCTTGGCTGCCAATATTACAATGAATTCCATCACAATTTCGGACAACAAGGCTTTGTCTTTGTCTGCTGATGACGTCAACAATAATGCGGATATTCTGGGTCTTGTTTCCGGTAATTATGCGATCGCGGTCAGCCCCGATCTGTCCGTTGCCGACGGACTGGCCCTGCAGCCTCCCAGTGCCAATGCCAAACTCAGCTTTGGTGTGACTGACACAGGTACCAATGTCAGCAACAATCTCGATGACATTCAAGCCTTGGTCAAAGCCGGAACGGTGACAAGCTTGACCTTGACCGCTCCTGCAACGGTGACGCTTACACCCGCGCAATATAAAGCGGATGCGGACGCCTTAAAATTATTGAAAGGCACTTATGATCTCGTCTTGACCGATGCCATGATGTCGGATCTCGCGGGCCTGACAACCATGCCGCATGTCAGCAAAATCAGTGTCACGGATACAAGCGCAGCCATTGCCAAAAACCTCAACACACTGGTGAGTTTGGCAAAGTCAAACAAGCTGGGCACTGTCAATCCAAGTGACAGCATGCCCATTCCAGTGACCCCCAAACAATATACAGCCTTGATGCCCTCCATGCAGGCCAATCAAGCCGGTGATGCCTTGTTCTCGGCTGTCAGTTTCAAAATCACCAATGCCACGGTCAATGACCTGACCACACTGATGGGGCAAGGATCCCTGCCGCAAAATATTGACTCGATAGATGTGCAAGATAGCTCAGCCAATATTTCAAATGCACTGACAAGCTTGAATCCGATCAGCGGCATGATCAATAAAATTACACTGACCGATAAAAAACCAGCTCTCACGATGCCATCAACGGATTTGGATGCCTATTCGGATCTTTTGGGTCTGGTGCAAAATGGTTTCAAACTCAATCTGTCTGATCCATTGTCCGTTGACAAAGCGACTAGCCTCACAGCGCCTTCTGCCAATGCAACTCTGGCGTTTACAGTGTCGGACACGCAAGCCAATATTCAGGATAATATTGATGCTTTGCAGGTCTTGGTAAAAAGCAAACAACTCACATCACTGCAAATTTCAGATACGCCCAAGCCTTTCGTGATTTCGGCTGCGTCTTTGAAAAGTGATGTCGATGCGATCAATCTGTTAAAGCCGCCCTCATTGAACATCAGTGATGTCACCGTGGCAGACGCGATGAGCCTGCCGCCCGTGATCAAGAGCTTTAAACTCTCGGGTAATCCTCCCTTTACTTTTGCTATCAATGACACGGCCAAGAATATTGCTGCGGGCTGGTCTAGCCTCGATAGCCTTTATAAAAACAATATGGTGTCGGATATCAGCGTCAGTGACGGCGCGCCCATTAGTTTGTCTTTTGCAAGCGCCAAAAAGAGTTTGATTTTGAATTTTGACTCAACCAAACAGACAGCCGTCAATTTTCATGATGGTGTCTCCCTTGTCCTAACCGGCCTGAAAGCGTCTGATATTGGCACGAATAACACTGATAAGGGGACCGCTCTTTATCTCGCAAAAAAGCTTGCCGATACAAACAAAACGTTAATTGACAATAACCAGGCCTTTGCAACGATCAGTGGCGCAGAAATTTCAGATACAGCTGGAAACATCGCCAAGAATTTAGATTCTTTATCTAAAGCTAAGAATTCGGATGGCTCTCTTGTAGCCTCCAAAATCACAGTCACCGACAAGTCCCCGATGACTTTAACAACCAATAATATGACGAACTCAGATATAACGGATGTTCTTGCGCTGATCAGCAATGCCTACAGCATCAAAATGGATCCAAGCGTCAAGATCAGCGTATCGAAAGCCCTTGCTTTGGCTGCGCCCAATAAAAACGCAACCATTATGCCTTATGCCGTGACAGATACGCCTGATAATCTGGTCGCCAGTCTCGCCGATATCTTGAAGCTGGCCTCCGCCAAATCCATCTCGCAATTTACTTTGACACCCAACACGGATACAATGGTTAACTTCACTGTCACCAAAGATCAGTTGAGCAAAGCCGCTCCCATCCTCGCTTTGATCAAAGGCAGTTATGGCGTCAACCTCACCGGCCTCTCCGCCAGTGACGCGGTTGCATCCGCAAAAACAGCCAAGCTGCAATCCATGGCTCTGAAAGACAGCGTGGCCAATCTGACCGCCAGCCTCAAAGCGTTGCAAGCATTGAGCAAGGTGAAAACCATTGTCGTGACCGACGCCAAGCCTGATGCAACAAAGCTCGCGGCGCTGAAAACGGCCTTGCCGAATGCGACCTTCACGGATTCGACCGGCAAATCCATCTAATCACCCCGACACCTCACCCCATCGCGCGGACTGAGGATCAAAGTGACGTGGGACCATAACCGCTTGGCCTGACGCCTCAAATCACAATGCGGCCTGTTATGCCCAAAACGCGATTTGACACGCGCTTCAGCGCGCGTTTTAACTTCTCGCATCACTCAAAAACACACAATCATCCATACAGGGGAAAACGCCATGAAACAGACAATGAAAGCAATGATTTTGGGCTTGGGGCTTTTGGCCGGTGGTTTGGCGCAAGTCCCCTTGGTACAAGCCCAAGATCGGATGCCCACCATCTCGCCCGACAAATATGACGAGACCCAGAAAAAAGCCGCGGCCGAATTTCTAGAGGCACGGAAAACACCGGTGTTTGGTCCGTTTGAACCCTTGATGTATAGCCCCGAATTGATGACCATTGCCCGTTCAATGGGTGACTATCTGCGCTACAAGCCCGCTATCGGCACGACCTTGAGCGAATTTGTGATTTTGATCACGGCGCGTGAATGGGCGCAAGATTATGAATGGCATGTGCATGCCCCCATCGCTCTCAAGCAAGGCATTAAAAAAGAAATTGTCGATGCCATTGCCGATGGCCGCCGCCCTGTCGGCATGAGCGATGATGAAGACATCTGCTATAATTTCTCCATCGAACTGCATCGCAACAAGCGGGTGTCTGATGCCACCTATCAACGCGCCACCCAGCGCTTTGGTGAAAAAGGCGTCATGGATATCATCGGCATCAATGGCTATTACACCTTCCTCGCCATGGCGATGAATACGGCGCATTACCGCGTGCCTGCCAATGGTTTGAAGCTGCCACGCTTCCCCGACTGATCAACCTGTCTGAAGGCGGATGATGGGGCCATAAAAGCTCTGTCATCCGCCTGAGCGGGGATGGTGAAATGATGCTGTGCTTGGGTCTTATTCGATCTTGATGCCGACCGATTTGATGAGATCACCCCAGATTTGTGTCTCTTGCTTGGTGAAGCGGCCAAGCTCTTCGGGCGTGGAGCCCACCACAATCGCACCCGTGCCTTCAAGCTTCTGGCGGACGGCGGGATCTTGTGCCGCAAGCTGTGCATCTTTGCTGTAAATGGCCAAAATGGCCGGCGGGACTTTGGCAGGCGCAAACAAAGCAAACCACGCCGTGACATCAAAGCCCGGCACGGTTTCGGCAATTGGTACAAATTCGGGCGTCACCGGCGAGGCTTTGGCGGTGGTGATCCCCAAAGCCCTGACACTACCAGCTTTCACATGCGGCAGGATCTGGCTGATATTGTCAAAGATCAAATCAATATGGCCGCCGATCAAATCCTGCGTGGCCTGCGCCGTGCCTTTATAGGGCACATGGGTCATGACCGTGCCGGTCATTTTCTGGAACAATTCGCCGCACAGATGCACAGAGGTGCCGACACCAGAAGAGCCATATTTCAGCTTGCCGGGATTTTGTTTGGCAAAAGCAATCAAATCCGCAACCGATTTGAACGGCAGGTGATTTCCCACAACCAATAGATTGGGCACAATCGCCACAAGGCTGATGGGCACAAAATCATTGGCGGGATCATAGGTCAATTTGGAATAGAGAAAGGGATTGGTGACAATCCCCACCGATGCCAGCAAAAACGTATCGCCATTGGGCTCGGAGCGTGCAACCGCACTCACGCCAATATTGCCGCCCGCCCCCGGCTTGTTTTCGACAATGATAGTTTGATTCCATATCTGGCCGATTTTATCCGCCATGATGCGGCCAATCACATCGGTGGCACCACCGGGGGGAAAGGGCACAACCAGCCTGACCATCCGGCCTAGCGGAAAACTCTGCGCCATCGCAGGCAGCGCGGGCGACAGACTGGCCGCCAGCAAACCCAAAGACAGCGCGCGACGATCAAGTTCTACCGACATCCCAATCTCCCTTTTTCAATTTCTTGCGCCCTTTTCCATTTTTTGAAAGGCTAAAGGCGAAACGGCGCTGTGACAAGCGGCAATCAGCCCCAACCCTTATTCAACAGGCTTGATACCGGCATCGCGTGCAATGCCGATCCACGTGTCGATCTCCTGTTGCTGATAGGGACGAAACTGGTCTGGCGCGCGCCATTCAATGCTAAATCCCAATTTTTCCAGCGGCTGTAGAATATCGGGCTTGCGCAGAGCCGCCATGATACCGTCCGACAGCCGCTCAATGGCTGATTTGGGGGTGGCCGCCGGTGCAAAAAATCCGGTCCATGACGCAGCATTGGCGCCCTTGATCCCCTGCTCTTCCAATGTCGGGAGATCAGGCAATTGCGGATTGCGTTTCGGACTGCCCAAAGCAAGGCCGCGCAACTGCCCGTCTTTGATTTGCGCAATCACGCTGGGCAAAGTTGAATTGGCAAGATCAATATGGCCGCCGATGAGATCTTGCACCAAAGGCGGCGCGCCGCGATAAGGCACATGCGTCATTTTAATGCCGGTACGCGCCATCAATAATTCCATGGACAAATGCGACCCCGATCCGATGCCGGTCGAGCCATATTTGAGGGTTTGGCTTTTGGCGAGCGCCAGAAGATCCTGCATGGATTGCACGGGTAGATCCTTGCGCACCACAAAGACATGTTCAAACGCACCCACACCGGCCAGCGGCGCAAAATCCTTGACGGCATCATAGCCCGGTTCGCGCAGCATAAACATATTATTGCCATGGGTCTGGTTATTGCCGAATGTGATCGTCAAACCATCCGGTTCGGCACGGGCCACCTGTCGTGTGCCCAACGCGCCAGATGCACCCGACACATTCTCCACAATAATCGGTTGCCCCAAGGTGTCGGACAGATCACGGGCGACAAGCCGCGCAATGACATCGGTCGGCCCGCCTGCGGGATAGGCGACAATCAAACGCAAAGGCCGCTGCGGCTGCCATAAGGCGGTGGATGAGGAGGCTGGCCCCTGTGCCAGAGCGGAAAATCCCGTCGAAATCGGCAAGGCGGTCATACCCGCCAATAGCTGCCTGCGCGATATCATCTGCTGCTTTCCTTTGATTTCAGCCTTGTCCACATCTGTCATCCCCAAAGTCTGACGATGGGACCTTGCCACAGAACACCTGCTTGCTCTACCCTCTTGCCGAGAGAATTGACGAAAAGTCAAAACACCAAAGCAAAAAGCACAGGGAAAAGGACAGTTGCATGCGTCTGAACAAAGACAAATTAGCCGGTCTGCTTTTGATGCTTTTGGGATTAGGCGCTGTTTTGGAAGGGCGCGCGCATAGTATCGGCAGCCTTACGCAAATGGGATCGGGTTATTTTCCCGTGGCGCTGGGGCTGATTTTGCTGGGAATCGGTTTTTTGATTCTCGTCACAGCCGCGCCAGAGAGCGAGGAAAAGCCGCTCTCCGCCTTGATCGGCGCGGATGATAAAGAGACCGCGCATCTCAGCCTTGATCACTGCCCGCCGCCTGATTGGCGCGGCATCAGCTGCATTATCGTGAGCATTGTCGGCTTCATTGTAATCGGCCATTATCTGGGTCTTGTGCCGGCCACCTTTGCCAGCGTCTTTGTGGCTGCATTGGGCGACCGCACAGCCAGCCTGCGCGAGGCGCTCGTGCTTGGGCTTGTGATGTGTGCTTTGGCTATCGGGCTGTTTCACTATGTGCTGCATATCCAATTTCCGCTTTTTCAATTCCCTCTCTGGAAGGCCTGACGCGCGATGATCATGACCGCTTTAAACGATCTGTGGCACGGCTTTGCAGTCGCGTTTGAACCCCATAATTTGTTGTGGTGTTTTGTCGGCGTCTTGTTCGGCAATTTTGTCGGCGTCTTGCCTGGCCTTGGCCCGATGGCGGCCATTTCGGTGTTATTGCCATTGACCTTTGCCATGAAACCCGTGGCGGCGATTTTGATGCTGGCCGGCATTTATTACGGGGCGCAATATGGCGGGGCGATTTGCTCGATCCTGCTCAATTTACCCGTGCATCCGCCCCATGCCGTCACCTGTCTCGACGGCTATCCCATGACATTGAAGGGACGGGGCGGCGCAGCACTGGGGATTACCATGATTGCGTCTTTTATCGGCGCCTCCTTCGGTATCACCGAAATGATTTTCTTTGCGCCGGTTTTGGTGGGTGTTGCGTTTAAATTCGGCCCTGCTGATATTTGCGCGCTAATGCTGCTGGGGCTACTGGCGGGGTCGACCCTTGCGCGCAGCTCGCCGCTTAAAGGCATTGCCATGACCGTTTTGGGTCTGTTGATGGGCATTGCCGGAACCGACGTGAATACAGCCGAGCAACGCTTTACCTTCGGCCTCTTGCATATGGCGGACGGGATTGAAATTGTCGCGCTGGCTTTGGGGATTTTTGGCATTGCCGAATTCATGAAATGCGTGAATTACATCAAGCCGATTGCCGCCAAAGACATGCATGTCAGCGTGCAAAGCATGATGCCCAGCCGCGAGGAGTTGAAAACAGCCTTTCCGGCCATGCTGCGCGGCACGTTGGTGGGCAGTCTTTGTGCGCTCATTCCGGGCACAGGCCCCACCATCGCCTCCTTTGTTGCCTATGCGACGGAAAAGAAAATCAGCCGCACCCCCGAACGCTTCGGCACCGGCGCTGTGGAAGGCGTGGCCTCTCCCGAAGCCTCGACCCATTCCTCGGTGCAAGGTGATTTTATCCCGACCATGAGTCTCGGGATTCCCGGTGATGCGGTGATGGCGCTTATTTTAGGAGCCTTGATCATTCAAGGCATCACGCCCGGCCCGCAGCTGGTGCGCGAACATCCCGATTTGTTCTGGGGACTGATCGCCAGTTTCTGGATCGGAAATATTTTGCTGGTGATATTGAACGTGCCGCTGATTGGCATCTGGGTCAAATTGCTGACCATCCCCTATCGCTATCTCTATCCCAGCGCGATTTTCTTTATTTGCATCGGCGTTTATTCCACAACCAATGATCTGTTCGGGGTGGGTGAAACCTTGGTGATCGGCTTGTTCGGCTATGCTTTGTTGCTGCTGGGATTTCATCCCGCTCCCATTTTGTTGGGATTTGTGCTCGGGCCGCGCTTTGAAGAAAATTTCAGGCGCGCCATGCTGATTTCGGACGGGGATTTAAGGGTGTTTATCGATCGGCCCATCAGCGCCACATTTCTGGCGATTGCCGCCGTGTTGTTGGGCACGCAATTGTATTTCTGGTTCAAGAAACGCCGCCAGACACAAACCGCTTAATCCTCCGCCCCTTCATCCCATCCTGCGGATCAAGGGGGCGGCGCGCCGCATGAAAACCATGGCTTCAACAATGAGAGGGGTCGATTGCCCCTCTCCGATTTGCATAACGCCCTGATTTCGACCATTGTGAACCCCGGTATCATTGCGTATGGGAGGGTCGGATGCGAACAGTCTTTTCCAAATCATTTCGCGCTGGGCATGGGGCACTTCTCCTCTTGGCCTTCATCGGCATCACATGCCTGATGCCACACCCTGTTCAGGCCCAATCCAATTTCAATGCCTTGCAACAAGAGGCGTTGAAGCGCGGCTGCAAAAAATTCTACGATGAATTCAAGAAGAAAGATGAATATATCAATTGTACGGTCGGGCGTTCAGGACGGACCAAGGATTCCTTGATCGACGGATGCTTTGCCCTTTATCATGAGAACGCCAAGGACTTGCGGTCTTGCCTTGGTAAATACGCCAATAGCATTCGCGATCTGCCATAACCGATTTTGCCCCGATGCGCCCGCCTTTACTCAACCCGCTGTTTGCCCCGCTTGAAAGCCTGAGCGGCATCGGGCCTAAAATGCTGCCGCTCTATCAAAAATTGCTGGCACCGCCGGACCGGCCGGCTTGCGTGTTGGACCTGTTGTTTCATCTACCCTTCACCGCCATTGACCGCAGCCGCCGCGCATTATTGGCAGACACCGAACCCGATACGCTGACCACCTTTTATCTGCGTATCCTGCGCCATTCCCCGCCCCCCGCTGGTCGGCGTCGTCTGCCCTATCGGATTGTGTGCGAAGATGACAGCGGCGATGTCGAACTGGTGTTTTTCAACAGCCAACGCCTCAGGCTTGACCAGACCATGCCTGTGGGGTCCATGCGCTATGTGTCCGGTCGATTCACCCTTTACGACGGTGCGCGCCAGATGGTGCATCCAGACCGCATCATGGATGAGGCAAGCTTTGCAAAAAGCCCGCTGATCGAGCCCGTTTATGGGCAGACGGCAGGCTTATCCTCGCGCATTATTCACAAGATTATCGCTGCGGCCTTAACGCGTTTGCCCGCTTTACCGGAATGGCATGAGCCTTCTGTTCTCCGACAAGAAAAATTCCCAGCCTTTTCGGACGCGCTGAACGCGCTGCATCATCCGCAACAGGCCCATGAAGTCACCCAAGCCAGCGCTGAGCGTCTGCGCCTTGCCTATGACGAATTGCTGGCCGGACAATTGGCGCTGTTGCTGATGCGTTCGCATATGAAACGCGAAAGCGGCATGGCCCGCAAACCCAATGGGCGGCTTTTGCCATTGGTGCTTGAAAAACTCCCCTATGAATTGACACAGGCGCAAAAGCAGGCCGTGGCCGATATCAGCGCTGATCTGAGTTCATCCGAGCGCATGTTGCGATTGCTGCAAGGCGATGTCGGATCGGGCAAAACCATTGTGGCATTTCTGGCCATGGTGCAAACGGTGGATGCGGGCTTTCAATCCGCCCTGATGGCCCCAACCGAAATTCTGGCACGCCAGCATTTCGAACGCTTGCAACCTTTAGCCGAGCAAGTCGGCTTAAAACTGGCTTTGCTCACGGGACGCGACAAAGGCAAGGCCCGCAAACGCCTGCTTGAAGACTTGGCCGCGGGGCAGATTGATCTTTTGATTGGCACCCATGCGCTGTTTCAAGACGATGTGGTGTTTCACTCCCTAGGCTTGGCCGTGATTGACGAGCAACACCGCTTTGGCGTGCATCAGCGCTTGGCGCTGTCGCGCAAAGGCGTGGCTGTGGATGTGCTGGTGATGACCGCAACCCCCATTCCGCGCACATTGGTGCTGACATTTTTCGGCGATATGGATGTCTCTGTCTTGCGCGAAAAACCAGCCGGCCGCCAGAAAATCGATACCCGTACCATCAAACTCGACCGGCTCGACGAGGTCATGGCCGGACTGGAACGCGCACTGAAAAGCCAACAACAAATTTACTGGATCTGCCCGCTTGTCGAAGAAAACGAGGAGCTTGATCTCACCGCTGTCAATACACGTTTCAAAATCCTAGCGGAACGTTTTGGTGCGGATGTCGGTTTGCTGCACGGTCAAATGCCTGCCCTTGAAAAAGATGCGGCGATGCAGGCCTTTTCGGAAGGCAAGACCCGTTTGCTGGTGGCCACCACGGTTGTGGAAGTGGGCGTGGATGTGCCCAATGCCAGCATCATGGTGATTGAACATGCCGAACGTTTCGGCCTGTCGCAATTACACCAATTGCGCGGACGGATCGGGCGGGGCAGCGCCCAATCAACCTGTCTGCTGCTTTATGCGGGTGATGCCGGCCAGATTGCACGCGCACGCCTTGAGGTGATGCGGCAAAGCGAAGACGGATTTTTTATTGCCGAAGAAGATTTGCGCCTGCGTGGCGAGGGAGATGTGTTGGGCACACGCCAATCCGGCATGCCCGGTTTTCGGTTTGCTTTGGCCGAACACCATGCGCGACTTTTGTCCATGGCGCGCGACGATGCCAAATTATTCTTGGAGAAAGATCCGAAACTGCAAACGCCACGCGGTGAGGCGTTAAAGACCCTGCTCTATCTGTTTGAGCGCGATGCCGCCATCCGTTGGGTGAAAGCGGGCTAAAGCCACAATTAAGTCGTGGGCTGATTGTGCTGGATCAACTGATCGGGCTGGATCATGCCGGCTGACATAATGAGTTTGGCGGCGTCTTCAACTGAAATATCCACCTCGATCACCTCACTCCGCTTGATATAAAAATAAAAGCCGGTGGTGGGATTGGGCGTGCAAGGAAGAAAGCAGGAAATATAGTCTTGCGGTTGATCCAGGGCTTGCGCCACTCCGCCTTCAGGCGGGGTTGATAAGAAGACCAAGCTCCACATGCCCGGCGCCGGATATTGCACCATGCCAACCTTGCGGAAGGACGCGGCCTCCTCATTAAAGACCGTTGTGAAAATCTGCTTCATGCCTTTGTAAAGCCCGCGAATGACGGGCATGCGCGCCAAGATGGATTCACTAAACACCAGCAAAGACCGACCGATCAAATTGGCAGCCAGAAAACCAAGCAGCGTCAAGCCAAACAAGGCGACAATCAGCCCCAGCCCCGGCACTTCAAACGGCCATAAAGGGAGCGGGCTTTGGACGGAAAAGAGAAACGGTTTCACCAAACCGTCTACCCATGTCACAAAGGACCATGTCAGATAGGCCGTAATCGCCAAAGGACCGGCGACGACCAGACCTGTCAGAAAATAGGTCCGCAAGCGGCTACCCAAAGTCACAGGCTGGACCTCTTTCAAATCAACAAACAGCGGCGATCCTGAGGGCTCGTTCATTCCACTGTGACAGATTTGGCAAGATTGCGGGGCTGATCAACATCCGTGCCCAAGGCAACCGCCGCATAATAGCTCAAGAACTGGATCGGCACGGCATAAACAATGGCGGCGAAATCAGACGGCATAGCCTGCATCGCAATGGTTGCGGCATCAGGCATATCCGCCTCCTCGATGCCCTGCTGATCGGTGATCAAAATAATCCGCCCACCGCGTGCGGCCACTTCATGCATATTGGAAATGGTTTTTTCGTAAATGTTGTCGCGTGGGGCGATCACAATGACCGGCATATCTTCATCAATGAGCGCAATCGGTCCGTGCTTCAATTCGCCTGCCGCATAGCCTTCCGCATGGATATAAGACAGTTCTTTCAGTTTCAAAGCACCTTCAAGCGCCATGGGATAGCTGGTACCGCGCCCCAGAAACAACACGTCTTTGACGCGTGACAAATCATGCGCCAGTTTTTTAACCGCACCGGCCTGTTTCAACGCCTGCGCCATCAAAGCGGGCACCGCCATCAATTCACCGATCAAACGCTTTTCATCCTCGCGCGACAACACACCGCGTTGCCGTCCTGCCGCAATGGCCAAACAGGCCAGAACCGTCATCTGGCAGGTAAAGGCTTTGGTGGATGCGACACCGATTTCAGGGCCTGCCAGCGTCGGTGCCTGATAGTCGCTTTCGCGTGCAATGGTTGAGGTTGGCACATTCACGACCGCCAAAACTTTTAGGCCCTCAGCCTTGGCATAGCGCAAGGCAGCGAGCGTGTCAGCGGTTTCACCCGATTGTGAAATAAACAGCGCGAGACCCTTATCCGTTAAAGGTGCTTCGCGATAACGAAATTCGGAGGCGATATCGATATCCACATTGAGCCGCGCAAAGCGTTCAAACCAATATTTGGCCACAAGACCGGAGTAGAAGGCGGTGCCGCAGGCCGCAATGGTCAAACGATCAACCTGACTGAAGTCAACCTTGCAGCCATCTGGCAAAGCCACTTCGCCTTGCCGCATATCGAGATAATGCGCGAGCGTGCGCCCCACCACTTCCGGTTGCTCATGGATTTCTTTCATCATGAAATGGCGGTGATTGCCTTTATCAATGCTATAGGCACCGGCCGCCGAATGGACCTTGGCGCGTTTGACAGGTTTGTTGGCCGCATCAAAAATACTGGCCCCTTTCCTTGTCAGAACAACCCAGTCCCCGTCATCAAGATAGCTGATCTGATCGGTGAAAGGAGCAAGCGCCAAGGCATCCGAGCCCAGATACATTTCACCCTCGCCATAGCCGATGGCAAGCGGCGCGCCTTGTCTGGCACCGATCAACAAATCATCTTCACCGGCAAACAACATGCCGAGAGCGAAAGCACCGCGCAAGCGCGGCAATACGGCTTCAACGGCTTTCACGGGATCATTGATATGCCCCAAGGTTTGCGTGAGCAGTTGCGCCACCACTTCCGTGTCAGTGTCTGATTCAAAAACCACACCGGTTGCTTCAAGCTCTTCGCGCAATTCACGGAAATTTTCGATAATGCCGTTATGCACCACAGATACACGGTCGGTGGCATGCGGATGGGCGTTGCGCTCAACGGGGCGGCCATGCGTGGCCCAACGCGTATGACCGATGCCGCTTGTGCCATGCAAAGGGGTGAGTTTCAATTTTTCTTCGAGATTGCGCAGCTTGCCTTCCGCACGCCGACGATCAAGCGCGCCTGCATTAACAGTTGCAATGCCAGCTGAGTCATAACCGCGATATTCTAGACGCTTCAGCGCATCCACAAGCGAGGAGGCAACATCCTGCTGACCGAGAATTCCAACAATTCCGCACATGGGCAATCTCTACTTTCATTCACATGTCCCGCATTTACGGGCGCTGCAGCTTCTTAGGCAAATCAATTAAAATTGCAAAACATAACGCTTTGCATGGTGGTGTGGGGTTCAGGGATGTTCTTTTTTCTTTTTCAAGGCTTCATTCAGCAACCGGCCCCCATCCGCTTTGTTGACCTGACGCGCCCGACCGAACGCCAGCGCATGGGCTGGAACCGAATCCGTGATAACAGACCCCGTGGCGACATAGGCCCCCTCGCCAATGCTGACAGGAGCAATCAACGCGGAATCTGATCCGATAAAGGCCCTTGCGCCGATGTCGGTGTGATGCTTGTTGAAACCATCATAATTGCAGGTGATGGTGCCCGCGCCGATATTGGCACCCTCGCCGACAGAGGCATCGCCCACATAGCTCAAATGATTGATTTTCACATGCTCATCGAGCGTGGCATTTTTGACTTCCACAAAATTGCCAATCCGCACATGGGCGGCCGTGCGGGTGCCGGGCCTGACACGCGCAAAAGGCCCAATGGATGTTTCACGCCCGATCCTGCATCCGCTTAAATGTGAAAACGCATGGATGACACTGCCGGTTTCAATCACGACACCCAAGCCAAACACGCAATGGGGTTCAATCAGCACATCGCGCTCGATATGCGTATCATGGGACAAATAAACGCTTGAGGGGTCTTGCATGGTGACACCCGCCTGCATCGCCGCCGTCCGCAAGCGCGTCTGATAAAGCGCCTCGGCTTGCGATAATTGCACCCGATCATTGATGCCCATCACCTCGTGCTCGGGTGCCCGTACGATGCCCGTTTTCAACCCTTGGGCAACGGCACAGGCCACCGCATCGGTGAGATAATATTCTTGCTGGGCATTGTCATTGCCAATGCTGTTCAACAAGGCCATGACATGCTGACCGTCGATGGCCATCAGACCCGCATTGCACAAATGGATCGCGCGCTCCGTATCATTGCAATCCTTGTGTTCACGGATCGCCAGCAATGTTTCACCCGCCATCAATAAACGGCCATAGCCATCGGGCGTATCCGCTTCAAATCCCAAAGCAACCACTTGCTGGCCCGAGGCCAGTCGGTCGCGCATGGATTGATAGGTTTGCGGCTTGACGAGCGGCGTATCGCCAAACACCACAAGCACATCATCCCAACCACCAGACAAAATCTCACGCGCCATCAGACAGGCATGGGCCGTTCCTTTGCGCTCGCGCTGGACAACCATCACCGCATCGGGATGGGATTTCTGGATCTCCGCCTCGACATCGGGACGATCAGGGCCGACAACCACCACGATCTGATCCGCACCGGCGGCTGTCACACTGGCCAGAACATGGCCGATCAGGCTCAGACCGGCGATTTCATGCAAGACTTTGGGGCGGCTGGACCGCATGCGCGTTCCTTCCCCTGCAGCCAAAATGAGAGCAAGGCACCGGCGCTTGGCAGAAGAATGCGACATCAAACGTCCTTAAAATAACCCGATTCAAACGACATATGGGGGGCACATTACGGTCAAACAACCAGCAAATGGTTAACAAAGCTGAAGGGCTTAACGATGATTGCGGGCTTTTGTAGCAAAAACAAATGAGTGTGATAAGAAATCATGCCTTCATGCACGATCAGGTATGGGGGGAAGGGCTCGCGCTGTTCAAAAGCCCTCAAAAATAATGAAATGTCTTCTTTTTCCGTGAGCAACCCATGCGTTTTGAGATTGTGGCCCAACCAAAAAAGCACACAAAGCCTGAAAATCTCAGCCTGACCCGCCGCCAATGGATGCAAGGCTCCGCAGGACTGATCGCATCAACTGGCCTCGGCATGCCCTTTCTGGCCACCTGCGCACATGCGCAAAACCAGAGTTATTTCCAGCAATTACTGGGGGAATTGCTGGGAGATGGACAAAAATTCGTTGCCTCGCATGTGTTGGATCTGGCCCGACAACTCGCCAAAAAACCCTATCAGGGCCCCACCAATCCTTTGCCGGATCTGTTTGCCACGCTGGATGCCGACACTTACGCGCAAATCAAGGCCAAACCACAATCCTATCTCTGGGATCAAGAAGGACGCGGTTTTACCATCGAGCCTTTGCATCGCGGCTTTGCGTTTCAAGCCCCCATTGCCCTGAATGTGGTGGAAGACGGGGTCATCCGCCGCGTCACCTATGAACAAAACCGCTTTGATTTCGGCAAGCTTGCGGTGCCGGACAACATTCCCAATCTCAGTTTTTCCGGTTTCCGGATCTTCGGTGATGCGCAAGACGGGCCGATGCGCGAAGTGGCCGTCTTTCAAGGCGCAACTTTTTACCGGTCGCTGGCGCGCGGACAGGTCACGGGGGCAACAGCCCGCAGTCTGGTCGTGAAACTGGGCGATCAAAAGGGCGAAGAATTCCCCACCTTCCGCGCTTTCTGGCTGGAAAAACCAAGTCCTGTCTCCGACACCATCATCATTCACGCCATTTTGGATTCTGAGAGCGTGACGGGGGCCTATCGCTTCACCATCAAATCCGGCGAAGTGACCTTGATTGATACGGAAATGACTTTGGTGCCGCGGATCACCATTGAAAATTACGGTATCGCGGGCATGACCTCGACCTATTATTTTGGTCCCAATTCCCGCCGCGCCACCGATGATGTCCGCGTGGCCGCCTATAAATCAGGCGGCTTGCAAATCAAAAACGGCAATGAGGAATGGATCTGGCGACCGCTGAGCAATCCGCAAGCCCTGCAAATCTCGCAATTTGTCGATCCCTCGCCGCGTGGCTTCGGCTTTTTGCAAAGAGACCGTGATTTTGCCTCCTTTATGGATGACGACCAGTCCTTTGAAAAACGCCCCAGCATCTGGAACGAGCCGATTGGCGAATGGTCCGCAGGGGTTGTCCAGCTGACGGAAATCCCGTCCGACAATGATGTGAACGACAATATTGTCGCCTTTTGGCGCCCCAAAGCCCCGCTGCAAGCAGGGCAAGAACAATCCTATGTCTATCGGCAATATTGGTGCTGGTTACCGCCCGAACGCCCGCCCCTCGCAGCGGTGGGCACCACGCGCACCGGCCGCGCAGGTGGCAGACGGCGTCGTTTCGAGGTGGATTTTTATGACGACAGCTTCAAAATGCCGGAAGAATTCAGCGAGATGAAGCCGCAAATCAGCACCAATGTGGGGACCATCACGCGGGTTCGGAAATATTTTTATCCAGACCGCCGCCTGTGCCGGATCAGTTTCGAGCTCGACCCCGGCAACGAGACCCTTGCCGAATTACGTTTGTTGCTGCTTATGGGGGATAAAACCATCTCCGAAACATGGCTTTATCGCTGGACGGCCTGATCTCATGCTCGATGCCCAATCTGCTTCTCAACCGGCTTTGCCCCCTGAAAGCCCGCTGGCCATGCCGACGCAGGCCCTGTCGCGGTTTGACGAGCAGACGCGCAGAACGCCGATCAACACCCATCCCGATCCGCTGTTTTACCGTATCCTGACCTTTGGCGGCGGTTTGCTGCTGACAGGCTACGGCACCTTTGAAATGTACCGCGTGGTGTCGGTAACCTCGGTTACTTTTCTGCAATGGCTGTTGGTGGCTTTATTCAGCATCAATTTTTCGTGGATTGCCTTGGCCTTTTGTTCGGCCATTCTTGGGTTCTTTGCGCTGATCAAAAAACAACCCGCAACCGGTCCCATTCCCCCGCTGAGCCAACGCACCGCTTTGGTCATGCCGGTTTACAACGAGACCCCCTCGCGGGTTTTTGCCGCGCTGCAGGCCATGATCGAAGAAATCGACCGGTTGGGCCAAACCCACGCCTTTGATGTGTTTGTGCTGTCGGACACCACCGATTCGAATATCTGGGTGGCCGAAGAGCGCACTTTTCTGGCGCTTCGGGACAGATTGCAAAGCCCGATGCATGTTTATTACCGGCACCGTCCGCGCAATATCGGCCGCAAATCCGGCAATATCGAGGATTTTGTGACCCGCTGGGGCGGCTCCTATCCCTTCATGCTGGTGTTGGATGCCGATAGTGTGATGAGCGGCGACTGTATTGTCGGCCTTGCCCATGCCATGGAACAAGACCCCGATGCGGGCATTATCCAGAGCCTGCCGTTGATCACCAATCGCAATACGTTTTTTGCCCGCCTGCAACAATTCGCCGCCCGTATCTATGGCCCCGTCATTGCGACAGGCCTTGCTTTGTGGTCTGGCCGTGAAGGCAATTATTGGGGCCATAACGCGATCATTCGGACCAAGGCTTTTGCCGATCATGCTGGCCTGCCTGTCTTGTCCGGAAAACCACCCTTTGGCGGCCATATTCTAAGCCATGACTTTGTCGAGGCCGCCTTGATCCGCCGCGCCGGTTGGTCGGTTTATATGCTGCCGCATCTGGCGGGCAGTTATGAGGAAAGCCCGCCCTCGCTGATTGATTTGTCGGTGCGGGACCGCCGCTGGTGTCAGGGCAATTTGCAGCATTCGCGGGTGATTGGCGCCAAAGGGCTGACATGGCCGACCCGCCAGCATTTTGCCACGGGAATCATGTCCTACCTCGCCTCGCCTTTCTGGCTGGCGCAATTATTCGTGGGGATTTTGCTGGTTTTGCAATCGACCTATGTGCGGCCTGAATATTTCACGCAGCAATTTTCGCTGTTTCCCACATGGCCGCGGTTCGATGCCGAGCGCGCGCTGGCTTTGTTCGAGCTGACCATGGGCATTTTGCTGGCGCCGAAATTCTTTGGCCTAATATTGGCGATTGGCCATAAAAGCGAGCGGCAGGCCTGCGGGGGCGCGATCATGCTGATTCTGTCAGCCCTCTTGGAAATTCTGATTTCGGCCTTGGTGGCCCCGATCATGATGCTGATCCAATCGGGAGCGGTGACACAAATCCTGTTGGGCCGCGATACCGGCTGGAATCCGCAACGCCGGGATGACGGCTCGATTCCCATGGCCGATATTATCCGCCGCCATCGCCTGCATGTCGCTTTGGGCGTGATTGTGGCCATTACCGCCTTTATCATCTCGCCATCCCTGTTTGGCTGGATGTCCCCCACCATCATCGGCTTGGTGCTGTCCATCCCCCTGTCGGCGGCCTCCTCCAGTCTGGCCTTGGGGCTGACCTTGAAAAAGCTCAATCTGCTGCTGATTCCCGAAGAGCGCAGCGTTCCCCCCGTCATTGCGCGGGCCAATGCGCTGCAGGCCGATTACAAGGCCCTGAATTTTGACGAAGCGGATGGAATGGAGGCTTTGGCGACCGATCAAGCCCTGTGCGAGGCCCATTTGGCCATGTTGCCGACGATTCCGCGCCGTCATCGCGGGGATATCGACGCCGAACGCGCCGTGGCCGAAGCCAAGCTGGCCGATGCCCAGACTTTGGCCGATGCCATCAACTGGTTGAAGCCAAAAGAGCGGAATCTCATTCTGAGCGACCGCGCTTTGCTGCATTTAGTCACAAATTTACCCCTGATTCACACTGAATCGACCTAAGGTTGATATAAGCTATTGACCATTCGTCTCTGGAGCATTACCCAGAGCGCGGTTTTGGGAGCTCGTAGCTCAGCTGGTAGAGCAACGGACTTTTAATCTGTAGGTCGAGGGTTCGAGTCCCTCCGAGCTCACCAAACCCTTTGAAGGCCTGATCACAGCCTTTGCCATTTCACCCAGCCCCGATTGATGACGGATAACA
>CAIJVU010000022.1 GCA_903824185.1 uncultured Hyphomicrobiales bacterium
AAACACCTGCCGCAAATTGCTCAAGTAAACGCTTTTGAATACTTGGCAAAAGTCTGCTTTTGCGCCTTTGTCTAACCATCTGACATAAATAGCCTTTTTCTGCTATCTATGTCAGCCCCAAAATTTGAAATGCGGAGTTTGAATTTAAATGTTCTTTTAAAGCATCTACAGCTTGGCTTGAGTCTGGTTGGTTGCTTAGGGTTTTTTGTTTTGCAGCCTGTAAAAGTGGCACAAAAGTAACTACTCAACGTTTCCTCCTCCAGTAAAAAACGATTGTACGTCGTCAACAAAAATTGCGTCGGATGTTTTTACTGTCGGGTTTTGATTAATTGGTGTTGGTGAAAGAGAAGGATTGTTGTTTATGATTATAGGCTGAATATTTAATGTCGGTTGTTCTCCGCCCTGTAGAGTATATTTTTGCTTATAAGCTTCCATTTCGGCTTTTGTTTTATCGGCTTCTAAGCGAGATTTTTGAGCTTCAGCACGAGCTTTAGCTAGCTCATTTGTATCTATTGCGGGTTTTGTAGATGATGGGTTGTTAGGTTTAATCTCAGAATTACTAACATGCGCTTTATCACTAGTATTCATACATTTGAGAATTTCATTTTCATAGGAGCCTGTATAAACTGATTTACCAGTGTCTATTCTCGTCAAATCTTTAGGGTTTGCATCGACGCCCATTATTTTTTTAATACAATTAGCTCTAGCTTCGTATTGAGCATGAGCACTTGTTGAATGTAAAAATAATATTGTAACGATAAATAAGGGGACTAATCTGTACATAACAGGATCTCGGGATTTTGTTTTAATAATAAAACTAATCGTTATTTTTAGGATAAAATCAACGGTGAAATTAAATTATCTTGTTGCAAACAAAAAAGTACGAAACTCAAAAAAACTTTCTAACAGTTTATAACTTTTTGTTAGACACACAGATCCAACAAACTGTTTTATAACCTATTGATTTATTTGGAGTTTTGGTGGAGCCAAGCGGGATCGAACCGCTGACCTCTTCAATGCCATTGAAGCGCTCTCCCAGCTGAGCTATGGCCCCATCCGATCAGGCAGGGCAGTGGGGTGCCTTGCCTCTTATTTCCGTTTCGCTGGATCTGGGCCAAGCCCTCAGCCGCATAAACGGACTTGCTCTATAGCCCTGCTCTTTCGCCAGTTCAAGTGTCTTTCTTGGGTCTGGCGCAGGAATTATCGCGAATGCTTTATGCGGGAAGGGGAAAACAGCCTCCCTCGTCCCGCATCAAGTGTGCTTGTGAAAAAGATCAGGATTCTTCGTCGTCTTCGAGATCGCCGTCGATCAGGATGCTGACATCGTCATCGGCCTCGTCTTCTTCTTCGGCCAAGAAATCGTCATCGGCATCGATATCGTCTTCGATTTCGACATCATCGATCACCGGATCCTTGCCCGCATCTTCGGCTTCAGCCTCTTCGAGCGAAATAATTTCCGGCGCGTCGAGTTCTGTTTCATTGTCTTCGTCATCGGCCTGTTTGGCCTCAGTGCGGGCGCGCAAAAGGGCTGGTGCCTGGAAAACGGCGCCGCAGCGGGGGCAGGTCGCGGGATCCTTGCCCAGATCATAATATTTTGCGCCGCAGCTCAGGCATTGGCGCTTGGTGCCGAGGTCTGGTTTTGCCACGGTTTTTCCTCTCTTGTCGGATCACACTCCGCGTTTGCGTTAGTCGGGCAAAGCGTCTCTGTCAAATGCGAAGTCGACTAAACCCCATAAAAAATAATCAAGACTGGTGTTTTTGTCTGTTCATGATAGGGACAGACATGCAGAATAAAAGCCTGTAACCGTTTAAAATCATCGTATTTTGACCCTTTAGGGAGAATTTGCCCGTGTCTCATGCCCATTCGACCCCGCCCCGGCCGCTTTCTTCGCATCCTGTTGCGCGGTTGAACGGACGGCTCAGAGTGCCCGGGGATAAGTCGATTTCCCACCGCGCGATGATTTTCGGCTTGCTCAGTGTCGGTCAAACCACCGTCGAAGGGCTTTTGGAGGGTGAGGATGTGCTGCGCACGGCTGAGGCCTGCAAAGCCTTGGGTGCCCTGATCGAGCGTCAGGGAGAGGGGCGCTGGTCGATCCAAGGGGTCGGCATCGGCGGCTTGCGGGAACCAAGCCATGTGCTTGATTTCGGCAATGCAGGCACGGGATCGCGTCTCATGATGGGCGTGGCGGGCGGCCATCCGATTGTCTCGCGGTTTGACGGCGATGCGTCCTTGCGCAAACGGCCGATGCGGCGGATCCTTGATCCGCTGGTGCAGATGGGGGTCGAGGTTCTGGAACAAGCGGAAGGCGGACGCTGCCCCATCACCTTGCGCGGCGCGGCTGTTCCCAACCCGATCACCTACACAACGCCAGTGGCTTCGGCGCAAATCAAATCGGCGATTTTACTGGCGGCCTTGAATGCGCCGGGTCTGACAACCGTGATCGAAAACGAGGCCTCGCGCGATCATACCGAAAAAATGCTGGCCTATTTCGGGGCAGAGATTTCTGTTGAGCCAGAAGGGTCGCATGGGCGCAAAATCATGCTCAATGGCCAGCCTGAACTCAGACCCATGCCGGTTGTGGTGCCTGCCGATCCGTCTTCGGCGGCTTTTCCGATTGTGGCGGCCTTGATCACGCCCGGCTCGGATGTGATCGTGGAAGGCGTGATGATGAATCCGCTGCGCACAGGGCTTTTGACCACGCTGCTTGAAATGGGCGCGGATATTGTCGAGCTGGATCGCCGGATCGAAGGGGGCGAGGATGTCGCGGATTTGCGCGTCCGGGCCTCAGGCCTCAAAGGGGTGGATGTGTCCGCTGAACGGGCACCCTCGATGATTGACGAATATCCTGTTTTGGCGGTGGCGGCGGCCTTTGCAGAGGGCGTGACCCGCATGAATGGCTTGCAGGAGCTTCGCGTCAAGGAAAGCGACCGTTTGGCCGCCGTGGCTGCGGGTTTGGCGGCCAATGGCATTGCCTTTGAGATCGAAGGCGATGATTTGCTGGTTGAAGGCGGTCAAGGCGAGGTGAAGGGCGGCGGCATGGTCGCAACCCATCTCGATCACCGTATTGCCATGAGTTTTCTGGTCTTGGGATGCGCGGCCCGCAACGCCGTCGGCGTGGATGACGAGACCATGATTGCCACCTCGTTCCCGACCTTTAAGCCCATGATGGCGGCTTTGGGTGCGCATTTCGCTTAAACCATGGATTTCAAGATGATTATTGCAGTGGACGGACCGGCGGCGTCTGGCAAAGGAACCATCGCCCGTCGTCTGGCAGCCCATTTCGCGCTGCCTTATCTCGATACGGGCCTGCTCTATCGCGGCGTTGCCCATGCCATGCTGCAGCATGGCCATGACGCAGGCGATGCCGCTCAGGCTTTTGCGCTGGCGCGTGGTCTGGATGTGGAGGCGCTTGACGATGAGGCCTTGCGGACGGCGCAAGTGGGTGCCATGGCCTCGGTTGTAGCGGCCATGCCGGATGTGCGCGCGGCCTTGCTGGAGGTGCAAAAGGCCTTTGCCGCCAAGCCGCAAGGGGCCGTTTTGGACGGGCGCGATATCGGAACGGTGATTTGTCCACACGCGGATGTGAAATTATTTGTCACCGCCAGCAGCGAAGTGCGGGCCCGCCGCCGCTTCTTGGAGTTGCAAAAACGCGGTGAAGCCATTGAAGAATCACAGGTTTTAGCCGATATCCAGCTACGCGACGAAAGGGATCAGTCCCGCGCCGCCGCGCCGCTTGTTCAAGCGCCGGATGCGGTCTTGCTTGATACCAGCAATTTGGATATAGAAAACGCGTTCCGGGCAGCTCTCGCAGAGGTAGAGAGGGCTGTCTTGGCGCGGACTCCCAAGTCCCGCTAAAATCTCCCGGTTTTCCGTACAGAGCATTTTTACACCGTTTGTACCGGTCTGTTTTCGGCTATCTGTGCCTGTCCGAGGCAAGAGAGACGATAAAAACAGGGTGTAGTCAGGCTCTTTTCATCAATCAATTCCGGTACAGGCCATGAAATGGCTATTTTAGGAGCTAGAATGTCATCTGCAACACAATATAACCCGAGCCGCGAAGACTTCGCATCCATGTTGGACGAGTCCTTTAACAATGCCGAGGCATTGGAAGGTTCGGTTGTCAAAGGCCGCGTGATCGCTATCGAAAAAGATATGGCGGTCGTTGATTTGGGCCTGAAGACAGAAGGGCGCGTGGCGCTCAAAGAATTTGCCGGCCTTGGCCGTGAAGGTCTGCCGGTCGTCGGCGATGAAGTCGAGGTCTATCTCGACCGGATTGAAAACGCGCTCGGCGAAGCCGTGATTTCCCGTGACAAAGCCCGTCGCGAAGAAAGCTGGGTCAAGCTTGAAGTGGCTTTCGAAGCCCAAGAGAAGGTCAATGGCGTGATCTTCAATCAGGTCAAGGGTGGTTACACGGTTGATCTGGATGGTGCCGTGGCCTTCTTGCCGCGTTCGCAGGTTGATATTCGTCCGATCCGTGACGTTGCTCCCTTGATGAATGTCCAACAGCCCTTCTTGATCCTGAAGATGGATCGTCGACGCGGCAATATCGTGGTTTCCCGCCGTTCGGTGCTGGAGGAAACACGCGCTGAAGCCCGTTCGGAACTCGTGTCCAACCTTGAAGAAGGTCAGACCGTTGACGGCGTGGTCAAGAACATCACCGAATATGGTGCTTTCGTTGATCTCGGCGGCATTGACGGCTTGCTGCATGTCACCGACATGGCATGGCGTCGTGTCAACCATCCATCCGAAGTGGTAACCATCGGCCAGCAGCTGAAGGTCCGGATCATTAAGATCAACCACGATACGCACCGCATCTCGCTGGGTATCAAGCAGTTGCAGACCGATCCATGGGAAGGCATTGAAGTTAAATATCCGATCAATGGCCGTCTGTCGGGTCGTGTCACGAACATCACCGATTACGGTGCTTTCGTGGAATTGGAGCCAGGCATCGAAGGCTTGATCCATGTTTCCGAAATGTCTTGGACCAAAAAGAACGTTCACCCCGGCAAGATCGTTTCCTCTTCTCAGGAAGTCGAAGTGCAGGTGCTCGAAGTGGACAGCGTGAAGCGTCGTATTTCGCTCGGCCTCAAGCAGACCTTGCAAAATCCTTGGGAAGCCTTTGCACAGAACCATCCTGTTGGTTCCACCCTCGAAGGCGAAGTCAAGAACAAGACCGAATTCGGTTTGTTCATTGGCCTCGAAGGCGATGTGGACGGCATGGTTCATTTGTCCGATCTGGATTGGAAACGTCCGGGCGAACAGGTGATCGAAGACTTCAAAAAGGGCGATATGGTGCGTGCGCAGGTTCTCGACGTCGATGTCGAGAAAGAACGCATTTCACTCGGTATCAAGCAGTTGCAGGCTGATCCTTTTGTTGAGGCCGCCAATGCTGGCGAACTCAAGAAGAATGCGATTGTGACCTGCGAAGTCACCGAAGTGAAAGAAGGCGGTATCGAGGTCAAGATTGCTGGCACCGAATTCGAAACCTTCATCAAGCGTTCGGAACTGGCACGTGATCGTTCAGAACAACGCACCGAGCGTTTTGCGGTTGGTGAAAAGTTCGATGCACGCGTCACCCAGTTTGATCGCAAGACCCGCAAGGTGTCGGTTTCGATCAAGGCTCTGGAAATGGCCGAAGAAAAAGAAGCGATTGCCCAATATGGTTCCGCTGATGCCGGTGCATCACTGGGCGATATTCTCGGCGCCGCTTTGAAGAAAGCCAAAGACGCCGAATAAGCGTCAGAACACGCCTCAATGATCAAACCCGCATGGTTTCGCCATGCGGGTTTTTTCTTTGTGCAGACCATCAGGCAGCACGGATCGCGCATTAAAGATTGACGAGGGCTTTGTTCCCGCCCTAAACATGGCCTTTGTTCGATCATTCAGGCGTATAGGGACAGGCCCATATGTATCGCGCTGTCACATATGATATCGAAGTCACCGCTGAACCGGAATTTCTGGTGGATGAATCCGATCCGCAACAGGGACGCTGGTTTTGGGCCTATACGATTTCCATCGCCAATCTCGGACAAGAAGCCGTACAATTGATCAGCCGTCACTGGCGTATCACCGACGGGCATGGACGATTACACGAAGTCCGCGGCACGGGTGTCGTGGGTGAGCAACCGGTCATCAAACCCGGTGAGACCTATCGCTATACCAGCGGGTGTCCGCTGGAAACACCGCAAGGTATCATGGTCGGGGATTACCAGATGCAACGGCCAGCAGGCGACATGATTACGGTGGCGATCCCCGCCTTTTCACTAGACAGCCAAATGATCAATCGGGTGCTGCATTGACACAATCAAACGGGACGGCAACACGTGCGGATGTTCTGACGCTTTTGGAACGCTTGGTGGCGTTCAATACCGTCAGCGATCGGTCCAATCTGCCATTGCAAGATTATGTGGAAGCGATGCTGCGCGCCCAAGGTGTGGATGTCGTGCGCGTGCCCAATGCAACAGGCGACAAGGCCGCGTTATTTGCAACCATCGGCCCCAAAGTGGATGGCGGTGTGGTCTTGTCAGGCCATACCGATGTGGTGCCGGTCGAAGGCCAGAACTGGTCGCATGATCCCTTTACATTGCGTGTGGCGGACGGGCGTGCCTATGGTCGTGGCGCGGTGGATATGAAAGCCTTTGCCGCGATTACTTTGGCAACCGTGCCGGAAATGCTGAAAGCGCCTTTGCGCAAGCCCATTCATCTGATGCTCAGCTATGACGAGGAGACAACCTGTCTGGGGGTGGTCGATACGATTGCACAGATGGGCCATACGATCCCGCGTCCGGGTCTTGTTTTTGTTGGCGAGCCGACCGAATTGGAGGTCGCCGATGCGCATAAAGGTGTGACTGTTTTCAGAACCCATGTGCATGGCTCGGAAGCGCATTCCTCCAAGCCGCATCTGGGTGCGCATGCCATCACGGGTGCGGTGGCTTTTGCGGCTGAATGTGATGTGATTGCGCGTGAATTAAAAGCGGCAGGGGATCCATCGGGACGCTTTGATCCTCCCTTTGCCACTTTGCATATTGGCATGATCCATGGGGGACATGCGCGCAATATCCTTGCTAATTTATGTGTCTTGGATTGGGAGATTCGCGCGGTGCAAGGCACCGATCCGCAAGCGGTGCTGGCGCGTCTGAATCGCTTTGCCGCAGACAAAATTATTCCGGACCTGACGGCGGATGGCTGGCCGGCCTCTGTCGAGACGCAGGTGTTGGTGGATGTGCCGGGCCTGTTGCCGGAGGCGGGCTCACCAGCCGAAACATTGGCGCTTCGTCTGGCTGGCCGCAATCAAACGATCACGGTGCCTTATGGCACGGAAGCGGGCCATTTCCAGAAGGCGGGGATTCCGACTGTGGTGTGTGGTCCGGGGTCCATCAATCAGGCGCATCAACCCGATGAGTGGATAGCCTTGGAAGAGATCGATCGTGGTCTTGCCTTCAATCGCGCCTTGATTGCGTCTTTGTGTTAAGCAAGCCCGATGCTTTCGGGATCAATATGGTAATGGGTTGAGCAAAATTCGCACGTGACGGTAATCGTTCCGTCATCGGCAACCATGGCGCGCCGGTCGCTTTCTGAGAATTGCTCGATCATGCCCAAGATGCGTTCGGTGGAGCATCGGCAACGATCAATCAATTTTTCGGCTTCAAACACCCGCGGATCACGCTCATGGAAAAGCCGGAAGAGCAGGTCTTCGCTCGACAGGTCCGGATCCAGCAATTCATGGTCTTCGATGGTTTCGGTCAAAGCAAGGGCTTCCACCCAGTGTTCATCCTCGGGATGGTCAATGATATCGACGCCCTGCGGTGCATCGCCGGGGGGCAAATCAGCCTGCCTTAATCGATCTGTTGAGGCGGGAAGAAATTGCACAATCATGCCGCCCGCCCGCCATGAATCACTATCTTGTTGCGGGTTGACCAGATGGCCGAAAGCCAGACGGACGCGGGTCGGAATTTGTTCCGATTGTTTGAAATATTGATGGGCCGCTTCTTCGAGACCCTGCCCCGACAGCGCAACCAGACCTTGATAGCGCGAGGTGTGTGGTCCCTGGTCAATCGTCAGACCCAAATGTCCGTGCCCCAACAATTCCGCGGAAGTGGCTTTGGGATGGGCGGCCAATAAGGTCTCGTCAAAGCGTGCATAGGCGCGCAGGCGATCGGGTAAATCATAATCGACAACGAGCAGGCTTACGATGCCATCTGTGCGCGCCTGCAGCTGAAAACTGCCGGAGACTTTGAGCGAGGAGCCCAGCAAGGCGGTCAAGGCCAAAGCCTCACCGATCAGACGGGCAACGGCATCGGGATAAGCATGGCGATGCAAAATGGAATCAAGCGTTGATCCAAGCCGAACCACGCGTCCGCGCACATCGAGGCTTTCAACCGTAAACGGCAAAACCGCATTGTCGTGGCGGAGTAAGCCATCATGGGCCAGAGCGGGGTCGTTCACGCCATGGCTCCCAGACACCAAGCCAGAATTCCTTTTTGGGCATGGAGGCGATTTTCGGCCTCATCGAAGACCACCGATTGCGGGCCGTCCATCACCTCGTCAGTGACCTCCTCGCCGCGATGGGCAGGCAGGCAATGCATGAAGATGGCCTTGTCATTGGCTGCGCGCATCAGCTTGGCATTGACCTGATAGGGTTGCAGCAGATTATGGCGGCGACCGGCATCCTCATCGCCCATAGAGACCCAGCAATCGGTCACCACACAATCCGCTCCATCGACCGCGTCATAGGGATCTTTGGTGGTCGTGACCGATGCGCCTTCGCGGCGCGCCCAAGCGATCATTTCAGCCGGCGGGGCCAATTCATCGGGGGAGGCAATGGTCAGTCGGAAATCAAAACGGGCTGCGGCATGCACCCAGGAGGCCAGCACATTATTGCTGTCACCCATCCATGCCACATGCTTGCCTTTGATCGGACCGCGATGCTCTTCATAGGTCATCAGATCGGCCATGACCTGACAGGGATGGGACAGTTTCGTCAAGCCATTGATGACAGGCACCGTGGCATGGGCAGCGAGCTCGCGTACCGCTGCATGGTCCAGCATGCGGATCATGATCGCATCGACATAGCGTGACAAAACGCGCGCGGTATCGGCAATGGTTTCCCCACGCCCGAGCTGCATTTCCGCGCCCGTCAACATCAGGGTTTCACCACCCAATTCACGCATGCCGACATCAAAAGACACGCGCGTGCGGGTGGAGGGTTTGTCGAAAATCATGGCCAGTGTTTTGCCCTCGAGCGGGCGGTTGCTGGCTTTTTGGCCGCGAACGCGAGCGGTTTTGATCGTGCGCGCGCCGTCGAGAATGGCTTTGAGAGCCTGTCTGTCAAAATCGGACAGGTCAAGAAAATGACGCTGGTTCATGCTTATGCCTTTGGGCTTTGGCCGTTTTGAAGCGAGAGGGACTGGCAGGCTTTTTCAAGCCGCTGCATCGCGGTGGCGATATGGCTCTCGTCGATGGTCAGGGGGGGCAGTAAACGCACCACATTGTCACCGGCGCCGACCGACAGCATGTTTTCATGCCGTAAGGCTGCCACCAGATCTCCGTTGGGAATTTTGGCCTTGATGCCGATCAACAAGCCTTCGCCACGGATACTGTCGATGATGTCAGGATAGCGATCCGCAAGGGATGCGAGGTTTTGTTTCAGCAGCAAAGACATCTGCCGCACATGCTCAAAAAAGCCGGGTTCCAGCATCACATCCAAGACAGCATTGCCGCAGGCCATGGCCAAGGGATTGCCGCCATAGGTGGTGCCGTGCACACCCGCTGTCATGCCCTTGCCTGCATTGAAGGTGGCAAGACAGGCGCCCAGAGGAAAGCCGCCCCCGATCCCTTTGGCGACAGCCATGATGTCGGGTGAAATGCCGGAATGTTCATAGGCAAAGAATTTGCCCGTCCGGCCCATGCCGCATTGTACCTCGTCGAAAATCAGCAATAGGCCGTGCTTGTCGCATAATTCGCGCAAGCCCCGCAGACAGTGGGCGGGAATGGGGCGCACGCCCCCTTCACCCTGCACGGGCTCGACCAGGATCGCGGCTGTCTCTGGCGTGATGGCCCGATCAATGGCTTCATGGTCGGCAAAGCCAACCTGATCAAAGCCCTCGACTTTCGGGCCGAAGCCTTCGAGATATTTGGCCTGTCCGCCGGCTGCAATGGTTGCCAGAGTCCGTCCGTGGAAAGCGCCTTCAAAGGTGATGATGCGGTAGCGTTCGGGATGGCCGTTGGCATAGTGATATTTGCGTGCCATTTTGATGGCGCATTCAAGCGCCTCGGCACCGGAATTGGTGAAGAACACCGTGTCGGCAAATGTATGATCGACAAGCCGTTGTGCCAGCCGTGTGCCTTCGGGGATCTCGTAGAGATTGGAGATGTGCCATAATTTGGCGGCCTGTTCCTGCAAGGCTTTGACAAGATGCGGATGGGAATGGCCCAAAGAGTTCACCGCGATCCCTGCGGCAAAATCAAGATAGCGCTCACCATTGGGCGTAATCAGCCACGGCCCTTCGCCTCGCTCAAAGGAAACTCCGACCCGTGCAAATGTAGGAAGCAAGGGGGAGGGCGATGCGGCGCTCATGGCAGTCTCTCTTTCTCAGATAACCGGTGAATGAAAAAAACATAGCCGCCCCAAAAGAGGAGCGGCATTAGCAAATCCCATTCTAAATCGCTGGACGGCAGTGTCAATTATTCCCTGTCAAGAGCATGCGGGGCATTTTGTGGCACTATCCCCCGCTCAAGCCTGTTGAAAACATGTTTCTGGGGCACCTTCGCCTTAGCTGTGCAAGGCCGTATATAGTAGTTTGCAAATCACGAAATACGACATATGGGAATATTTGACGGTGATTCGTTCGAAGAATTCGTCTTTGAAACGGGTCGCGGTTGGTAAGCCATTGCGCGACTGGAGCGAATAATGGGTTGGACTGATGAACGGGTTGAGCAACTCAAACGGTTGTGGAACCAAGGTTTAAGCGCGAGCCAGATTGCTGCCGAACTTGGGCAGGGTGTGACGCGAAACGCCGTGATCGGCAAGGTGCATCGGCTGGGCCTTTCGGGCCGTGCCAAGGCTCCGGCCTCTTCGACACCGCGTGTCCGCAAAACCACACGGGCTCCCAGCCATCCCATGACCATGAACCGCGGCAATCTGGCTTTGGCCCCACGGGCCATTCCGACGCCTCGTCCTGTTGTTGAATATCAACCGCAGGTGATGGAAGACGTGGTCGTCCCCTTGTCCGAGCGTGTGACCATTATGGAATTGCGCGAAACCATGTGCCGTTGGCCCATGGGCGATCCCTCAACCACTGAATTTCGTTTCTGTGGTGGCCCCTCGCCAGTCGGCACCCCTTATTGCACTTTTCATGAGCGCGTCGCCTATCAGCCCTCCACGCTGCGTTCACGCGACAAGAAAAGAGTGGGTCAGCGCTAAAGTGCCTCGTGACCCGCAAAAAGTAAAAGGCGCCAAGGGCGCCTTTTTTTATGCCGAATAAGAAGGGTTGAATTTAGCGGCGGGCAAAAGATTCATCAAAGGAATAGCCGGTTCCGCGGACCGTGCGTATGGGATCTTTTTCACGCGGACGGTTGATGGCTTTGCGCAAGCGTCCGACATGGACGTCAACCGTGCGCTCATCAATATCACTGTCCATGCCCCAAACACTGTCGAGCAGATGGGCGCGTGAAAAAACCCGTCCGGGTCTTTCCATTAAAAATTCCAAAATCCGAAATTCGGTCGGCCCCAGATGCAGATCACGCGATCCGCGTTTGACACGATGGGTTTCGCGGTTAAGCGACAACTCGCCGATTTCAAGCAAAGAGGCAACGCGGGTCGGGGCCGAGCGTCGCATCAAGGCTTTCACACGCGCGAGTAATTCCGGAACCGAAAAGGGTTTGACGATATAATCGTCAGCGCCGGTTGAAAGACCGCGCACCCGCTCGCTTTCTTCGCCGCGCGCGGTCAACAAGATGATCGGCAATTCGCGCGTCTCATCGCGTTGACGCAGTCTGCGGCACAATTCAATGCCGGACAGACCGGGCAACATCCAGTCAAGCAGCAACAGATCAGGCAGACTTTCCCTGAGCATCAAATCGGCATCGTCGCCACGGGCGGCGGTGCTGACCTGATAGCCTTCGGCTTCGAGATTGTAGCGAAGCAGGAGCGTTAACGGCTCCTCGTCTTCGACAATCATGATGGAGGGTTGTGACATGAAATCAGTATACCCCGATCAGCTTAGATATGGTCTTCGGGGTCCAGTGGCTTATACGCGCCTTCCGTGCGCGGACGATCAGCCAGAATGGATTTACCCGTCACCAGATAATGAATGGTCTCAGCAATATTGGTGGCATGATCACCAATGCGCTCGATATTTTTAGCACAGAACAACAGATGCGCACAAAAACCGATATTGCGTGGATCTTCCATCATATAGGTCAGCAATTCGCGGAACAGCGAATTGTAGAGATGGTCGATTTCTTCGTCATGGTTCCACACATCAAGCGCTGCCTGTACATCACGCTGGATATAGGCGTCGATAATGCGCTTCATGCGATCGAGTGCCAGATCGCTCATATGCACCACGCCGCTGACGATTTTTTGCGGAGCGAATTGACCATTGATGGCCACAACCCGCTTGGCGATGTTTTTTGACAGATCGCCGATGCGTTCGAGATCGGCTGCCAGCCGGATGGAGGAAACGATCATACGCAAATCGACAGCCAGCGGCTGACGCTTGGCAATGGTCAAAATGGCCTTTTCCTCGATGTCCTTTTCAAGGACGTCAAGACGCACATCGGTTTCAATGACGCGCTGGGCGAGGTCCGTATCGCCGCGCACCAGTGCCTTGATCGCTATTGCCAGCATGGTCTCGGTCAGGCCGCCCATTTCCGCAATTTTGCGGCTGAGTTCCATGAGGTCTTCGTCGTAGGATTTAACAATATGTTCTGACATTTCAATCTCCCGCTTGATGCTTTGGTTCAGCCGAAGCGGCCAGTGATATAATCTTGTGTGCGCTGATCTTGTGGCGAGGTAAACATCTGGGCTGTCTGGCCAAATTCTACGAGTTCACCAAGATACATGAAGGCGGTGTATTCCGATACGCGCGCGGCTTGCTGCATGTTATGCGTCACAATGGCGATAGTGTAATCGGATTTCAATTCGTCGATCAGCTCTTCGATCTTGGCTGTCGATATCGGATCCAGAGCAGAGCAAGGCTCGTCAAACAAAATCACTTCCGGACCGATCGCCACCGAACGGGCAATGCACAAACGCTGTTGCTGGCCACCCGACAAAGACAGACCATTGGCATTGAGCTTGTCTTTTACCTCGTTCCACAAGGCGGCTTTCATGAGGGCCGATTCAATGCGCTCATCCAATTCCGCTTTGCTCAGATTTTCGTAAAGACGGATCCCGAAAGCGATATTGTCATAGATGGTCATAGGAAACGGCGTTGGTTTCTGGAAAACCATGCCGATGCGCGAGCGCAGCAAATTGAGATCTTCATTCTTGTTGAGAATGTTGCGGCCTTCGAAGATCACTTCGCCTTCGGCCCGCTGTCCGGGATAAAGGTCATACATACGGTTGAGCACACGCAGCAAGGTTGATTTGCCGCAACCCGATGGGCCGATGAAAGCCGTCACTTCATTGGTGTAAAGCGGCAGTGAAATGGTTTTCAAAGCCAGCGTATCGCCATAATAAAAGCGCAGGTTTTTCACGCTGATGGTTTCGGGACGCGCTTGGCCAGAAACAGAGGCTGATGTTGACGGATCTTGATGGGTAGTGGTCATTTTTCGTTCCTCGCTGAGCCAACAACGCGTGCGATAATATTCAGGGAAAGCACGGTGAATGTAATAAGAAGGGCACCCGCCCAAGCCAATTGTTTCCAATTGGGGTCGGGATTGTTGATGAAGTTATTGATGGTGACCGGCAGGTTGGCCACAGAGGTTGCCATATCCACATTCCAGAACTGGTTATTGAGAACCGTGAACAGCAGAGGGGCTGTTTCGCCACTCACACGCGCGATTGCCAATAACAAGCCTGTCATCAAACCGGCCCGTGCCGCACGATAGGCCACACGGCGGATCACGAGCGAGCGCGGCAAACCAAGCGCCGAGGCTGCTTCACGCAACGGATTGGGAACCAGCAGCAACATGTCTTCAGTGGTGCGCACCACAACGGGGATGACGATCACGGCCAGCGCCAAGGCACCGGCATAACCAGAGAATTTCCCCATGGGCACCACAACGGCGCCATAGACAAACAGGCCGATGATGATGGAGGGCGCCGACAGCAAAATATCGTTGATGAAGCGGATCACGGAGGTGAGCTGCGAATGGCGGCCATATTCCGCCATATAGGTGCCAGCGAGCAAGCCGATGGGGGCACCAATCCCGACACCCATGACAGTCAGCATCAAAGAGCCGACAATCGCATTGGCCAGACCGCCGCCTTGCGCATTGGGAGGTGGTGTCATTTCCGTGAACAAAGCGAGCGATATGCCGGGGAGACCGTTGACAACAAGTGTCATCAAAATCAGCACAAGCCAAGTCAGACCGAACAAGGTCGCACCATAGCAAGCCGCCATGGCCATAAAATTGGTGCGTTTGCGGCTGTTGTAAAAGCGAGGGGGTGTAAAGGTGGACATGATTTACTTACCCTGTTTGGTTTCAAGCTGCTTCAGCATCAAACGCGCCGCCGCCAAAACAATGAATGTGAGAACGAACAACAGCAGACCCAGCAAGATCAAAGCGGATTGGTGAAGACCGCCGCTCTCGGCAAATTCACTGGCAATGGCTGCAGAAATGGTGGTGGAGGGTGCAAAGATCGACGATTGGATTTTGAAAGCGTTACCGATCACAAAGGTTACGGCCATGGTTTCACCCAAGGCACGGCCCAAGGCCAGCATCACGCCGCCGATCACACCAACGCGGGTGTAGGGAATAACGATATTCCAGACGACTTCCCAAGTCGTGCAACCCGCGCCATAAGCGGCTTCTTTCAACACCGGCGGCACCGTGGTGAACACGTCACGGGCAATCGAGGTGATGAAGGGCAGGATCATAATCGCCAGAACCAGCGAGGCATTGAACAGGCTCAGGTTGCTGGCAGGTCCGCTGAACACGGCATTCAAAACCGGAACATCGGCAAAAAAGGCAATCAGCTGCGGTTCGACATGCACGGCCAGATAGGGGCCGAGAACAAAGAAGCCCCACATGCCGTAAATGATGGACGGAATACCGGCCAATAATTCAACCGCAATGCTGATGGGGCGACGCAGCCAATGCGGGCACAATTCGGTGAGGAAGATTGCAATCCCGAGGCCGACTGGAACGGCAATGATCATGGCGATCAGCGAGGAAACAAGCGTGCCGTAAATCGGTCCCAAAGCGCCCAGAATGGGTTGCGGCTTCAAAGAAGGAGCCCAGCGCGTGGTGGTCAGGAAATTGAGCCCATAGGCTTCAATCGCAGGCCATGCACCGATGATCAGAGAAATGATAATACCACCCAGCAACAATAAAACAGTATAGGCGGCGGCCTTTGCGAGATTTTCAAAAATCACATCGCTGAATTTCAAGCGCCGTAAAATAGCCATACGCGCCTTGGCAGACTGCTCCGGCGAAACAACTTTGACTGAATGCTGTGATGACATGGGGCTTGCTGCTGTGCTCGTTGAAGATGGCATGAAATGATGTCCGACGGGTGAAAGTGTAAGGGGTCGGCGTCCTAAAGCAACGGGGAGGCATGGCCTCCCCGTCACGAAAAGTCTTATTTGGTTTTGATGTCTTTAGCCCAAGTGGCTTCGATCAATTTGACAACAGGAGCTGGCATGGGGATGTAATCGAGCTCCTCAGCCATTTTGTCGCCCTTGGCAAAAGCCCAACCAAAGAACTTCAACGCTTCGGTTGATGCGGCTTTGTCTTGTGGCTCTGCATGCATCAAGATGAAGGTTGCAGCGGTCAGCGGCCAGGATTGCTCGCCAGCCTGATCGGTCAGGATGACATAATAGCCTTCAGCCTTCGCCCAATCAGCATTGGCAGCGGCAGCCTGAAAAGCAGCCATGGTGGGGGACACATGCTTGCCGGCCTTGTTCATCAAATCAACATGGGTCAGCTTGTTTTGCTTGGCATAGGCATATTCGACATAACCAATGGAGTTCTTGGTCTGGCCGACATTGCCTGCAACGCCGTCATTGCCCTTGGCGCCCACGCCGACCGGCCATTCAACCGATGCAGCTGCACCCACTGTGCTCTTCCAGTCAGCGCTGACTTTGGAGAGATAGTCGGTGAAGTTGAAGGTGGTGCCCGAACCATCCGAGCGACGGACAACGGTGATCCCAGCGGCAGGCAGAGTGACGGTTGGGTTCAGCTTCTTAATCGCTGCATCGTCCCAAGACTTGATTTTGCCCAAGAAGATATTGGCCAATGTGACGCCATCCAGCACCAATTCACCGGGCTTCACGCCGTCGATGTTCACAACCGGAACAATGCCGCCCATGACCATCGGCCATTGGACAAGACCGGCTTTTTTCAATTCTTCAGCGGTCAAAGGCGCATCGGTTGCACCGAAGGTCACGGTTTTGGCTTGGATCTGCTTGATCCCTGCGCCCGAACCGATGGACTGATAGTTCAAGCCATTGCCGGTTTCCTTTTTGTAGGAATCGGCCCATTTGGCATAAATCGGGAAGGGGAAGGTGGCGCCGGCACCGGAAATGTCAGCAGCCTGTGCAATCGGGGCGCTGAGGCCGAGCATCAAGCCAGCGGCAGCGAAAATGGTCGAAATCTTCACGGAATCTCTCCTTGTTAAGTCCAGCCCGACCGATTGCAACCCATTGACTGGGTCAATGGCTACAATCCCATCAAACGTAATAAAGGCATGAACAAGAGATTTTTAGGAGGTCTATGTGACAGTAAAATGACAAAAGTCACATGGATAGCATTTTGCGCGATCGGAGCGCCCTGAAATTTTATAAGCTATTGAAAGAATGCGGTTTTATTTATATGCGCCGCAATATAAGCAGTGCATCAAATCCGGTCTTACGCCTCCATTTACGAACGAAAAGCTTGCAACAGCACTTTGAACACCGCGCCCTGCCCGGTTTGGCTTTCGATCACCATGCGGCCGCGGTGGCGGTTCAGGATATGTTTGACAAGGGCCAGACCGAGGCCTGTTCCCCCTTTGTTGCGGCTTTCGGCTTCATCGGTTCGATAAAAGCGCTCCGTCAGACGCGGCAAATGTTCGGCAGCGATGCCGGGGCCGAAATCCCGCACCATCAGCATGATCCCGAGTTTGGTATCTGTTGAGGCTTGCAGGGAAATCTCGACTTTTCCACCGCTTTGGCCGTATTTGATGGCGTTTTCGATGAGATTTTCCAAAACGCGGCTGAGTTCATCCTCCGCACCCGCCACAACAGGCGTGTCGATCTGGTTGTCATAATGCAAGATCACGCCGCGCTCATCCGCTAGCGGTGAGAGGGTCTCGATCATGCGGCGGCAGAGTAGATCAAGATCCACCGGATCCACCGGCAAGCGGTGCTCGTTCAGCTCGACACGCGACAGGGATAACAGATCATCAATCAATCGGGCCATGCGCTGGGCTTGCAGCCGCATGATATCTAGAAAGCGGGTGCGGGCTTTTTCATCGTTGCGGGCTGGCCCTTGCAAGGTCTCGATAAAGCCAAGCAGCGAGGCCAGCGGGGTGCGCAATTCGTGGCTGGCATTGGCAACGAAATCAACGCGCATATGTTCGAGACGCCGCTCGGTGCTCAAATCGCGCAAAATCAGGATCAAGGTCGGTTGATCGCGCTCCCCCGACATGAACCCATTCAGCAAGGGTTTGATGGTGAGGTGGAAAAACCGTTCCACCGGCATGTTTTCCATAAATTCGATATCGATGCGTTTGCGCTCGCGCAGACAAAATTCAACGGCATCGACAATTTCGGGAAGGCGCAGGGCAAAAAACAAGGGCCGTCCGACGTCAAAGGTCGGCCAGGCCAAGCGCGCTGCCGGATTGGCAAAGCGCACCAGAACACGACTATCCACCAAGACAACGGGATCGGGTAGCGCTTCGAGCGCCTCCATCAGGATCGCATGGTTCCCATTCGATATGCCCAAAATCCAGATGTCCTTTTTGCGGTGGCGACATGATCAACATGCCATGAGAGTGCCATCATGTTACAGCATGATGACACGTCCCGAGGGTCTTGTTCAGACCTTGCGCGAGGCCAGCTGATGCGGACGTTCGAGAACGCGGTTCAGATAGGCTTCGATATGCGGCAAAGTTTTCAAAAGTTCGGGTGCCAAACGCGCATAGGCACAAACAGCCGCGACATTGATATCCGCAACCGTGAAACGATCACCCACAACATAATCATGATGGGCGAGATGCGATTCCAAAACAGCCAAAGGCGCGCGCAAGATTTCAATGGCCTCTAAGGCTTTCTTTTCATCGCGCTTGTCTTCGGGCCACAGCATGCGGTGATAGAGAACCTGCACGGAATGAGGCTCGACTTCGTTCACACCCCACAAGGTCCACATGGTCATCAAGGCGTCTTCCTTGAGATCTTTGGGTGCCAAAGGCCCGCCTGCTTTTTTCGCGAGATACAAGGTCATGGCGAGGGATTCAAACATCACCAAACCATCATCTTCCAGAGCGGGAATACGGCCATTGGGATTGATTTTCAGAAAGTCTGGCTTTTTGTGATCGCCTGCGACACGGTCGACATGGATCAATTCATGCGGCAAACCCAATTCAAGAGCCGCCCAGATCACACGCGTGGCGCGTGATTGTTTTGTTCCGTAAATTTTAATCATGATGTGTTATCCTTGATTGATAAAATTAGGCTTTAAAGAGATCTTTATAGCTGTCGCGTAGCAGGTTCTTTTGGACCTTGCCCATTGTATTGCGGGGCAGATCCTCGACAATAAACACACGCTTGGGCTGTTTGAATTTAGCCAGCGAGGTGGAGAGGTGAGCGAGAATAGCCGCCTCGTTCAGGTTTGAGTCTTTGTTGAGCACAACGACACCAACAACCCCTTCGCCAAAGTCGGGATGGGCGACGCCGACCACAGCGCTTTCAACCACACCGGTCATCGCGTCGATTTCGGTTTCGACCTCTTTCGGATAGACATTGAAGCCGCCGGAAATGATCAGGTCTTTGCCGCGGCCCACAATATGCACATAGCCTTTGTGATCGATTTTTCCCAAATCGCCGGTGATGAAATACCCATCGGAGCGAAATTCCGATGCGGTTTTTTCCGGCATGCGCCAATAGCCTTTAAACACATTCGGGCCTTTGACCTCGAGCATGCCGATGGCCTCTTGTTCGAGCATCGCGCCGGTTTCGGGATCGGTGACGCGAATGGAAACATCCGGAAGCGGAAAGCCCACTGTTCCGGCAATCCGCTCACCCTGATAGGGGTTGGAGGTATTCATATTGGTTTCTGTCATGCCGTAGCGTTCGAGGATGGCATGACCGGTGCGGGCTTGCCATTCCCGATGGGTTTCGGCGAGCAAAGGGGCAGAGCCTGAGATGAACAGACGCATATGCTCTGTGGCGTCTTTGGTCAGGCCTTGCTGCTGCAACAAGCGTGTGTAGAAGGTGGGGACACCCATCAAAGAGGTGGCACCGGGCATCAGTGACAAGATTTGTTCGGGATCGAATTTGGGCAGAAAAATCATCGAAGCGCCGGATACAAGCACGGTGTTGATTGCCACAAAAAGACCATGCGTGTGATAGATCGGCAAAGCGTGCAGCAACACATCCTGTTCGGTAAACTGCCAATAGTCTTTGAGGGTCAGTGCGTTCGAGGCCAGATTGTCATGGCTCAGCATCGCGCCTTTCGACCGTCCCGTGGTGCCCGATGTATAGAGAATGGCTGCAATATCATCAGCCGAACGGGCCACAGCCGTGGTCATAGGCTTGGCAAGATCGGCCAGAGTTGCGAGGGTGCCGCGACCATCCGCACCCAAAGTTTCCACATGCGTGACGCCTGCTTTTTCTGCGGCTATGGTCAAGGCATCCCGCTTGGACGGATCACAGACCAAAAGCTTGGGTTCCGCATCGCCGATGAAATAGCTGATTTCGGCGGTTGTATAGGCTGTGTTGAGCGGATTGAAAATCACACCGGCCTGCACAGCGCCCAAAGTGAGCGCCACGGTCTCGACGGATTTTTCTACCTGCAAACAGACGCGATCACCCGCCTGCAAGCCAAGACTTTGCAACACCGCGGCATAGCGGGCGACCCGATCAAATAATTGCTGGCGCGTCCATCCCGTGCCATTGCCAAAGTGCAAGACAACCTTGTCAGTGTCGAAACGGGGGCCGGTCATCAAATCATGCAGATGGTTGCTCATCGATTGTCATCCTTGGTCTTAAGTGATCGGTTGTCCCGTTGGCCGTTGAGGGGTGATCATGCGCGCGGCGGGTGTTTTGAACAGGCTGTGTATATAAAGGGACAACTGGCTCATGCCAAGCAATCCCTCCTCTTACATAGAGCGCCTTTGTCTTAAGGACGCGGCGCTGTTTGCGGCTGTGCCATGGCGCGCATCTCGGCCTCTGTCAGGCCGACCGATTTTCCGGTCTCCAGCAATTGCTGGAAGGTGGTGCCGTCAACAGGAATGCCATGTTTCAAACGGTCGGCCCGCTTCTGGCGCTCGGGATCACCGGGCAGCAGGACGGAGGGATCCTGACCATCGGGTGGCAATTGCACCCAGCGGATGAATTCTTCCAATTCACTGAAATAGCTGTCTTGCGTGCCCATTTTTTCCGGTGAGACGACAATCGAAAACAGGCTGTTGATGATGGCATTGCGTGATTTGGGGCCGGATTGGGTTTTGCCGCCGCTCAGTGCCGCTGCCAAAGCCTCGCAGGCAAAGGCCAGCGCCCAGCCTTTGTGCTCGCCAAAAGAGCGCAGGGCTCCATAGGGCTCTTCAAACAACGCAGCGGGATTGGTGGTGGGTTGACCTGTGCTGTCGATCAAAGCGCCTTCGGGGGCCGCAACGCCTTTGTTATAGGCCACGCGAATTTTCCCAACCGCCAATTGGCTGGTGGCAAAATCGACAATCAACGGCAGGGCCTCTTTGCGCGGAATCCCGATGGAGACTGGATTGGTACCAAGCCGCGACGCCCGCCCGCCAAACGGCGCGACCGAGGGTTTGGACACGACATTGACGAAATGCAAGGACACAAGCCCCTGCGCGGCACATTGTTCGGACCAATGGCCGATCCGGCCGATATGATGGGAGTTGCGCAAAGCGAGCACGCAGCTTCCGGTGTCTTTGGCGCGGTTGATGGCTTCATTGACAACATAGGTCGCCATGGATTGGCCCAAGCCCAATTCGCCGTCGAAAATCAACATATTGCCCTGATCGAGAATTTTGCGCGGGGTGTGATTGAGCTGCATCTCCCCTTCCAGCGCATTGGCAATATAAGCGGGCACCATGCCGACCCCATGCGAGTCATGGCCGCGTAAATTGGCTTCGAGCAAATGGCGGGTGACAATCTCGCATTCTTGGGGACTGGAACCGGCTTTGGCAAAAATCGCGGTGATCAATGCCCGCAAATGGGGTTCTTCAATCCATAATTCCTCAACCGCTTGCTGTGCCATCCTGTTTTCCCTGTGCTGAAACCCGTGATGCGTGGGTGTGTTGAGACCGCTTCTTGTCGGCGTGATCCGTTCTTCTAACCTTGATTAACCGCGGGATAAAGCCAGATCGAGCGGAAAAAGTCGGTGGAACAGGGCTGCTATGCGCGAGACAGCATCTCTAAAAAATACAAAATAAATTTGTTAAATAAAAATATTCACAGATCAAAATGTTTTGTTTGACAAAAAGAACAAAAATACCTACATATCGAATTATTGAAGGGTCGGCTGGTGGACATCCATGGGCCAAGACCTTGTCTCACCCCAGTGCAGGAGACCTGTCATGCGTCCGTTTTCACTTGTCAAATCAACCCTCCGCCGTCAATTCATCCAATGGGTTGCCGTAGCCGCCCTGTTTGCGCCACTTTCGGTGCAGGCCGCCGACCCTTTGAAAGAAATCCGCATCGACTGGGCCACCTATAATCCCGTCAGTCTGGTGCTGAAAGACCAGAAATTACTGGAAAAAGAATTCGAAAAAGACGGCATTGCCATCCGTTGGGTGCAGTCGGCTGGATCCAACAAGGCCCTTGAATTTTTGAGTGCGGGTTCACTCGACATCGGTTCTACCGCGGGTGCTGCGGCTTTGATCAGCAAAATCAACGGCAATCCCATCAAATCTATTTATGTTTTTTCACGGCCTGAATGGACCGCGCTGGTCACCAAATCCGATGACATCAAAACCGTTGCCGATTTGAAGGGCAAGAGGGTGGCTGTGACACGCGGCACCGATCCGCATATTTTTCTGGTGCGGACTTTGGCGGGCGCCGGTCTGACCGAAAAGGACGTGAAGCTGGTTTTGCTGCAACACGCCGATGGACGGACCGCGCTTGAGCGGGGTGACGTCGAGGCATGGGCCGGACTGGATCCGATCATGGCTTCCGCCGAAGTGGAAAGCGGCGCGCGGCTGTTTTATCGCAAGGCGGCGGATAATACCTGGGGGATTTTGAATGTGCGCGAAGATTTCGCCCGCGATTATCCCGATGTGATCAAACGTGTTTTGGCAACCTATGAAAAAGCCCGTCTCTGGTCTCTCGCCAACCCGAAAGAATTGTCCAAATCCCTTGTGGAAGCGACAAAATTGTCAGAAGCCGTCATTGCCAAGCAATTGGAGCGCACCGAGCTGACCCATGGCCCGATCGGCGCGACACAGGCGGACACCATTATCGGTGCGGGTCTTGCTTTGCAGGACGCCGGTGTGGTCAAAACCGATGTTGATATCAAGGCGGTTGTCAAAGGCCTGATTGACTCTTCCTATCTTCCTGCCAAATAAAGCAGGCAGAATGAACTGAAATGTGGTGAAGCGGGCTTTGTAAGCCCGCTTTCCTTTATGATTGTGTGTGATGGTCGAAGCAGCAGAACAAAAGAGACAGCAACAGGCGGCGGATCCAGCTGCAGGATCTGTTGTGTCTATTTCCAAAAACCAGCTGATCTGGATTGGTTTTGTTGTGCCTGTGTTGTTGGCCTGTGTGTGGGAATGGGCAATCGGGTCAGGCCTTGTTTCGGGTCGCTTGATGCCCCCGCCGTCAGTGATCTTCAAAACGCTGCAGGAATTGGCCAAGAGCGGTGAATTGCAATTGCATTGCGTGGCGACGCTGGCGCGTGTGGGTGCGGGATTTGCGCTGGGGGCTTTGGCGGGCACGTTGATTGGTGCCATCGCGGGTGCCTCCCCGTTCATCCGCCATCTGATCGATCCGACGCTACAGGCCTTGCGCGCGGTTCCCTCCATAGCCTGGGTGCCTTTGTTTATTCTCTGGATGGGCATTTTCGAAACCTCGAAAGTGGCTTTGATTGCGGTGGGTGTTTTCTTTCCGGTCTATCTGGGTGTCGCGGGTGCCATCATTGCGATTGACCGCAAATTGATCGAGGTCGGGCGCGTGTTTCGCTTGACGCGCTGGGCGATGATCCGGCGGGTGATGTTGCCTGCGGTGATGCCCGCATGGATCATCGCTTTGCGCTCGGGTTTGGGCTTGGGTTTCATGTTTGTGGTGGCGGCTGAATTTATGGGCGCCTCCGAAGGTCTGGGTTTCTTGTTGGTGGATGGCCAGCAAATGGGAAAGCCTGCGCAAATTCTGGGCGCGATTCTGACCTTTGCCATTTTGGGTAAATTGACGGACGCCTTATTGGTACTGCTGTCGCGTCCTTTGCTGGCGTGGCAGGATACGGTGCGGGAGAGTTTGTAATGCTGCGCCTCGATGCCCTGTCTAAAATCTATGCCGATGGAACCGAGGCTTTGCAATCGGTGTCGCTTGAATTGGGCGCTGGCGAAATTGTCGCTTTGGTGGGTGGATCGGGTTGCGGCAAGACCACGCTTTTGCGATTGATCGCGGGTCTTGATACGCCGTCATCGGGGATCATTCATGTGGGGAGCGAAGAGGTCCGTGGTCCGCATGCCGCTGTGGGGATCGTGTTTCAGGAGCCGCGTTTGCTGCCTTGGCTGACGGTCGCGGGCAACATCGGTTTCGGTTTGGAACAGCTCACAACGCGCGAGCGTCAATCCCGCATAGACCATGCTTTGGATAAAGTGGGGCTTGCCACTTATGGCGGGCGTTGGCCGCGCGAATTATCGGGTGGACAACAACAGCGCATTGCCATTGCGCGCGCTTTTGTCACCATGCCCAAAGTGTTGCTGCTCGATGAACCTTTTTCGGCACTGGATGCCTTTACCCGCAAAAGCCTGCATGCGCATTTGCTGGCTTTGTGGCAGGAGACGCGCCCGACCATTTTGATGGTGACGCATGATGTTGAAGAGGCCATCACACTGGCAGACCGTGTCGTGGTGATGCGCCCGCATCCCGGACGGTTGCTGGAAACCATCTCTGTCAACCAGCCGCGTCCGCGTGATGTCTTGGCGGTGGGATTTGATAAAGTCAAAAGACGCACCTTGCATGCGCTCGACCGCTCTTTGCAGCCAGAAAAACAAAGCGCGCAGGCACAAGGATCGGACGAATTTTCACATTGGTGGTAAGCCTCAACAACGACAACAGATCAGGAGAACGGATCATGGATGCGGATACATTGCGCGGGTTACAGGCGCCGATCAAAAACAAATATAAAGAAGATCCATCGGCTGCGGTCATTACCTTGAAAGCATCGGGTGAACTCGATGACCAGCACATTGCCTGCAAAGTAGAAACAGGCCGCGCGCTCGCCATTGCGGGCTTGCATCCGGCCACGGGTGGTTCGGGCGCTGAATTATGCTCGGGCGATATGTTGCTCGAAGCGCTGGTTGCCTGTGCGGGCGTAACCTTGAAAGCCGTTGCCACGGCGCTCGGTATTCATTTGCGCAAAGGCGTTGTGAAAGCTGAAGGGGATCTCGATTTTCGCGGCACCTTGGGCGTTGATCGCGAGGCACCGGTCGGTTTTCGTGAAGTGCGCTTGAGCTTTGATGTCGATACCGATGCCAGCCAAGAGCAGCTCGATACTTTGTTAAAACTCACCGAACGCTATTGTGTGGTTTTCCAAACCATCAACACCAAGCCTGCTTTGGCTGTTACGATGAACAAACACTGATTATAGATTTTAAAGAAAGACACAGACATGTCAGACGACGATGACACCATCACCCGCGACTGCAACGGCAATCAGCTTCATGATGGCGACAGTGTGCATATCATCAAGGATTTGAAGGTAAAGGGAACGAACACCACCTTGAAGCAGGGGACCAAGGTAAAAAGCATCCGCCTCACCGGCAATCCCGAAGAGGTGGAATGCCGTGTTGAAAACATCAAAGGGCTGGTGTTGAAAACAGCCTTTTTGAAACGCGTGAATTGATCGACATCATCGCAAGCGCCGCGCCATAGAATTGTGACGCGGTGTGTCTCCGTCAGGCTTTGCCATAACCCGCAAAGCTTTTTTGCACACGGACCATTTCGTCCTCATCGAGAATCACAGGCTCCAAGCCCGCCCCGAGCAAAGCCAGATATTGGCGGGCCAGATTTTCAACCTCGATTGCTAAAGTTGCCGCACCCAATAAAGTTTTGCCGTAAGCGACAACCCCGTGATTGGCCAGCAAGACAGCCTTGCGACCGTCAAGCGCTTTCAACATGGTCTGGGCCAGTGCTTCCGTTCCGAAGGTTGCATAGTCCGCACAGCGGATATCCGCGCCGCCTGCCAGCGCGATCATATAATGAAAAGCCGGTATCGGTTTGCGCGCGCAAGACAAAGCCGTGGCCATTGGACTATGGGTGTGTGCAATGGCTTGTGCCTCCGCATAAGTTTGGTAGATGGCTTGATGAAAGCGCCATTCGGATGACGGGCGTAAACCCTCCCGCGTGGAGGCGGCAGGGTGTCCTTGCGCATCGATCAACACAATATCGTCAGGTGTCAGGGCGTCATATTGAATGCCCGATGGCGTGACAAGAAATCCGTCTTTTAAACGCGCCGACACATTGCCGCTTTTGGAGGGGCAAAAGCCACGATTGTTCAAATCCTGCGCTGTGGCAATGATCTGTTGGCGTAAGGCGGTTTCATCATGGGTCATGAGGCTAATTCCGGAAAGAGGGATGCAAGAGCGGCGCGGTTGGCCGAGACAATACCGCGTTCGGTAATAATGGCTGTAATCAGGCGGGCGGGCGTGACATCAAAGGCCGGATTGAGCGCAGCGCTGCCGGGAGAAGAAATTTGAATGCGCGCAATGGTGCCGTTTTCAGTGGCCCCTGCCATATGCGTCACTTCATCGGGGTGGCGCTCTTCAATCGGAATATCGCGTAATCCGTCAGACAAGGTCCAATCAATGGTCGAGGACGGCACCGCAAAATAAAAGGGAACATCATTGTCTTTGGCGGCAAGCGCCTTGAGATAGGTTCCGATTTTATTGGCCGCATCGCCACAAGAGGTCACCCGATCCGCGCCGACAATACACATATCAATCTGTTTATGTTGCATCAGATGGCCACCGGCATTGTCAACGAGAATGGTATGGGGCACCCCATGCGCATGAAGTTCATAGGCGGACAGCGATGCGCCTTGATTGCGCGGCCGTGTTTCATCCACATAGACATGCACCGTGATGCCTTCATCATGCGCCAGATAGATCGGGGCCAGCGCGGTTCCCCAATCAACCGTGGCCAGCCATCCGGCATTGCAATGGGTGAGAATATTCACGCACTGATTTTGTCCCGCCTTTAACTTTTGCTGATGCAGAGCACGGATGACAGAGAGCCCTTCTATACCGATCGCATGGCAACAGGCGACATCCTCATCGGCCAAGCGGTCGGCTTCCATTTTGGCCCGTGCAACGCGTTCGGAAGAAGGCGCGGGCCGCAGGACTTTCGCCATTTGCTCTAGCGCCCAATGCAGGTTCACGGCGGTGGGTCTGGTTTTGCCTAACCGTGTCAACGCCTCTTCCAGCGCCTGATCATCGCTCGCCACTTGCATCGCGAGCCACACCCCATAAGCGGCTGTGATGCCGATCAGCGGTGCGCCGCGCACGATCATGCTTTGAATGGCATGGCACGCCTCGTCCAGCGTGCTCAGATCACAGGTGGTGAATGCATGCGGCAAACGGGTCTGGTCAATGACGGTGACATGGTTGTCTTGGGTCCAGATGGTTCTGTAGTGACGTCCGTGGATGCGCATGGTTTGGCTCTTTGCAAAGGATCAATCGGTCAAACGCACCAACAAAAACTTTGTGACAGTTTGGTGAAACAGCTAGCGGGCAAGGGTGATTTTTTCTTCGATTTTATCCCAAATCGGCACCGCCAGATCAGGCCCGCCCAAGCGTTTGATGGCGCGCAATCCGGTAGGCGAGGTCACATTGATTTCTGTCAGATTGCCGTCGATCACATCGATGCCGACAAACAGCAGGCCGCGCTCTTTGAGGGTTGGTCCGATCCGGTTGCAAATCTCTTGCTCGCGCTCCGTGAGATGGGTCGTTTCCGCCGCCCCGCCGCGCACCATATTGGAGCGGATATCATTGGCAGCAGGCACACGGTTGACCCCGCCCAAAGCCACGCCATCCACCAGAATGATCCGCTTGTCTCCCTTGGTGACGGCAGGCAGAAAACGCTGGATCACCCACGGCTCGCGAAACAGGCTGGAAAACAAATCAAACAGCGAACCGAAATTGGGGTCATTGCTACCGGTTTTGAAAACGGCGGCGCCGCCATTGCCGTAAAGCGGCTTCATCACAATGTCGTGATGCTCGTCACGAAACGCCTCGATGGTGGCACGGTCGCGGCTGATCAAAGTGGGCGGCATCAAATTGGGAAACAAGGTCACCATGATTTTTTCGGGTGCATTGCGCACATGGGCGGGATCATTGACCACGAGTGTTTTGGGATGGATGCGTTCCAGCAGATGGGTGGAGGTCACATAGGCCATATCAAAGGGTGGATCCTGCCGTAACAACACGACATCCACTTCAGACAGATCGGTGTTTTTTTCTTCGCCCAAACGGCAATGCTCGCCCTGCACATCTTTTACCTGCAGGCTTTGCAGCGGGGCATAGACCCGTCCATCGCGCATGGATAAACGATCGGCTGTATAAAAATACAGATCATGGCCGCGCCCCTGCGCCTCCAGAAGCAAGGCAAAGGTCGAATCGCCCGCAATTTTGATGGCAGTGATCGGATCCATTTGCACGGCAACTTTTAATTTACCCACGGTCATTCATCCTTTTGGTTGCAATAGGAGCGGTGTGGCCCACCCTTTGTGGCAGGATCGGAGTTTAGCGTCTCACAGCGTCAAGGTGAAGGCATCTTTCACATGACGGGGCCAATGCCAAGGGCTCACAAGAACGGCATCGCCCCGCAAGGTGAGGGGGTGCGCCCAGTCATGACGCATCAGCCAATGCTGGATGGCCTGATTTAATTTGCGAATTTTGTCCGCATGAATGGCCAAAAGTGCTGAATCCGGGTGAATGCGTGCTTTCACTTCGATGAAGAGAATGGTTTTTCCGCGCCGCATGATCAAATCGATTTCGCCCCCCCAGCCCTGATACCGCACAGCCAAGGGCCTGTAGCCTTTCAAAATCATGGCAAACATCGCCAGCCATTCCGCAACATGCCCCCATTGCAGGGCCTTTTGGCGGCGGCTTCGCGCGTCTGATCTATCAATCGGCATCGGTATTGCGGGCCAAAGCGATTGCGCGGGCATAAACAATCTTGCGCGGAATGCCTGTCTCCTGCGCAACCACAGAGGCGGCATCTTTAATGGACAGTTTTTCGAGATGAACCTTCAGTAAATCATCCACAGCTGCATCCGTCTGGGATGCTTTTTCAGCGGAAGGCGGCCCGATCAGAACCACAATTTCCCCTTTGGGCGTGGCTTCGCTTTCATAGAGAGTGGCGAGTTCGGACAGGCTGCCGCGCCGCACGGTTTCAAAAAACTTGGTCAATTCGCGGGCCACAGCGGCTTGTCTGTTTCCCAATATATGGCCGGCATCGGTTAACATGGCCTGCAGACGGTGCGGGGATTCAAAAAAGACCAAGGTGCCGGGAATGGCCGCCAGTTCGGAGAGACGTGTCTGTCTGGCGGAGGATTTATTGGGTAAAAACCCTTCAAAGAAGAATCGGTCTGTCGGCAGACCGGCCACGACCAGAGCGGTCAACACAGCCGAGGCACCTGGAATGGCCGTGACAGCAAAACCGCTTTCAATCGCGCCTTCGACCAATTTGTAACCGGGGTCTGAAACAAGCGGCGTGCCTGCATCCGACACCAGCGCCAAGGCCTGCCCTTTTTCCAACAGACCCATGACTTTGGGCCGCATTTCCGCGGCATTATGTTCATGATAGGCCCATAAGGGCGTGGTAATCCCGTAATGCGCCAGCAAGACCCGCGTCACCCGTGTATCTTCCGCAAGAATCAGATCGGCCGCCGACAAAGTGGCCAGCGCCCGCAAAGAAATATCACGCAAGTTACCGATGGGGGTTGCCACCACATGCAGGCCGGCTGCAATGGGTTCGGCCTCTGTTTGCAAGCCGAAAACAGTATAGGCGGAGGACGGCGGGGGACGATTTAAACTCATTCTCTATCGTGCCATAATTTTGTCTGCTTCGCCAAGTCTTGTTGGCAAGGTCTTATTTCCTATTGACGCATGCATTGAAAACAAAGCGCTCTTTTAAGACGTCTGAGGAGCAGATCTTGTTTGTTATGGGCGAGTGAGTACTATCTGCACGAAGGATCCGGTCAGGTTCAAGGTGTTGTCAGGCGGGGCTATGAAACACAGTGTACAAAAACAAGAAGGTCAGGTGATGCCAAGATCGATCCGGTACCCATTGCATAAAGGCCTTCTCATTGCCTTTTGTGTGTTTGGCCTGATCGGCTGTGCGGGGCTTGAGCGCTTCGGTGAGCGGGGCGTGCGTCAAGCGCCCCAACCCTCTGTATCATCCCCCGCGCCCTCGCAGTCACCGCCACTGGATCCGTCCCAATCCGCTGTCACCGAAATGCCGTTGGGATCTGTTTCAGGGTCCAATGAAACAACACAGCCCACGGCTTTGCCGCCCTCCGCACAAGAGGGGCCGACTGTTGCCTTGCTCCTGCCCTTGTCCGCCAATGGTCAGGTGGGAGAATTGGCGCAAGCCATGAAGAATGCGGCTGAGCTGGCGCAGTCGGAATATAAAGGGGCGAAGTTGCGATTGAGCGTCAAAGACGATCAGGGCAGTGCGGAGGGGGCACGGACAGCGGCGCGGGCGGCATTGACAGAAGGGGCGCAGGTTTTCTTGGGGCCGATTTTGTCGTCCTCTGTTCAGGCAGCAGCTGGGGTCACACGCCCTGCGGGTAAAACACTGATCGGCTTTTCCACCGATCAGACGGTGGCGGGGCGCGGTGTCTATCTGTTGAGTTTCCAACCTGATACGGATGTTGACCAGATCTTGGCCTATGCAAGCGCCAAAGGAAAAACCTCAATCGCGGCCATGATCCCGGAGGGTGTTTATGGCAATGTCATTCTGGCGGCTTTCCAGGAAGCGGCGGGTCGGCGCGGTTTAAAAATAGCAACCATCGAGCGCTACCACGCCACTAGTGTAGACAATGCCGCTCGCGCGGTTGCGGCTTTGACAGTGCCTGTCGATGCCTTGTTCATCCCTGATAATGGCGAGGCGGCACAAGCATTGAATACGGCTTTGCTGGCCAATGGCATTGATCGCAAACATTGGCAAATTCTGGGCACCAGCGCGTGGGACGACCCGCGCCTTCTCAAAGAATCCGTTTTTCAATCCGGCTGGTTTGCAGGACCGGATAAGTCCGGATTTACAGGCTTTTCGGCGCGCTATCGGGCCCGCTTTGGTAAGGAACCGCCCCGCTTGGCAAGCCTTGGCTATGATGCCGTGTTTTTGGTCAATGCGCTTTATGCCCAATATGGGGAGCAAGCCTTTTCCGAAACAACCTTGCGCAATCCCGACGGCATGATCGGAACAGACGGATTGTTCAGATTTCGCAATAATGGCGGAATTCAACGCATGCTTGCAATTTACGAAGTTACAAATGGAACAACCAAATTATTGCAAGATCCGCCGACCCGTTTTTAGTGTTTTAGTCAAAATATATTTTAAGAATTAAGATATTCCGTGTTACCCTGCGCGCTATTACGGTAGGGTTTTTCTTATGAATTTTTTGGAAAAGACGATTTCAGAATTATCCAAAGCCCAAACGGTGGCGCAGCTGGCGCGCCATTGCCGTGCCGGTTTAACGAAAATCGGAATTAGCCATGTGACCTATGCTTTGGTCAAACAGGGGCGCGCCTTCTCAGATGCGGTGGTGTCCTCGACCTATCCGAAAGAATGGCAGGCGCGTTATATCGAACGTTCTTATGCAGCGCTGGATCCTGTTCTGGTTTCATGCCGCCATTCGGTCTTGCCGGTGATTTGGTCGCATGTCCGGCCTGCCTCGGTTGAAGGCGGATTGATTTTAAAAGAGGCCGGTGATTACGGCATCAGTCGCACGGGGTGCAGCGTGCCGGTGCGCGGACCCGACGGGGCTTTTGCCATTGTCTCCTACAGTGCGGCGGATCAATATGAAGATCTTTTCAATGATATGACGTCTCTGTCAGGCCTTGTCTTTATTGCTTTTCATATGCATGCGCAGGCGGCCACCATGCTCGGCCTCAATGAAATCAAGGCAGCCCTGACCGCGCGTGAAACAGAGGTCGTGGCTTTGATTGCCTCCGGCATGACAGTCAAACAGGCCAGTGAGGCACTGTCCCTCAGTGTCCGCACCATCCGCTTTCATCTCGATAGTTGTCGGGAAAAGCTCGGCACGGGGACTATTCGCGGCGCTGTGGTGAAAGCCGTTTCCATGGGTTTGGTGCGGGCCGGTGAAAAATTTTAGGCCCTGTCCTTTTTGACAGGTTTCAGGACAGATCCTTCCCGATATAGTTGCTTCATCTGATGGAAGTTACTTTTCGCCCTAAGGTGATCCGTTTCTTTCAGACGATGATCGCCGAAGCCGTCTCCCAAACGGGTGATGAGCAGATCACCTAAGGCTAGGCAATCATTGGCATTCGGTCGCTTCCGACCCCAGACGGAGGAACCGCAAAGGTGCTCGATCCCTGTCCGCGCTCGGATCGGGCACCTTTATTTGCCTCCCCTTCTCCATTGTGATCAAGCCGTCTGAAGCGGGTCAGCAATTTAGCGGATCAGCACTTTGGCTGCCCATCGTCTCTCACAACCCTGCCTATAGCAAGGCCTCAATGACTGCATTGAGAACAGGCAGTGCCTTGGCGGTCGCCCGCAAGCGGGGGTCATTGGCCCCCTGCGGTCCGTGCCATTCCAACAAGCCTTCCGCAACCAGCCAGTCGATTTTTTCAGCCGCAAGGGCTGATCCCGCAAGCGCGTGGTACCGCAGCGGTGAAATGCCTTCTCTCAGCCGCAAGCCCATCAACACCAGTTCATGGGCCTGTTGCTCGGTGGTCAGTACGTCGCGTTCAATCGTGGCATCGTCGCTGGCTTCAATGGTCTTCAGCCATGTCTCGGGGTGGCGCTCTTGAATCAGCGCTATGCGCTGGCCATTGATCAGCAAACGGCCATGCGCGCCGGGGCCCAAGCCTGCATATTCGCCATAGCGCCAATAGGTCAGGTTGTGAATGCTTTCCGCACCCGGACGGGCATGGTTGGAAATTTCATAGGCGGGTAATCCGCGGCTGGCACAAATGTCTTGTGTGATGTCGAACAATCGACGGGCGTCTTCATCCCCAAGTGGCTTCAATTGTCCGGCTCTGACGCGTTGTTCAAACATCGTGCCCGGTTCAATCGTCAACTGGTAAAGCGATAAATGCTCGGCGGCGAGATCAATCGCCTGCATCAATTCTTGACGCCAGTCATCGACCGTCTGGGCGGGACGGGCATAGATCAAATCAAAACTCGTGCGCTCGAAAGAGCGTTGCGCCAGTTGAATGGCCGCGATGGCCTCTTCCACACTGTGCTTGCGCCCCAAAGCTTTGAGATCGTGATCATTGAGCGCCTGCACGCCGATCGATAGGCGGTTGACACCGGCGCGGCGATAATCGGCCAAGCGTGTGGCCTCGACGCTGGTGGGATTGGCCTCCATGCTGATCTCGGCCTTTGCGGACACCGAAAAATGCGTCTGGATTGCAGCCAGCAAGGCCTCGACGGTTTTGGGCGCCATCAGCGAGGGCGTCCCCCCGCCAAAGAAAATACTGGTCACCATGCGGTGCGGCGCCAAGCGGGCCTGATAGGCAAGCGAGCGGTTGAAAGCCCGCACGAAGCGGTCTTGGTCGACGGCTTCATGGCGCACATGGCTGTTGAAATCGCAATAGGGGCATTTTGCCAGACAAAAGGGCCAGTGCAGATAAAGGCCGAAACCCGGTTCGTCGGGGCCGGTCTTGCCGTCAAGGGTCATTGCAAAACCTGATCGACCAGCGCGATAAAGGCGCGGGCGCGATGCGACAGGCCGCGGCCCAGCGGCGGCAGGCCGTGTTTTTCCTCGCGCGTCAATTCACCGAATGTGCGGGTTTCCCCCTCCGGCAAAAACATCGCGTCATAGCCAAAGCCCATATTACCGCGAGGCGGCCACACCAATTGTCCGTCGACCCGCCCTTCCACTTCCGCCAATTGCCCATCGGGCCATGCAACGGTCAGCGCCGAAATAAACCAGGCTTGGCGTTGGGCGGGTGACAGCGCGCCTTTGGCTTGCAATAATTCTTCGATCTGCCGCATGGCGCGGGTAAAATCTTTGTCAGGCCCCGCCCAGCGCGCCGAATAAATGCCGGGCTCCCCGCCCAAGGCCGCCACACACAGGCCGGAATCATCGGCAATCGCGGGCAGGCCGGTGGCCTTGGCGGCGGCCAAGGCTTTGATGGCGGCATTTTCCATGAATGTCAGGCCCGTTTCTTCGGGCTCGGGCAGGTTCAGCTCTCCCGCCGACACCGCTTCAAGCCCAAAGGGCGTGAGCAGATCGCGCATTTCAACCAGTTTGCCACTGTTATGGGTGGCAATGACAATACGGCCATGCAGAGCAGGATGCGCCATCAACAGCCCCTTTAACTTTGAGCCAGAACGGATTTTTGCATGGCGATCAATTGCGTGATGCCATCACGAGCCAGCCCCATCATCTGCGTGAATTGCGCTTCGCTAAAGGGCGCCCCTTCCGCCGTGCCTTGAATTTCGATCAGGCCGCCGCTACCGGTCATCACGAAATTGGCATCGGTTTCGGCTTGCGAGTCTTCGGCATAATCGAGATCAAGCACGGATGTGCCATTGGAAATTCCGCAGGAAATCGCCGCCACATGGTCTTTGATGGGCATGCGATTGACCATGGAACGCCCATGCATCCATTTCAGGCAATCATGCAGGGCGACAAAGGCGCCGGTGATCGAGGCCGTGCGGGTGCCGCCATCCGCCTGCAAAACATCGCAATCGAGAATGATCTGACGCTCCCCTAGCCCTGACAGATCAACCACAGCCCGCAAGGAGCGGCCAATCAGGCGTTGAATCTCCTGTGTCCGGCCACTGGGCTTGCCGGAGGTGGATTCGCGGCGTGTGCGTTCCAATGTGGCGCGTGGCAGCATTGAATATTCGGCTGTCACCCACCCTTTACCGGTTCCGCGCAGCCAGGGGGGGCCGCGTTCTTCAAGCGTGGCGCAGCATAAAACATGGGTATTGCCGAATTTGATCAGGCAGGATCCTTCGGCATAACGGGCAATATTGCGCTCCATGGTGACCTCACGCATTTGGTCGGGACGGCGATTGGACGGGCGCATCGGATTACCTCAGGGATCAATGGGACAAAACATCCTTTGTCTTTACGGTGCTTGGCAGGTCAGGGCAAGACATGGGAGGCAAGACATGGGAGGAATGGGCGGGCTTATTTTCTGTTTCACGATCAGGGCTTGTGTTTTTCCAACAAGGATGCGCAGAATTTTTTGACAGAGGCTTTCCCATACAAGATGATAGAAGACGTGTTTGGGTTTGGATGGTTCTGATGCCTGAGAATTCCTTGCCGCAGAGTGCGGGCGGTGCCGATTTGGGGGTGATGGACCTCAATCAGCGTTCGCGTGACATTTTCAAGCAGATTGTCGAGAGTTATCTGTCGTCGGGCGAGCCTGTTGGCTCGCGCCATTTGTCGCGTTTGTTGCAGGCCTCTTTGTCGCCGGCCTCGATCCGCAATGTGATGTCGGATCTCGAACATGCGGGATTGATTTTTTCTCCCCATACCAGCGCGGGCCGTTTGCCGACCGAACGCGGTTTGCGCTTCTTCGTGGATGCCATGATGGAAACCGGCGATGTGGCCATGGATGACCGCAAACGGATTGAGAGCGAAATCCGCGCCCATGACAGTTCGCGTTCCTTTGAATCGATGCTGACCGAGGCCTCGCAAATGCTTTCAGGTCTCACGCGGTCTGCTGGCGTGGTGGTCACTCAAAAAGTCAATGCCGCCTTGCGGCAAATCGAATTTGTCAGGCTGGATCATAATCGGGCTTTGGTGGTTTTGGTCAGTGAAGACGGCACGGTGGAAAACCGCATCATCGACTTGCCGCAGGGCCTGCCCGCGTCTGCCATTACCCAAGCGGGCAATTATCTGTCGGAGCGCTTGCGTGGCCGCACGTTGACAGACATTCAGGCCGAGATGAAACAGGCCCAGCAGGATGCCGAAGCGGAACTCGATACCATCACCGCCAAATTGGTGTCGGCGGGCTTGGCGGTGTGGGGCGGTGCGGATGAAACGCGCCAATTGATCATCCGCGGACAGGCGCATTTGCTTGATGATTTGACCGCAGCCGAAGATCTCGAACGGGTCCGTCTTTTGTTCGCGGATATCGAGACCAAACGCGAATTGATCGATCTCATCGGACGGGCCGAGACAGGCGATGGCGTGCGCATTTATATCGGTTCCGAAAACAAATTATTTTCCTTGTCCGGATCCTCGGTGATTGCGGCGCCCTTCCGAGACAGCGCACAAAAAATCATTGGTGTCTTGGGTGTCATCGGGCCGACACGGCTTAATTATGCGCGCATTGTGCCGATGGTGGATTTCACGGCCAAAGTCATTTCCAGCATGTTGACAAAAACCAATCGCTAAACGGCTGCGCCCTGTTATCCTAGCTTGATAATCACGATCCCGCCCAGCGCCATCAACACCGCCACCCAACGCAAACGACCGATGGTTTCTTTCAGCCACCATCCGGCAAAGGCGGTGGCAAAGACCACACTGGTTTCGCGTACAGCCGAGGCAGGTGCCACGGGCCCGAACTGATAGGCTTTCAGGATCAAGATAAAGGAGGTGAGGGAAATCAACGATCCCATCACCCCGAAGCGGAAATTGTTGCGCATGATGGCGCGCGGGCGTGATCCCTCGAAAAACATGGTCACCAGCAACATCACGGCATTCAAAATGGCGGCCATCGCGCCATACCCGATCACAGCCTCCACGCCGGTTCCCGCGAGGCGGATGCCCCGCGAATCAACCAAAACAACCGCACCGGTAAAAACCCCCGCCAATAAAGCAATCAACAGGCCGCGCTGGTCGACTTTATCGCCGCTTTTGGCAGACAGCCCCAAAAGTAAAAGAGCGCCGCAAATCACGCCGATGCCGAGGACAATGGCCGCATTGGCGCTTTCTTCGTTGAAAATGAGGATTTGCATCATTCCGACAAAGACCGGCGCCGCAGCACGGGAAATCGGATAGGCCAGCGACAGTGGCAGGCGGTCATAGGCCAGCATGGTCAGGCGCATGGTCATCAGATTGAACAGGCAGCTCGCCACGATATAGGGAAAACACGCGGGATCCGGACTGCCGATCACGCCCAGCAAAGGCAGGCCCAGAAGCCCCGCCGAAAACACCATGGCGGCATAGCCAAATCCCGGATCAGGCCTGCTGCGGGCCAGCGTATTCCAGATGGCATGGAGAATGGCGCTGGTCAGGGCCAGCAACAGGACATGGCTTGGCATGAGACTCGTCAAAAAGAGGGCGAAATGGCGCGAAACGGTGTCAGTGTTGACTGGTTTGGGGCCCTTTCGCAAGTTGCATCAGTGGAATAGGTGGCATGCACGGTTTTTTGATGGCTCATTTTTAAGCCCTTTGCCGCGTCTGAGCGCAACCAGAGCGCAAAATCGGGGCTGGTAATCTTGCGCTAGCGCGTTAGGGTGTCACACTAAAGTCGAACACGCAGTCAAGGTCATCATGAGTTTCATCAATCCCAATCCCTTTACCACCCGTCCTGAAATCGAAGGCACATTCGGGGTGGTTGCCACCACCCATTGGATTGCCACGGCTGTCGGCATGGCCACTTTGGAAAAAGGCGGCAATGCCTTTGATGCAGGGGTTGCAACGGCCTTTACTTTGCAGGTTGTCGAACCGCATCTGAACGGACCGGGCGGTGATGTCCCGATCATTTTGCATGATGTGCGGCGTGGCAAAGCAGAGGTGATCTGCGGGCAGGGTCCGGCACCAGCGGGCGCGACAATCGCCCATTATAAAAATCTGGGGCTTGATCTCGTGCCCGGTACGGGCCTGTTGGCGCCCTGTATCCCCGGCACATTCGACGCCTATATGCTGATGTTGCGCGATTACGGTACCGTCTCTTTGCGGGCTGTTTTGGAGCCCGCTATTTTTTATGCGCGCCACGGCTATCCGCTGGTGGAACGGATTGTCGCCACCATCGCAACGGTGGAAGATTTGTTTCGCACGCATTGGCCGACTTCGGCGGCAACCTATCTGCCCGGTGGGCATTTGCCTAAAACCGGCGATATTTTTACCAATCCGGTTCTGGCAGACACCTATGAACGGATATTGACGGAAGCGGAGGCGGGCGGCGGCAGCCGTGAGGCGGTGATCGAGCGCGCGCGCAAGGTCTGGTCGGAAGGATTCATTGCCGAAGAGATTGACCGCTTTTGCCGTACGCAAGAGGTGATGGATGTCACAGGGCGGGCGCATCGCGGGGTTTTGACGGGCCAGGACATGGCCACATGGCAGGCGCATGTGGAAGCCCCCGTGCATTATGATTATGGTCGTCATCGGGTGTTTAAATGCGGCCCATGGTCACAAGGTCTTGTGGCCTTGCAGCAACTGGCTTTGCTCAAAGGATTTCCGCTGGATGGCATGAGCCCGACCGATCCCGATTTTGTGCATTGGATTGTCGAGGCGTCCAAATTGGCTTTTGCGGATCGCGAGGCCTTTTATGGGGATCCCGATTTTGTGCATGTGCCGATCGAGACCTTGTTGTCGGATGCCTATAATGACGAGCGCCGCAAACTGATCACCGAACAGGCCTCGCTGGAATTGCGCCCCGGCCATATTGCAGGCGCGGGCGGACGCGTTGACGCACGCATTGCCGAAGGGCCGCGCACGGCGGTGGGTGCCACGGGTGCGGGCGAGCCGACGGTGGGCCGTTTGGGCGATTCAAAAGGTGATACGGTACATTTCGATATCATCGACAAAGACGGCAATATGGTGGCCGCAACCCCGTCAGGCGGCTGGTTGCAATCTTCTCCCATCATCCCCGCGCTTGGTTTTTGTCTGGGAACCCGCGCGCAGATGTTCTGGCTGGATGAAAGCCATCCCGCAGCCCTGATGCCGGGCCGTCGTCCGCGTTCGACCCTGACCCCGAGCCTCGCTTATCGCGATGGCGAACCCTATATGGTGTGGGGATCGCCGGGCGGCGACCAGCAAGACCAATGGATCCCGCAACTCTTCTTGCGCCATGTGCATTGCCAGATGAATTTGCAGGAGGCGATTGACGCACCGGCTTGGCATTCGGAACATTTCCCCGGATCCTTCTGGCCGCGCACCTCGCGCCCCGGCGTGCTGGTTGTGGAATCCCGCATGCCGGAAAAAACCATTACGGAATTGAAGCGGCGGGGCCATAAGGTCGAGATCGGCGATGCATGGTCGGAGGGCCGTTTGGTGGCCGCCTCCAAAGTGGGGCAACGTCGGCGGGCCGCTGCCAATCCGCGCGGCATGCAAGCCTATGCCGCCGGTCGATAGGAGCAAAACAGGATGACATGGTCCATTATCGCGCATGATGTTGAGACAAAGATGATCGGCATTGCCGTGTCCACCTGCGCCTTTGCAGTGGGGGCGCGGGTGCCCACTATTGCAACCGGTGTGGGTGCGGTGGCGAGCCAATCTTTCGTCAATCCCTATTACGGTCCGCAAGCCATTGCCTTGATGCGCGACGGCGCTTCGGCGCAAGAGGCGCTCAAGGCTGTGACCGATGCCGATGCAGGTCGCGGCATGCGGCAGGTCCATCTCATGGATCAGCAATTCCGTTTTGCCGCCTATACCGGTGATGGCTGTGTGGATTGGTGCGGATCTTTGATCAGGGATCACTTTTCAGTGGCTGGCAATATGTTGGCAGGGCCACAGGTGATCGAGGAAACAGCCGCCATTTATGAAGCCAAAATCAGATTGCCCTTTGCGCAACGCTTGATCGAAGCCTTGAAAGCCGGTGAAGCTGCGGGCGGTGATAAGCGCGGCAAACAATCAGCCGCCTTGTTGATCCATGATGGCGAGGATTACGCATTTCTGGATCTGCGTGTTGATGACCATGTCGATCCGATTGCAGAGCTGGCGCGGCTTGAAAGCGTCAGTCGTGGCCGTTACACCCATTATCGCAAATTCATGCCCTCGCGCGCCAATCCCGCCGGCATTATCGACCGTGGGGAATTGGAACGCTTGATCGCCCAAAGCATGGCCGAGGAGGCGCGTCAGTGACCACGCCTTTGCTGGACATCACCGGTCTGCGCGTGCGCTTTCAAGGCGCGGATGGACGTGTTGTAACAGCGGTTGATGGCGTTGATTTGTCGGTGCATGCCGGTCGTATTTTGGGGCTGGTCGGTGAATCGGGTTCAGGCAAAAGCGTCACCTCGCTGTCCATCATGGGATTGTTGCCGAAAGACAGCGCCGAGATTGAAGGGCGTATTCTTTTCGAAAATGAAAATCTCTTGAGCGTGGATGAACACAGGCAGCGCGATCTCAACGGCCATCGCATGGCGATGATTTTTCAAGAGCCGATGACTTCTCTCAATCCCGCCTATACGATTGGCGAACAGATTGTTGAACTGATTTTGCGCCATACAACAAAGAGCCGCCTTGAAGCCGAGGCGCAGGCGATTGACATGTTGCGGCAGGTTCGGATTCCAACCCCCGAACAACGCTTTCATGATTATCCGCATCGTCTGTCGGGTGGCATGCGGCAGCGTGTGATGATTGCCATGGCTTTGGCCTTGCAGCCGACCTTGTTGATTGCCGACGAACCCACCACCGCCCTTGATGTCACCATTCAGGCGCAGATTTTGGAACTTGTGCGCGCCTTGCAGGAAAAGCAAACCACGGCGGTGATTTTGATCACGCATGATCTAGGTGTCGTTGCGGAATTATGCGATGATGTCGCGGTGATGTATGCGGGGCAGATTGTCGAAAAAGGCGCCGTCGAAGATATATTCAACACGCCCCAACATCCCTATACGGTTGGTCTGTTGGGCTCCTTGCCACGGCTGGATCAACCGCAAGGCCGCTTGGCCGCAATCGAGGGCAGCGTGCCCGATATGACCAAGCCGCAAACAGGATGTCGTTTTGCCGATCGCTGCCCCTTTGTTTTGCCGCAATGCCGCACGCAGGCTGTCCCCTTGCAGGCCATCAGTGCCACGCAATCGAGCCGTTGCTTGCGTGCACCGTTAGAAAGGCTTGTTGCATGACAACGCCTTTGGTTTCCGTCACAGGTCTGACAAAAAATTTCCCCGCGCGCCGCAATTTTTTTGGCAAGCCGGAAACCTTTGTGCGCGCGGTGGATGGCATTGATCTGGAGATCCATGCAGGCGAGACCTTGGCAATTGTGGGTGAGTCGGGTTGCGGCAAATCGACCTTGGGCCGTTTGATCTTGCGGCTGATCGAGGCCGATCAGGGCCAGATCATGTTTGAGGGCGATGATCTCGCACGCCTTGATGGGCAGGACTTGCGCGCCATGCGCCGCAAGGCGCAATTGATTTTTCAAGATCCCTTCGCCTCGCTCAATCCGCGCATGACGGTGGGGGATCTTTTGTCCGAACCCTTGATGCTGCATCAAATCGTGCCAGCCGATCAGCGGCCCGCCCGTGTTGCGCGCCTCTTGCAGCAGGTTGGATTGAAGCCCGAACATGCAGGGCGCTATCCGCATGAATTTTCCGGTGGCCAGCGCCAGCGCATCGCCATTGCCCGTGCCATTGCGGTGGAGCCGAAACTGATTGTCTGTGACGAGCCGGTCTCGGCGCTCGATGTGTCCATCCGCGCACAGGTTTTGAACCTGTTGGCCGATCTGCAAAAAGAATTGAAACTTTCTTATTTGTTCATCAGCCATGATCTCTCGGTGGTGCGTCATATCGCGGATCGCGTTGCGGTCATGTATCTCGGGCGGATTGTGGAAAGCGGGCCTGTCAAAGCGGTGTTTGAAACGCCGCGCCATCCCTATACCCAAGCCTTGCTGCGCGCCATTCCGCAACCGGTGATCAAACACAGGCATCGAAATCTTCTGGAGGGTGATGTGCCCTCGCCGCTCAATCCGCCGCCCGGTTGCCATTTTCAAACCCGCTGTGCCCATGTGGAGGCGCGTTGCCGCACCCAGCGGCCCCTCTTGGAACGGCTTGCCGATGCGCATCAGGTCGCTTGTTTGCGTCATGCCGTGATCGGTAGCGAACAGGTCATTGAAACGGCACCTGCGCGCCATGCGGTACTTGAAAAATTGATGCGGGCTTTTGTTGAAAAATCCGCAGTGACGGCGGTTGAAAACTGAATGTTGATATCCATCAAAAAACAGGAGTGTTGCATGCGTTTGAAATCATCATTGAAGTGGTTGGCCTTGGCGGGGGGCTTTGCTTTGTCCTTGGGCATGGCCTCGGCGCAGACCAGCATGCGCATCGGTCTGGCGGAAGATCCCGATGTGCTCGATCCCAGTCTGGCGCGCTCCTATGTCGGGCGCATCGTCTTTGCCTCGCTGTGCGACAAGTTGTTTGATATCGACGCCAAGCTCAATATTGTGCCGCAGCTGGCTTTGTCGTCTGAAACATCGGCTGATGGCAAAGAGGTTGTCATCAAATTGCGCCCCAACGTCAAATTCCATGACGGCGAGCCGATGGATGCCGAAGCGGTGCGCTTCTCCCTTGATCGTCATTTGAATATGGCAGGCTCGTTCCGCAAGCCGGAGCTCGGCTCGGTCGCTGAAATCACGGTGGTCGATCCCTTGACGGTGAAGCTTGCTTTGAAGGCGCTGTTCTCGCCCTTGATCGCTCAATTGACCGATCGCGCGGGCATGATTGTATCGCCCAAAGCCGCCAAGGAATTAGGCGATAAATTCGGACAAAAGCCTGTTTGCGCCGGTCCGTTCAAATTTGTCGAACGCGTGCAACAAGACCGCATCGTTCTTGAAAAATTTGCCGATTACTGGAACAAAGACAAAATCAATTTTGACCGCGTGGTGTTTTTGCCGATTGCAGACAGCACCGTGCGTCTGGCCAATTTGCGCTCGGGTCAGCTTGATCTCATCGAGCGTCTGCCCGCCACCGACATCAAAGATGTCAAAGCCAATGCCAAGCTGAAATTAACCGCTGTTCCGTCACTGGCCTATTCGGGGATTACCATGAATATCGCCAATAAAGAGGCGGGCAAAACGGGATTGGGTCTGGATCCGCGCGTCCGTCAGGCGCTCAACTGGGCCATTGATCGCGAGGCCATCAATCAGGTTGCCTTTAATGGCGAGTTTACGCCCGGCAATCAATGGATCAATCCCTCTAACCCCTATTATCAAAAATCCTTTCCGGTCACAGGGCGTGATGTCAAAAAGGCACAGGATTTGTTGAAGGCAGCGGGTGTGAAAACACCGCTCACCATTGACTTCATGGTGCCCAATAATCCCGAAGCCAGACAGGTGGCGGAAATCGTGCAGTCCATGGCTGCCGAAGCGGGCTTTGATATGAAAATCCGCCTCACGGAATTTGCCACATCCCTGACCCAAGCCGAACAGGGTAATTATCAGGCGTATTTGCTCAACTGGTCTGGCCGCACCGATCCCGATGGCAATGCCTATAGTTTCCATGCCTGCGGACAGCCTCTGAACTATACCGGCTATTGCAACAAGGATGTGGATGCTCTGCTCGGTGAAGCCCGCCAGAAAGGCAGCTTTGACGAGCGCAAGGCCATTTATGAAAAAGCCACCAAAATCCTGCAAGAAGAGGGCGGCGTCCTCTATCTCTATCATGTGAGTATTTTGATGGCGCATACCGACCGGCTTGACGGTTATGTGCAATTGCCCGATGGCCTCATTCGCTTGACAGGCGCACGGTTGAAATAAGCAATGGGCGGCGCGGCTGTCCTCAGCCGCGCGTCTCCTTTCGGGGTTTGAAGGCATCACCATGCTGTCAGTGATTTTGAAACGCGTGTTGCAATTGGTGCCGACCGTTTTTTTCGTGTCGGTGATTATCTTTTCATTGCAGCATTTGTTGCCGGGCGATCCCGCTTTGATCATGGCTGGGGAGGATAAAGACCCGGCTGTGATTGCGCAGATCCGTGCGCAATATCATCTCGATCAGCCGTTGCCCTTGCAATATCTTTATTGGATCAAAGGCGTGCTGCATGGCGATCTCGGTGAATCCATGCGACTCAAAGCGCCGGTGCTGGAATTGGTCGCGACAAAATTACCGGTGACCTTGCAGCTCGCCTGCATGGCCATGCTGATTGCGTTGACATTGGGTGTCAGCTTTGGCGTTTTATGCGCGGTCTATAAGGGTCGCTTGCTGGATTCCATCGTCAATGTGGTGGGACTTGTCGGGATTTCTACGCCCAATTTCTGGCTCGGCATCATGTTGATTTTTTTGTTTTCGGTGCATCTCGGCTGGTTGCCCGCCTCGGGCTATGTCAGCCCCTTTGAGGATCTCGGCCAATCCTTGAAAACCACCATCATGCCTGCTTTTGTTTTGGGCAATGCGATTGCCGGTGTGTTGATGCGCCATACGCGCGGGGCGATGTTGCAGGCGCTCGCATCCGATTATGTCCGCACCGCCCGCGCCAAGGGTCTTTATGAACATGTGGTGGTCATCAAACATGCCATGCGCAATGCCTTGACACCGGTGATCACGCTGGGCGCGTTGGAATTTGGCACCTTGCTGTCAGGCGCTGTTTTGACCGAACAAATCTTCACCATTCCGGGCTTTGGCAAATTGATTGTCGATGCGGTTTTCAATCGCGATTATGCCGTGGTGCAAGGGGTGGTTCTGGTCACCGCCACAACCTATATTCTGCTCAATCTTCTGGCGGATCTCGGCTATATTCTGGTTAATCCACGGCTGCGGGATGAATGACGTGATAGAGATGTCCTCCCCCTCTTTTCTGGAAAGTCCGGCGGGTCGTGCGTGGCGGCGCTTGAAGGCGCGTGTTCCGGCCATGGTCGGCTTGGTCATGATTATTTGTCTGGTGGTGCTTGCGGTGTTTGCGCCCGAAATCGCGCCCTATGATGTCATCAAGCAAAATTATCTTCTGGTGCGCAAGGCCCCGTCTGGTGCCCATTGGTTCGGCACCGATGAGGTCGGACGCGATATTCTGACACGTGTGATCTGGGGCGCGCGGGCCTCCTTGTCCGCAGGTGTCATTTCGGTCGGCATTGCCATTTCCATCGGCGTGCCCTTGGGCTTGATTGCAGGCTATCGCGGCGGTTTTATCGATGCGCTGATCAGCCGTTTTACCGATGCGATGCTGGCCTGCCCCTTTCTGATTTTGGCGATTGCGCTGGCGGCCTTTTTAGGCCCGTCTTTGGGCAATGCGATGATTGCCATCGGCATCACCGCAACCCCTCTGTTTGTGCGTTTGACGCGGGGGCAAACCTTGGCGATCCGCAATGAAGATTATATCGAGGCGGCACGCGCCGTCGGCAATCCCGTCTGGCGCATTGCCTTGCGCCATATCCTGCCCAATGTTTTACCGGCTTTGCTGGTGCAGGCCACATTGACCATCGCCACGGCCATTATTGCGGAAGCCAGCCTGTCATTTCTCGGGCTCGGGCAACAGCCGCCTTTGCCCTCATGGGGATCCATGCTCAATGTCGCCCAGCGTTTTCTCGGCAATGCGCCTTGGATGGCGATCTGGCCGGGCTTGGCGATTTTTGTCTCGGTGATTTCGTTCAATCTGTTGGGCGACGGGCTGCGCGATGCCTTGGATCCGCGCAGCCGCTAGGCTTGTTTAGTCGGCAACGGTCAAAGTGACACGGCCGATGCCTTTGATTTCGGCTTCCACATGGCCTTTGCCGGTGATCAATGTCGGCACGGTCAGCGAGCCTGTGGTGATGATCTGTCCGGCCTTGAAGCCGCCCAACAAATCATCGGGTGCATTGGCATTGAGAAGAATGGGCAGGATCGGGTCATTTTGCGGATGGCCGCCGATCTTGTCTTCTTTGACAACGCCGTCCAGCCACCAGGTCACCGGCAAAACCGAACCGTCCTTGATGGCAGAAAAGGCCACCGACGGACCCGTGACATAGGCGGCATTGCCCATGCTGTCGGCAAGCCAGGCGGGGAAAGGCGCTTCGCCCGGTGATTTTTTCAAACGGGAGCCGATGAGTTCAATCCCCACCACCCATTCACCGCAAGCCGCCTCGATTTCGCTGCGGCTATAGGCGGTGTCGCGATGCGGCAAATCATGCGCAAGTTTCAAGGCCACTTCGATTTCAATCAAATAGCCTTCTTCGATCATCGGAAAATGCGCGCCGCTGGGGCGGATGTCTTTGGCAAACATCGGGGCATAAGCTGGCGTGCCGTCAATCACTGCCACTTTCCAGCCGGCGGGCGTTTGGCCGAGACCTTTGGCAACGGTCTGCATGACAGCTTTGGCATCGTCGCGGGCCAGAGCGCGGGCGTCATCATCGACCGCGATGCGTTTGCCACTCTTATGGGCATTGATCAGGGACTGGGCAAAGCGGCTTACGGCATGATCGGACACGGGGCGTTCTCCTTGATTGCTTCTTTGTTGAGGGATCGTTTAGGATAAGCCCTTACCTGATCCGATTTGCACGTTTAATTCTAGTGATTTTTTTCATTGAAACGGAAAACGCCAGACCATGATTGACATCGAGGACATCAAAGCCGCCCGCAGCCGGATTCATGATGCGGTCCGACACACGCCGATCCTTGAAGTCCGACAGTGGCGCGATGCCTTGCCGTGCAAGGTCACCATGAAACTGGAATTGCAGCAGGTCACGGGCTCTTTCAAAGCACGCGGTGCCATGAACCGTGTGCGCACATTATCGCCCGCCCAATTGGCGCATGGTCTGGTGACGGCGTCCGGCGGCAATCACGGTCTGGCCATTGCCCGCACCGGTTATGTTGCAGGCGTGCCGACTAAAATTTTTCTACCCACCAATGTCGCCCCCGATAAAATTCCGAAATTCAAAGGCTGGTCAGCCGATATCGAAATCATCGGCCATAATTTCGATGAGGCCAATCACCATGCCCTCGCTTATGCCGCTCAGACCGGCGCGACCTATGTGCATCCTTTTGCGGATGCCGATGTGGTGGCAGGTCAAGGCACATTGGGATTGGAAATATTGGAGGACATGCCCGAGATCGATGTGGTGTTGGTGGCCATTGGCGGCGGTGGCTTGGCGGCAGGCTTGGGCACTGCCATCAAAACCCTGCGTCCGGATATCCGCGTCATCGGCATCGAGCCGGTGGGCGCGCCGACCTTGCATGCGGCCATGGCTGCGGGCCATGTGGTGACCTTGGATAAGATCGACACCTGCGTGCCGACCATGGCAGCCCGCACCACCCATCCCGCTGTGTTGACGCTGATTCAAAATAGTCTCGAATCGGTGGTGCTGGTCACCGATGAGGCGATGCGCAAGGCCGCGCAAAGCCTGTGGTTTGAAAACGGGATTGCGGCGGATCTGTCCGGTGCGGCCGCCATTGCAGCCTTGCAATCAGGCGCCTTCCGTCCCGATCCCGGATCGCATGTCTGTGCGATTGTCTGCGGTGCTGGCAATGACGGGCAGAGCTGATCCCGTCCTCATTTGAAAACCGCGAAAGAGCCTATTCCGCAGCCACTTTCGCATGCTGGCGCGGCAGGTTGAAATGCGTCCAGACCTCATCAAGCGCTTGCCCCAGCGCCTCGATTTGCGCCTCGTCATGCAAAGGGGAGGGCGTGATGCGCAGCCGTTCGGTGCCACGCGGAACGGTGGGATAATTGATCGGCTGGATATAGATCCCGTGCAGGGTCAGCAAGCGGTCAGAGGCCGCTTTGCATGTGTCGGCATTCCCCACCATCACTGGGATGATATGGGTCGGTGTGTCGAGCATCGGCAGATCCGCCTGTTTCAGACGTGTTTTGGTTTTGGCGACCTGTGCCTGATGCCGTGCCCGCAAGGCCTGCCCTTGCCGCACCAGCCGGATGGAACACAGCGCGGCCTCCGCAATGGCGGGTGGCAGGGCGGTGGTAAAAATAAACCCGGGCGCATAAGAGCGCACCGCATCAATCATGGCGGCGGATCCGGCGAGATAGCCGCCCAGACACCCGAATGCCTTGCCCAAAGTGCCTTCAATCACATCGAGCCGGTGCATGACACCGTCTTGTTCGGCAACCCCCGCCCCGTGTTCGCCATAAAGGCCCACCGCATGCACCTCGTCGATATAGGTCATGGCCTGATAGCGGTCCGCCAGATCGCAAATATCCTTGATCGGCCCGATATCGCCATCCATGGAATAGACGCTTTCAAACACAATCAGCTTGGGCCGATGACCCGCAGCCTTTAACAGGCTTTCGAGATGGTCGAGATCATTGTGGCGGAAAATATGCCGCTCCACGCCCGAACGGCGCACGCCTTCAATCATCGAATTGTGGTTGTGGGCATCCGATAAAATCACCACATCGGGAATGAGTTTGGCGAGGGTGGAAATGCCGGTGTCATTGGCCACATAGCCCGAGGTAAAAACAAGGGCGGCCTCCTTGCCGTGCAGGCTGGCGAGTTCGGCTTCCAGCGCCACAATCGGCTGGTGATTGCCCGAAATATTGCGGGTGCCGCCTGCACCGGTGCCCATTTTGCGGGCGGCCGTCACCATGGCCTCGATCACCGCCGCATGATGGCCCTGTCCGAGATAGTCGTTGGAGCACCACAAGGTGATGGGGCGCGGACCATCGGCATGATGCCATAAAGCTTGGGGATAGAGATGGGTCTGGCGTTCAATTTCCGTAAAAACGCGGTAGCGGGCCTCTTGTTTGAGCGTGTCCAGCGCGTTTTGGAAATAGACATCATAGGAAGAGGGAGGAATTGGAGGCATGATGGGGTTCTTGTCACGCAAATTGGGCCGAAGGGGGGCGGTGGGTCTCGCTGTGAGCAGATGACCTATCATCCCGAAAATAACAGGGCCATTATCAAATGGTTAGGCAAGGGGTGAAAAACCGAGCCCCCTTCTACGCGCAAGACTTGTCAGAGTCACGCGATATGCTTAGGAAAATGCCTCAATCTTTTGCAGCCGCACGCTTGGGCTGCGGGGTCAGGATGGGTGAAACGTGATGGCTGATACTCCGGATCGCAAACAGCGTTTGGCTGCCGCGTTGCGCGAGAATCTCTATCGCCGCAAGAAACAACAGCGTGAGCGCCGCAAAAACGACGCTTTTCTGGATGAAAAAGCCGATCACAGCCCCTTCTCAACCGAAAAACAGGGTTTTAATGACCCGATTCATGATGCGGATCCCTCCGTGCGTGACGAAAACAGGACGGATTAACAATGGATCGCATCCGCATTACCGGCGGCCAGCCGCTCAATGGCTCCATCATGATCGGCGGGGCCAAAAATGCCGCTTTGCCCTTGATGATTGCCAGCCTGCTGACGCGCGAGACGCTGACATTGTACAACGTGCCGCGCCTGTCGGATGTGCGTCTGTTGATGCGCATCATCGGCAATCACGGGGTGGATGCAGGGATCGGCGGCAAACGGGTCGATCAGCGCGAAGGCGAGGGCGACAGCATTACCCTGTCCGCACGCGATATTGTCGATACCACCGCCCCTTATGAATTGGTCTCGCGGATGCGCGCCAGTTTCTGGGTGATCGCGCCGCTTTTGGCCCGTATGGGCGAGGCGCGGGTCTCGCTGCCCGGCGGTTGCGCCATCGGCACGCGTCCGGTCGATTTGCTGATCATGGCGCTTGAAGCGCTCGGGGCTGACATTGATATCGACAGTGGCTATGTGGTCGCCCGCGCCCCCAAAGGCTTGCAGGGCGGGCTGATCCGCTTTCCGAAAGTCACGGTCGGCGGCACGCATACGGCCATGATGGCCGCCTGTCTGGCCAATGGCGATACGGTGATTGAAAATGCGGCCTGCGAGCCCGAAGTGGTCGATTTGGCCCTGTGCCTCAATAAAATGGGCGCAAAAATCAGCGGTGCGGGTCAAAGCCGGATTGAAATCACGGGTGTGGGGCGTCTGGGCGGGGCACATCACGAGGTTCTGCCCGACCGGATCGAAACCGGCACCTATGCCATGGCGGTGGCCATGACTGGCGGCAATGTATTGCTGGAGGGGGCGCGGGCGGACTTGCTGCAATCCGCCCTTGATGTGCTGCAAAAAACCGGTTTGCAGATTTCTGAGGAGGCCGCAGGCCTCAGGGTCAGCCGCCAAGGCGGCGTCATTGCGCCCGTTGATGTGACAACCGCGCCCTTCCCCGGTTTTCCAACTGATTTGCAGGCGCAATTCATGGCCTTGATGTGCCGTGCCGACGGCACCTCCCATATCAGGGAAACCATTTTCGAAAACCGCTTCATGCATGTGCAGGAGCTGGTGCGCTTCGGGGCGCGGATCAAACTCGATGGGGAAACCGCCCTGATCGAGGGTCGCAAAAGCCTCAAAGGCGCGCCGGTGATGGCCACGGATTTGCGGGCCTCGGTGTCTTTGGTGATCGCCGCCTTGGCTGCCGAAGGCGAGACCATGGTCCATCGCGTCTATCATCTCGATCGCGGCTTTGAAGAGCTTGAGAAAAAACTGGCCCGTTGCGGCGCTTTGATCGAGCGCGTGTCGGGCGAGCATTAAGGATCAAATCTTCGCCAAAGACAGCGCTTGTCCCGGGCCTATGGCTCGATTAGGGTCACTTGCGATGAAAAGACCCTGTGTTTGATGTGTGGGAGCATGCGCGTTCTGTGACCGGCTTATTGAAACTCTTTGCGGTGGATATTGAGGATCTCGCGGTTTTGTCCGCGCATCTGGAGGGGGCGCGCCTGATGGTCGGGCGTGTGGCCTATCTGCCCAAGCAAAAACGCTTTGCCTTTGTGGCCGAGCGCCAGCGTGCATCCGATGGCACGGTGCAATTGGTCGGCGTGCATTTCGAGGGCGTTGAAAAGGTCGAGCACAAACATGTGCTGCTTGAAAAACCGGAGGCCAGCATGCAGCTTTTGGCCATCACCTTTGATCCGCACGAAAGTCCGGCGGGGCATGTCACCTTGCATTGCAAGGAGGGCGAGCGGATCCGGCTGGACGTCCATTATATCGAGGCAGCCTTGTCCGATCTTGAAGATCACACGGCGGAGGGTGCGTAATGGTGTTGCGTCTGTCACACAAGGATCAGGATTTCGAGGCGCGGTTCAAAGCCCTTTTGGCCATGAAACGCGAAGTCTCCGAAGACGTCGATCAGGCGGTACGCGTCATTATCGAGGATGTGCGCGCGCGCGGCGATCTGGCGCTGATGGATTACACCGCCCGTTTTGACCGTATGGTGCTGGCGGCTGACCGTTTGCGGGTTTCGGCTGAGGAGGTTGCAGCGGCCCTCAAGGCCTGCGATGCCAAGACCCTGTCGGCCCTTGAGCTGGCCCATAGCCGCATTGCCAACCATCACGCCCGTCAGCGTCCGCAGGATGACCGCTACACTGATGCGATCGGGGTTGAACTCGGACATCGCTGGACCGCCATTGAAGCCGTGGGCCTCTATGTGCCGGGCGGGACGGCCAGTTACCCGTCCTCCGTTTTGATGAATGCGGTGCCCGCGCGGGTGGCGGGTGTGCCGCGCATTGTCATGGTGGTGCCCACCCCTGACGGCGTCATCAATCCTTTGGTGTTGGCTGCCGCCCATCTTGCAGGCGTGGATGAAATTTACCGCATCGGCGGTGCGCAGGCCGTGGCCGCTTTGGCCTATGGCACCGAGACGATCGCGCCCGTGGCCAAAATCGTCGGGCCGGGCAATGCCTATGTGGCTGCTGCGAAACGGCGCGTCTTCGGGCAGGTCGGCATTGATATGATCGCCGGTCCGTCGGAAGTGGTGATCATGGCGGATCACAGCGCCAATCCCGATTGGATCGCCGCCGATCTTTTGGCGCAGGCCGAACATGATGTGGCAGCCCAGTCTATTTTGATCACCGATGATCGGGCTTTGGGGGACGCGGTCGTACAAGCCGTTTCCGCCCGTCTCGCGCTTTTGCCGCGCCGCGACATTGCCGCCGCCAGCTGGCGTGATTTCGGGGCGATCATCGAGGTGGCCTCTTTGCAGGCGGCGGTGCCTTTGGTGGATCGTCTGGCCCCCGAGCATCTGGAAATCGAATGCGATGACGCGGAGGCGCTGGCTTTGGCGATCCGCAATGCCGGTGCTATTTTCTTGGGCGCTTATACGCCGGAGGCCGTGGGCGATTATGTCGGCGGCAGCAATCACGTCCTGCCCACCGCGCGGTCGGCGCGCTTCTCCTCCGGTCTCGGCGTGCTTGATTTTATGAAGCGCACCTCCATCCTCAAATGCGGGCCGGAACAGCTGCGCGCCATCGGTCCGGCCGCCATTGCTTTGGGCGAGGCGGAAGGATTGCAGGCGCATGCCTTGTCGGTTTCCACCCGCTTGAACCTCGGATGATGATGCATGAGCTCGGCGTCCCCCAAATCGCTTGTTGCCATCACGCTTGACGAATTGTCCATCGGTCGCTCGACGCCCGAAAAAGAGCATGAGCGCATGGTGGCGATTTATGATCTCATCGAGTCCAATCTCTTCGCTTTGCCCGATCATGCGGGTGGCCCCTATGCCCTGACCATTGCGATGATCGAGAATAAATTATCGCTCGATATCCGCATGGCAGAAGGGGATGCGTTGATCACGCATGTCTTGTCCCTTACGCCGTTCCGGCGGGTGTTGCGCGATTATTTCATGATCTGCGAAAGCTATTATGCGGCCATTCGCACCTCCAGCCCCACCCAGATCGAGGCCATCGATATGGGGCGACGCGGCCTGCATGACGAGGCGGCGCGTTTGTTGATCGAGCGGCTCGAGGGCAAAGTCGAAATGGATTTTAATACGGCGCGCCGCTTGTTTACACTGATTGCCGCCTTGCATTGGAAGGGATGATGGGATGATCGATCATCACCCGCGTCCCATTCAGGCTGTGTTGTTTGCGTGTGGCTATAATGCGATCCGTTCACCCATGGCCGAAGCCATTGCCCGCCATTATTTGGGCAAGTCCATTTATGTGCAGTCGGCGGGCGTGACCAAAGGCGATGTCGATCCCTTCACCGCGGCGGTGCTGGAGGAGATCGGCATTGATGCGCATAAGCACAAACCGCGCACCATTGATGAATTGGATGATTGGGAAGGCTTGAATTTCGATTTGATCATCTCGCTCAGTCCCGAGGCGCATCACAAAGCGCTTGATCTCACCCGCACGCTGGCGGCCACCGTTGAATATTGGCCTTTGCCCGATCCCTCCCTCACACAAGGCACGCGTGATCAGGTGCTGGAGGCCTATCGGGATGTGCGCGATGTCTTGGTGCGGCAGATCCAGACGCGGTTAAAGCAAGCCGCCTGACGCGCGCTTAAAAGCCCCATTGCCTGAGGGCGATCACCACGAGCATACCACAGCTGAGGGCTGCCAGATCTTTGCGGGTCAGGATCATGATCAGCAAGGCCGCCGCCAATCCGCACAAAGCTGAAACCCCGCCCTTCATGCCCAGCGGCAAGACCGTGGCCAGAATGATCGAGCCGGGCAGCGCTTGCAAAGCCCGTTTCAAGGGCGGGCTTGGCGGCAGATGATCCATCAGCCAGACGCCGCCGACCCGACACAGATAAGAGGCCAGCGCCATGCTGCACAAGGCCAGAAACGCCCCGCCGTGAATGGTGAAAAGCGCGCTCATGCTCGCTCCCCGCCGGGCAGCAATGCCGAGGTCAGCGCCCCCGAAAGCGCCCCGACCACGATAAAGCTATAGCCGTCCAACATGGCGTTGACCGCCAGTCCGGTCAAAGCCGCCACGCCCCATGGCACAAGGGCTAAAAATCCGCTTCTTCCTGTCGCTGATAGGTTGTTCCATAGGGGCACCAGCATGGTCACAAAAATCATCGGCATGATCATATCGAGCGCCCAGACATGCGGGTCACCGATCAGACTGCCCAACAAATAGCCGGGGATCGTCACCACCACCCAGAGCGACCACAGCGTCAGACCCGCGCCGATAAAAATCCCGTAATCGCGTCCGCCTTCGGCATGGTAGCGCATGCCGACAATCCAATTGGCATCGGTGAACAAAAACAGGCTGATCCAGCGCCAGCGCGGCGGCGCGGTTTTGATCCAGTGATGCAGAGCCGCCCCCATCAAGATCATGCGGGCATTGATGGCAAACACCACCAGCGTGATGGCGAGAACCGAGGCCAGCGTCCAGTCCTGCTGCCACAATGCCAAAGACACCAATTGCGCCGCACCGGCAAATACCAGCCCGCTTGATAAGACGGCTTCCGCCAGCGTCAGGCCGGTATGGGCCGCACCGGCGCCGAAGGCGGCACCAAACACGCTGATCCCGGGCAGCAAGGGCAAAACCAGACGCAGGCCCGTCCACAGGCCGCGCCAGGTGATCGGGGCGTAGGGGGGTGGAGTGTGCGGCGGTGCGGACAAGGACATGGGGGCAAGGACATGGATAAATGGATGGTCCCTGAGTGGCCCATCTTCCGCGCCCGCGCAATCCGCCCGCAAGCATTGCGCCTATGCAACAGGCGGCCAAACAGCATTTTTTTGAACAATTGGCGGAGAAGATCGATGCGGGCCAGTCGAAAACACCGGCTTGGCGCGGGAAAAACCCGTATGTGTCAATGGTACAGCTGCCCCGGCTTGAACGGGGGACCTCTAGATCCACAATCTAGCGCTCTAACCAACTGAGCTACAGCTGCCCTTTGACACGCGGGCGGACCCTAAGCCCCCGCGCAGAATTTTTCAAGACCAAGAAAAGTCTTTAAATTCATCTTTCAAACAAGAAAAGACCCGAAACCGACGTTTCGGGTCTCTATTGTGAGTGGCTGAAAGGGTTTAGTTGGCTTTCAGCGGCAGATCGACCCGCAGGCTTTTCTGCAAATGCTCGATATTTTGGCTGGCCAGCGTGCCCAAAGCTTTCACGCCATCCTGATGGACATGCGCATGCGATAAAAACCAGCGGGACTGCCATTCGATCATATCGGTCAGCGTACCGGATTTGGGGGCATTGTTGAGAAATTGCAGGGCCGTATTGGCATGACGGCCTGCGGCATGCAGCATTTGGCTATGCAGCGCATGCAATTGGGCAATCGCATTGTTCAGGCTTTCCTGACGCCGCGTGGCCAAGGTTTCGATCAAGGCGCTGGGATCAACCAAGCCGGCTTGCGCAGGCAACGGGCTTGCGGGCTTGCTGACAGGGGCCTGTTTGACGGGCTGGGCTGCTTTCGCAGGCGTCGCCGCTTGCTTGGCAGGGTCCGCTTTCAAATTGGCCGCTTTTACAGGGGCCGTTTTGGGGGGCTCTTGCTTGACCGGCGCTTGTTTCGCAGGGGCTGGGGGGACAACCGGCGCTGCGGCTTTGGCTTGAAGCTTGGCGGCGGCGCTGGGGCTGGGTTGTTTGACAGCCGAGATCGATTTGAGGATCACCGCTGGCTTGGAAGGCGGGGGGGCAGATTTTGATTTCTTGGCCATCATAAAGGCTCCTGACTTGATATGTTGCAGACGCACACTCAAAATGGCGAGACCCTTCAGCCTCGATAAAAATCAACAAGGTACAAAAGAGGTGTTCCGATCAGACCGGAACAAGAGCGGATGCGGAGGGGGCCGCATCCGTCGATACTGGTGCGATGTCAGGGATCACCCCATGCGCATCGCTGAACAAACGCCTTATTTGCGGCGAGTTGCTTCGGTTGCAGCCTTTGTTACTTCAGCGGTGGCCTTTTCAACAGTGGCTTTCGCATCGGCAGCAGCCTTCTGGACATTCGACTGAACAGCCGAAGACACGTCCTGCAATTGTGATTGCAGAGCTTCAGCCTGTGTTTTCACGAATTCAGCCTGAACCTGCATCAAATCCTGCAAGGACTTGGCGCGCACGACCTTCTGGGCGAAGTCGAAGCTGGCGGCAATATTCTGTTCCGTGTAGGAAATAGCCTTCTGGGCCACTTCGCGTGAGCTGGTCTGAGCGGCATGCGCTTGGGTTTCGGCAGCATTGGCAGCCTTGCTGGCGGCGCTGATGAAGCCGTCAAAGGCTTTACGAGCCTGTTCGACGCTCTTTTCGGCAAAATCGCGCATTTCATTCGGGATTTCGTAGGAACCTGGGGTCTTGATCATGGTCTTTGCCTCGTAAGGTGGCGCTTGGGGCCGGACCGTCCGGCCCCTCGGCGGAAAAGTTCAAATGCGTATTGTGCATTGCAATATATTGTTGCACTGCACAATTGTCAACTACCCCCTCGAAATTCTTTCTCAGACCTAAGCAGGGAGGGGGTCGCGTTCTCAGAGGGGCGTCAACCCTGACTTGATGGGCAGGGCCGCTTTTTGAAGGGCTCGTGCTTTATTCAACTTCCTTTAATCTCTTGCGATTAGGGTCTTGGTCGAATCGGTTTGGTTTCCACACAGGACAGAGAGGCAATCCCTTCAGGGGTTGCGCGGCGCGATGGCAGAGCACAGGGATCACGCAATGGCCAATCGGCGGCTCTTATGGGCCTGCGACGAACAGGCCGTGCTCAAAGACATGGCGGTGCTTTTGCAGCCTTGGCAAGGCAAGTCCTTGCTTGATCGCTCATCGATCATTGATGCGGAGCAGATCATCGCCAAAGCCGTGGCGGCCCGCGAGACCTTTGCCTCGGTTACCAGCATGTGGATGCGTCTGGGCCAGCCGCCCATGATCCTGCAGATCTCTGGTGCACCGCAATATAATTCGCAAGGGCGCTTTACCGGTTATCGAGGTTTTGCGCTCAGAGCCGATGCATGGTCTGAGAGCAACGAAGAGAGCGATACAGCACCGACCCCCTCTGCTGTTGAGACCATCGCGCCCGCTCCCCCCCGCCAAGCCCTGCCGCCCTCGATTGTCGATTTGAACGAGCGCGAGCAAAAAGCCTTTCATGAAATCGGCCGTCTGCTGGCCGAAGATGTCATGCCGAAAATTTTTCTGGAGCCGGAACCCGTCGCGCAAGAAGAACCCGAGCCCGAGCACGAGCCAGAAACCGCCAGCACGCCCACGGCGTCTGATGATCCCTATGATCCGCTGATGGCGGAATTGGCCTCTTCTGTGTTGGCCTTGCATGGCCAAGCGCCCGAGCGCAAACCCTCCGATCTTTTTTCCATTCCCGATGATGTGCAGGCTTTGCTCGATCGCTTGCCGGTGGGTGTTTTGGTCAGTCGTGGCGATGTGCCCATTGTCATGAACAAAATGATTTTGCACACATTGGGTTACACGTCAGCCGACGAGTTCCACGAGGCCGGTGCCATTCATGAAATCTTTGCGCAGCAGCCTTTGGATGCAAGCGGAACTGACACTGCGCCCTCCACCCTGTTGCAGATCCAGACGCGTCATCGTGACACCGTCTCCATGCGCGTGATGTTCCAGACCTTGCCATGGGGCTATCTGCCAGCCTCGATGATGGTGTTTGTGCCTGCCGATCTTGCAAACGGACTGGTCGAACCGTCCCACACACCGTCTGAAGCGGTCACGGTGCCTGATGAAGCGCAGCAGCAGCGCGTCAGCGAGCTGGAAGCCATTTTGGATACGGCCACCGATGGCGTGGTTGTCATTGATGGCGATGGTCTGATCTTGTCGATGAACAGTTCGGCGGAAGCGCTGTTTGGCCATGATGGTTTGGCGCTGACGGGCACGTCTTATTTAACGCTGTTTGCGCCCGACAGCCAGATGATTGTTCGCGATTATCTCGAAGGCGTGCGCGAGAATGGCGTGCGCAGTCTGATGAATGACGGACGCGAAGTCACGGGTCTTGAAAAGCAAGGCCGCACCATGCCGCTGTTCATGACATTGGGGCGCACATCGGTGCAGGGGTCGGGACGTTTTTGTGCGGTCTTGCGGGATCTGACGGCCTGGAAAAAAGTCGAGAGCGATCTCAAGGAATCGCGGCGGCAGGCCGAGCTCGCCAATGCACAGAAGTCGGATACGCTGGCCCGTATCAGCCATGAATTGCGCACGCCTTTGTCGGCAATTATGGGCTTTGCGGAAGTCATGGTGGAAGAGCGGTTCGGGCCGGTCGGCAATGAGCGCTATCGGGATTACCTGCGCGACATTCATCAATCGGGACAGCATCTGTTGTCGCTGGTCAATGACTTGCTTGATCTCGCCAAAATCGAGGCGGGCAAATTCGATCTGGATTTCGAAGCGGTGGATGCCAATGCCACGGTGCGCGCCGCCCTTGCGATGATCAGACCGGAGGCCGAACGCCATCATGTGTTTTTGCGCTCTGCCCTTGCCTCCTCTTTGCCCTTGATCGTGGCGGATGAACGCACCATGCGACAGGTGGTGATCAATCTTTTATCCAATGCCGTTAAATTCACCGAACCCGGCGGGCAGGTGATTGTTACCACCACTTTGTCCGATGACGGCGAGGTCGCTTTGCGCATCCGCGATACCGGCGTGGGCATGGACAGCGACGATTTGAAAATGGCGCTGGAATTGTTCCGGCAAACCGCAGCCGGTCGCAAAGCGGGCGGCACCGGTCTGGGCCTGCCTCTGACCAAGGCCTTGGCCGAGGCCAATCGTGCCCGTTTTGCCATTAAAAGCGAGCGCGGACGCGGCACGCTGGTTGAAATTATTTTTCCCTCGAACCGCGTTTTGGTGTCCTGACACCAAAGCCCTGTTACTGCGGATTGAGCAAACGGTCCCGCTGCCACAAAGCGGGAAACAGCCGCGTCCAGTAAAGCGCAATCAACACGGTGCAAGCGCCGCCCAAAGTCACCGCCAGCACGGGTCCGAGCAAAGCGGCGGCAAGGCCTGATTCAAACTCGCCCAATTCATTCGAAGCGCCGATGAAAACCGTGGTGACGGCAGAGACACGCCCGCGCATCTCATCGGGCGTATTGCCTTGCACAAGCGATTGCCTGACATTGACACTGATCATGTCGGCAAGGCCGGAGACATACAGACACAGCAGCGACAGCAGAAAATGTTCTGACAGGCCGAAACCGATCATCGCCAGACCAAAGACACCCACGCCCGCAAACAGCAACCGCCCCGCATGGCGGCGGATCGGCCATTGCGTCAAGATCAGCGCCATCGAGATGGCACCCACCGCAGGCGCCGCCCGCAAAATACCGAGCCCTTCGGGGCCGGTGTTTAAAATATCTTGCGCGAACATCGGCAGCAAAGCCGTAGCGCCTCCCAGCAAGACCGCAAACAGATCGAGCGAGATCGCCCCCAAAACCACCGGATGGGCTTTGATGTAATGGATCCCGCCCAACAGATGCGCTGTGGTGATGGGCTCGCGGGCCACCACCGACGGGCGCGCGGTGATGCTCAGCATGGAGAGCGCACCCAAGGCAAAGGCACAGGCGCCGATGCTAAACACCACATCCGGCCCGAACACATAAACAAAGCCGCCCAAAGCAGGACCAAGCACCGTACCGGTCTGCATGGTGGTCGCTGACAAGGCCAAGCCGCCTGATAAATTTTCGCGCGGTAACAGGCCCGGCAACAGAGCTTGCGTGGCGGGCATGTAAAAGGCGCGCGCCGCCCCTTGCAGCATGGTCAGGAAAAAAATCGGGATCATGTCATTGATCTTGAATGTGATCAAAACGACCATGCCGAGCGAGACCAGACAGGCCACGCCATAGCCTGCGGCAATCACTTTGCGCCGGTCAAAGCGATCCGCCACCTGCCCTGTGATGAGTGCCAGAACAGGGGCGGGCAGAAAGGCCGCCAGACCAATCAATCCCAGCGCCCATGCGCTTTTGGTCAGATCATAGACAAACCAGCCCATGGCAACCGTTTGCATTTGCAACGCCAAGACGGTTGCAATGCGGGCCACCACAAAGGCCCTGAAATCGGGGAGGCGTAAAACAGACCAGCCGGAAGATGTCATCGGATCAAACAATCGCAACAGGATAGAAAAGTTCAAGGACAGAACGCGAAATACGCACCCAGTCTCTATCAGCCCGCGCTACAAAAAGATATGGCCCGCCAAAGCAAAGCAGGCGTGCTAGGTGAGATCGAAATCCCATCTACTAATTTCTCGAAATTTTTAATCAACACGGCATGGTATAATGCCCATGTTGGATATTAACTGGTCTACGTCAGCAATTATTTTTTTGGGGCTGTCCCAGATAACTCTGAAAAGGGGTTATTATGGGTGCTATGCGCAAGAGCCGTCTGAGCGTTTATAAACAAGACCGATTGATTGAACATTTTGTTGCGG
>CAIJVU010000023.1 GCA_903824185.1 uncultured Hyphomicrobiales bacterium
AAACCTACAGCAAAGAACGTATTCTTGAGCTCTATCTCAATGAAATCTATTTGGGATTGAGCAATTATGGTGTGGCTGCAGCCGCTCTCAATTATTTTGGCAAAGGGGTCAATGAGCTGACCTTGCCGGAAACAGCCTATCTCGCCGCTCTGCCCAAAGGGCCCAATAATTATCATCCTTATCGTGCCTATGATGCGGCGATTGACCGTCGTAATTACGTCATCGATCGCATGGTTGAAAATGGATTTGTCAGCCGCGAGGAAGGCGACCGCGCCAAAAAAACGCCTTTGGGTGTGCAGTTGCGACAGGTAACCCCGAATACCATTGCAGCCGGTTTTTTTGCCGAAGAAGTCCGGCGTGAACTGGCTGAAAAATACGGTGAAAAAGGCCTTTATGAAGGCGGCTTATCGGTGCGCGCCACGCTTGATCCCTCCATGCAGGTGAAAGCCCGCCGTGCGTTAGTGGATGGACTTGTGCGTTATGATGAAGCCCATGGCTTTCATGGCATTGTCCAGCAGCTTGATTTATCAACCATGGAATGGGGGCAGGCTGTTGGCGAGGTTCCGGTTTTGGGCGATGTCCAACCTTGGCGTCTGGCTGTGGTGCTCGATTTCCAAGGCGATAATGCCCGTATTGGATTGCAACCAAAGCGCGAAGCGTCAGGTCGTATCGGGCCTGATCGGTTGCTGGGCACCATCACGTCTGACGGCACAAAATGGACCAAAAAAACACCCAAGCAATTGTTGCAAAAGGGCGATGTCGTCTATGTCTCGCCAGTCAGCAATGACATCTATCGTTTGCAACAAATACCCGATATTTCAGGGGCGATGGTGGCGCTTGATCCCCATACAGGTCGTGTCCTCGCCATGGTCGGTGGTTTTTCATTTGATAAATCGAAATTCAACCGTGCCACGCAAGCTATGCGTCAGCCAGGCTCCTCGTTTAAACCCTTCGTCTATGCCACAGCTATAGACAATGGCTATACACCCGCCTCCATCATACTCGATGCCCCGATCGAGCTCGTGCAGGAAGGGCAAGAGGTTTGGAAGCCCAAAAATTACGACAACAAATCCACCGGCACCCATACACTTCGCTATGGTATCGAACATTCCAAAAACCAAATGACGGTTCGCCTCGCCCAAGAGGTTGGAATGCCTTTGGTCTCCGATTATGCGCGGCGTTTTGGTGTCTATGACGATATGCCACCTTATCTGGCGATGTCATTGGGTGCGGGCGAAACGACCGTGCTTCGGATCACGGCAGGCTATGCCATGTTTGTGAATGGCGGCAAAAAAATCAAAGCGACCCTGATTGATCGCATTCAAGATCGCTATGGCAAAACCATCTATCGGCATGACGGTCGTGTCTGTTCGGATTGTGATGCCGTGCAGTGGAGCGGCCAAACAGAACCTGTGCTTGTTGATAATCGTGAGCAGGTGATTGATGGTCTCACCGCCTATCAAATGACATCGATCTTGGAAGGGGTTGTGATCCGCGGAACGGGGGCAGCCATCAAAGAGGTGGGTAAGCCGCTGGCAGGTAAAACCGGAACCACCAATGATGCCAAAGATGTTTGGTTTGTTGGCTTCTCGCCTGATCTCGCCGTTGGTGTTTATTTGGGTTATGATCGTCCGCGCTCTTTGGGGGGGGCTGTCACTGCCGCCCAATTCGCGGCGCCTGTCTTTCGTGATTTTATGAAGATGGCACTGGCCGATAAGCCTGCAACACCGTTTCGTGTCCCTGCAGGCATTAAACTCGTTAAAATTGATGCAGCCACAGGCAATAAGACGGAAGGTGACGGCGGAATTGTCGAGGCCTTCAAACCAGGAACCGCTCCGGGTGAAACAGGCAATATACCGCTTGATAATTCAACACTTGGCTTGCCCCTAATTGATGGTGCGGCACCCGGAACTAGCCCATTATATTGAACAAACGTCGCTCTTCTCTCGGAATAAGGATTTCATTATGCGCGCGGAAATTGAGGCTCTTGTAGAAGCCGCCAGACAATCACTGGATCTTTTGCGCCGTCATCTGGATGTTCCCACTGCGACCAAACGGTTGGCTGAACTCAATGAAAAAGCCGAAGACCCCAATTTATGGAATGATCCCGATGCCGCACAAAAAATCATGCGCGAGCGGACCGAACTCGATGATCGATTGGGGTCGATCAAACGGGTCAGTACGGAACTGGATGATGCCATCACCTTGATCGAAATGGGTGAAGATGAAAACGATCAAGAGGTGATCACCGAGGGTGAAGAAACCATCAGGCGTCTGAAAATCGAACTCGCCCAAAGACAGGTTGAAACCTTGTTGTCAGGCGAGGCCGACCAAAATGATTGCTTTGTGGAAGTGCATTCCGGCGCAGGCGGAACGGAAAGCCAAGACTGGGCCAGCATGCTGATGCGCATGTATTCACGCTGGGGTGAAAGACGGCGTTACAAAGTTGAAATCATGGATATTGCCGATGGTGAAGAAGCAGGCATCAAAGGTGCTACGCTGCAAATCAGAGGGCATAATGCCTATGGCTGGTTGAAAACCGAAACAGGTGTGCATCGTTTGGTGCGTATTTCACCCTTCGATTCCAATGCCCGCCGCCACACCAGCTTCGCTTCGGTCAATGTCTATCCTGTGATCGATGACCGCATCCAGATTGATGTGAATGAAAGTGATTGTCGTATTGATACATTCCGCGCGTCGGGTGCGGGTGGACAACATGTGAATACGACCGATTCAGCGGTCCGTATCACACATTTACCAACGGGTATCGTTGTGGCGTGCCAACAAGAGCGCTCCCAACACAAAAACCGTGCCAAGGCATGGGATATGCTCCGCGCACGGCTTTACGAAGCGGAACTGAAAAAACGCGAAGAAAAAGCCAATGCCGCCAATGCCAATAAAAGTGAAATCGGCTGGGGACATCAACTCAGATCCTATGTTTTACAACCCTATCAATTGGTGAAAGATTTGCGCACAGGCATTCAATCAACATCGCCATCCGATGTATTGGATGGCGACATCAATGACTTCATCGAAGCGGCTCTTGCCCAACGCGTGTATGGCGGACAGGTCGAAGTGGAAGATATTGATTAAAGCTTCTGGGCTTCAGCCAAGACCTCTGCGGCGTGGCCCGGAACTTTCACTTTCGACCATATGCGGACAATGATCCCTTGCTTGTCCAACAAAAGAGTTGTGCGTTCCACGCCCATATATTTGCGGCCATACATGCTTTTCTCGACCCAGACGCCGTATAGGCTGAGCATTGACTTGTCTTCATCGGAAAGAAGGAGGAAATCGAGCTCGTATTTGGCTTTGAATTTATCGTGTTTTTTGACAGGATCGGGCGAAACACCAAGAATAACGGTTTCTGATTTTTCGAATTCATGCCGCAAAGCATTGAAATCAAGCGCCTCTTGTGTGCAGCCGGACGTATCATCCTTGGGGTAAAAATACAGGACCACGTTTTTTCCCAAATAAGATTTCAGATCAATCTGATGGTTGCCATCAGAGGCCAGACTAAAATCTGGTGCTTTTTCGCCTGTTTTTAATAATGGGCTCATTTTTGCCTTCCTTTTAGCGAATCAATAGAGGTTATAATCCATTGATCCTGATTATAGACCAAACTTCTATTGGTTATTTTTAAGGTTTAACCCGTGGTTGATAGCCCAATCCCACTGGATACATCCATCCAAGAAACGGATGTGTCCCCCGCAAAAACGGTGTCGCTCTGGCGACGGCCGCTTGTGTTGTTGGGAGAGCTGGTGGCGCTCTGTCTGATTCTGATCATCATGGCCGGTGCCCTGCTGAGTTTCAGACTGTTGTCGGGCCCGCTGAGTTTTGAAGGTCTGAACCAAATTGTTGTTGAATTATTGGAAAGCAATTTCAACGACAATGTTCATGTCAGCGTCGGCAACACCATGCTCGCCAAAGATGAGACCGGCATCAAGCTGAATGTGCGCGATGTCACCATCAAAGACGCTGATAACCAGTCACTGCTCACGATACCGGAAACGGTATTGAATATAGATGGCCTGTCTTTGCTATCGCTGCATCCGCGTCCGCGACGTATAGATTTTATCGGCTTGTCACTGTCACTGACCCTCTACAAAGAAGGGCATGTTGCGCTCACGCTCGATAAAGCCCAACAGACAAAGGTGCAGTCCAAAGAGGAGGTCATTCAAGGCAATGATCACGCTGCATCAATATCGCCTCTAAAATTAACGTCATTGATCGATGCTGTTTTTGACAACCAAAGCGTTTTTGGACTTTTACAAAATGTCCATATTCACAATGGGACCATTCGGATCGTCGATGAACGCAGCAATCATATTCTTGTCTATGAAAACACCGATTTACAATTTGATCGCAGCCAAAAAAACCTCACCTCTATTTCTTTAACAGCAACGGGCGCCAAAGGTCTTTGGTCGGCGCAGGCAGAGATGCGCGGTGAAAAGGGACAAAAACGTCAATTAAGTGTTTTGTTCAACGATCTGGCCATTTCGGAAATTCTTGGTTTTGCCGAACCTGGTGTCTTGCCTGTTTCAACGGACATGCCCCTGACATTTGATCTTGCCTTAGACATGGACCCTGATGGCACGATACGGGCACTCAATGGCGATATCAAAGGGGGCAAAGCGCGGTTGATCATTGATGACCCTGACGCAACACCGATTGAAATTAGTGAATTGAAAGGCAAATTCAAAAAGTCTGATCATGGCGATGCGCTCATCTTCACTGATCTCTTGTTATCGGGTGAAGCCATGAAATGGCAGGGTGGGGGCCGGATAGATTTTCCGCAATCGGAAGATCAGCCTTGGCGCTACGCATTTTCGGGAGACCAGTCGCTCCTATCTCTGACAACCTTGAAAGAAAACAGTATCACAATTGACCAATGGTCGATGACAGGCACATTAAGCCCGCATTTTGATTATATGACTTTTCAACCCATTGTTATGAAGGGTCCGGGGACGAATATTCGACTAGGTGGCACCATCGGACGGCATCCGGATTTTGAAGGCCTGTCCATTACCCTTCGGGCCAATGATATGGCAGGGCGCGACATCCTTGCCTTTTGGCCAAGCTTTGTTGCAAACAGTGCCCGCACCTATCTTGTCCGCCGATTGCAAGCGGGGCAGGTGCCTAGCTTTGATCTTGATATTCATTTTGATCCCGCCCAACTAAAAGCGACCTTTACCAATCAACCGATTGCCGATGAGGCCATGCTGATCAAAGCCACCATCACGGATGGCCAATTGCAGGCGGATGAAGGGTTGCCGCTGCTTACCAATTTAATGGGCTCTGTGCGTGTCACTGGCAAAGAAGCCCATGTGTTGATTGATAAGGGTGAACTGGCCTCAAAAAGGCCCCGCAAACTCTCTGTCACCAATGCCCATTATTACATCACCGATACATCCCAATCCCCGTCATTGGCGCATGTCTCTTTCAAACTGAAAGGGGCTGCAGATGCTTTGATCGAGGCTTTGCAAACACCAGGTTTAAAACACATTACGCATGTTGATTTTACACCTGATCAAATCCACGGGCAGGCTGATCTCAATGTCAATATTGTTTGGCCACAAATTGCAAAACCGTCAGCGGCCGATATTAAAACCGATGCGCAAGGCAGTTTTACAGGCTTTGCTGTCGATCGCGTCTTCGGTAAAGAACGCCTTGATAATGGTGATATGCGTCTCACCTTGGATGGCAACGGCTTTACCATGAAAGGCGACGCCAAAATCGCCGGTGCCACGACGCAAATCCTTTACCAGCACAAATCCGGACAGGCCAAACCGTCCATCCAGTTGCAAATGCTTTTAGATGAACCTGCACGAACAAGGATGGGATTGAAGTGGGGTAGCCAATTACAAGGGCCTGTCTCTGCCAAGATCCAAATTCCTGTCGATGTTGCCACATTAGGAACATCGGTCGATGCTGACCTGACACGCACAAGTGTTAATGGCCTTTTGCCCGGCTGGCAAAAGCCTTCAGGCAAGACGTCCAAATTGTCTTTGAAAATTTTCCCCACGCCGGATGACGGCTATTCTCTCAAAGAGATCAATCTGGATGGCGGGTCGCCGGTGCAATTACGGGGGGATGCCGAAATTGGTTCCGAAGGCCAATTTGTTCAAGGACGTTTCCCTACATTTCGCATTAGTGCCAATGACGAAATGCGCGTCGATCTCGACCGCGTTGGTCAGGTGAATAAAATCCAAATTCGTGCCACGCAAATGGATTTGCGCCCTTTTCTCAAACAGGAACTATCCTCGTCATCTGCCCCCTCGAATGCGATGGGTGATCTTGATATTGATCTTAAAGCTGGAGTGTTAACGGGTTATCTCAATCAATCCATGCAGCAGGCTGATTTGCGTCTCTCCAATCGCAATGGGGACATTCGGGATTTTCGTCTCACGGCCAAATTCGAACAGCAATTGGTCAGTGGCCAAATGGGGAAGGGTGACACGGGTCAACCCGCGATCCTCATTGAAAGCGGGAATGCCGGTGACCTCTTACGCTTTCTCGATCTCTATCGCCGTATGCAGGGCGGACGCATTTTGTTGCAAATCAGCCCGGGCGGAGACACGCGGTCCGGCGTCATTATTGTCAATGATTTTATCCTGAAGGATGATCCGGCACTCGCAGGCGTGGCCCAAATCAGATATCCGAGCCTCCAGCAACCTCTTGAGTCAGGCAGCGTGAATTTTACCAAATTGCGTGCCCAATTTGTTTTGGGCGCCGGTAAATTTAGTGTGTCGGATGCTGTGATGTGGGGCCCGTCAATCGGCGGAACATTAGATGGTTTTATTGACTATGCCGCCGACAAATCTGATTTGACCGGTGTTTTTGTGCCTCTCTACGGTCTGAATAATATGCTGACCCAAATCCCTGTTCTGGGGCCGTTTTTATTGGGTGGAACGAGCGGCGGAATATTTGGGATCAATTTCCGTGTGTCAGGAACCGCCACCAATCCAACCGTGAATATCAATCCCTTATCGGCTGTTGCGCCGGGCATATTCCGAAAATTGTTTTTGTTCGGGGTGGGAAAGCCGTTTGACGGATCTGACGACAAGCCCGTGCCACCAGCAACCGTTCAACCGTCCCCCAAAGCCCCATAGCTCTTATTGTTGTGATCAGGCAAATGTCAGCAAGACATGTTTTTTCTTGCCCAAAGATAATTTGATCACGCCATTTTGATCTTGATGAGACGCCTCGATTAGCAATTTATCATCTTGGACAACCTCGTCATTGAGTCGCAAGCCACCACCCTTAATTTGGCGACGTGCCTCACCGGTGGACGCCACCAAGCCCGCTTCCACAAAAGCGGTCAACACACCAATACGTTGGCTTAATTGTGCCTGTGTCAGTGTGATGGTGGGAAGATCCGTTGATGTCTGCCCTTGTTCAAATGTCACACGAGCGGTCTCAGCGGCTTTCTCGGCTTTTTCCCGTCCATGCAACATGGCCGTTGCTTCGGTCGCCAATATTTTTTTGGCTTCATTGATTTCAGATCCGCCGAGCGACTCTAACTTGGCAATTTCATCCATCGGCAATTCGGTAAATAATTTGAGGAAGCGTCCAACATCTCGATCCTCAGTATTTCGCCAGAACTGCCAGTAATCATAGACTGACAGCATGTCGGCATTCAGCCACACCGCGCCAGCAGCTGTCTTACCCATTTTCGCGCCTGATGCCGTGGTCAGCAGGGGTGTCGTCAAAGCATATAATTGCTCCGTTCCCATACGCCGACCGAGATCAACGCCCGTGACAATATTACCCCACTGATCCGAACCACCCATTTGCAAAATACAACCGTAGCGCCGATTGAGTTCAACAAAGTCATAACTCTGCAGACACATATAATTGAATTCCAGAAAGGAAAGTTCCTGATCACGATCGATCCGCATTTTCACGGAGTCCATCGCCAACATACGGTTTACCGAAAAATGCCGCCCGACATCGCGCAAAAAATCAATGTAATTCAGCTTCGTCAGCCATTCCGCATTGTCCGGCATGATGGCATCGTGCTTACCATCGCCGAAGGTCAGGAAATGAGAAAAAACCTGTTTGATGCCGTTTTTGTTATTTTCAATATCGTCCAGTGTAAGAATTTTACGCGATTCATCTTTGCCTGAGGGATCGCCGACACGGGTTGTCCCACCCCCCATCAAAGGAACCGGTTTGCCGCCTGTTTTTTGCAGCCACCGCAACATCATGATGGGCAACAAAGACCCCACATGAAGGGACGAGGCCGTGCAATCAAAGCCGATATAGGCAATCAGCTCGCCCTTACGCGCTTTATCATCCAGACCCTGATAATCAGAACATTGATGAATAAAGCCACGCTCGCTCAAAACTTTCAAAAAATCAGAACGGGGAATAAATGTCTCGGCCATGACAGGCTCCTTAGATCGGCAAGATAAGTAAGAGAGCGATCAGCTCTCGATCGCGGCGAGGCGCTTATCCAGATAGGCATTCACCACATCCATCAGCTCTTCGGTTTTGTTTTCGAAGAAATGATTGGCACCATCAATCACTGCATGTTCGAGCTGTATGCCGCGTTGGGTTTTGACTTTTTCAATGACACTCATCACATCTTTCACAGGCGCGACCCGATCTTGACCCCCATGCACAAAAAGGCCCGAGGACGGGCAGGGGGCCAGGAATGAAAAATCAAACCGGTTGGCAGGGGCTGCCACGGAAATAAATCCTTCGATTTCCGGGCGGCGCATCAAAAGCTGCATCCCAATCCAAGCACCGAAGGAGATACCGGCTATCCAGCAGGCCCGGGCTTCGGGATTAATGGCTTGCGCCCAGTCAAGCGCCGCAGCTGCATCGGACAATTCACCCTGACCGTGATCGAAACTGCCCTGACTCCGGCCAACCCCACGGAAATTAAACCGCAAAGCCGACATGCCACGCTCCAGAAAGGAGTAATAAATCGAATAAACGATCTGGTTGTTCATGGTGCCGCCGAATTGGGGATGCGGATGCAAAACAACGCCGATCGGTGCACCTTTGATCTTGGATGGGGTATAACGACCTTCAATACGGCCCGCAGGACCGGTAAAAATTACTTCGGGCATAGTCACTCCGGTTCTCGACCCCAAAAAATGAAGGGATCCGATGCAAAAGCTTGAGAACAAACCATGTTTTATCTTGACACAGATCAAACAAAAGTTCAATTTCTCTTAGAATAATTCTAACAGTTTTGTTATCCTTTGGTCGCAAATGATCAAAAGATAACAAGGGTGTTTGCCTTTTAGCACAAGCCACTATGGTTATCGCAAGCATTTAGAGCAGTTCATGCAGTTTCTCTTGCATATTTATGGATTCTGAAACGGTATGTCGGCAGTTTCGCGCCTCTATCTGGATCACAATGCCACTGCGCCCTTGCGGCCAGAGGCCAAACAGGCCTTGTTGTTTGCTCTGGACTTGACCGGTAACGCCTCGTCACCCCATCATGAAGGCAGAAAAGCACGTGGTTTAATCGACAAAGCCCGCGAAAAAGTCGCCCTTTTATGCCAATGCCAACCGCAAGACGTGATTTTTACCAGTGGTGCGACCGAGGCCAATGCCTTGGCACTCTCGCCCAATCTGACGCTTTCGGGACACAATACCGCTCCAAAAAGCTTTGATAAGCTCCTCGTTATGTCCAGTGAGCATCCGTCTGTTCTCGCGGGGCATGGCTTTTCATCCGAAGACACAGTGATTTTGCCGGTTTTGCCGGATGGCCGTCTTGATCGTGAGGCCCTGCAAGACCATCTGGAAATCATGAAATCAACTGGAATATCACCTTTGGTATCAATACAAGCGGCCAATAGTGAAACGGGCGTTTTACAAGATATTGCCTCTCTATCCCTTCTTGTTCATCAAGCTGGCGGCCTTTTGCATGTCGATGCCGTTCAGGCTGCGGGTCGGCTTCCACTGGATGCACAATGTGCGGGAGCCGATATGCTCTCCCTGTCCGCCCATAAAATTGGGGGCCCGCATGGGGTAGGGGCCTTGGTGATCCGTTCCGGTGGCATCCATTTCGGCAAGCCGCTGTTAAGGGGAGGCGGGCAGGAACAAGGCCGTCGATCCGGCACTGAAAATGTGGCCGCGCTTCATGCCTTTGGAGCGGCCTGCGTGGCAGCCCTTGAGTCGTTATCTGCTGAGGAAATTCGTTTGTCGCTGTTGCGGGATCAATTGATTTCGGGATTACGACAAATTGATCCGGATCTCGTTGTGTTCGGCGAAGCCGCTGCACGATTACCCAATACTATCTACTTCGCACCATCCTTTATCGATGCGCAAACAGCGCTGATGCGTTTTGACCTCTCCGGTGTCTCTTTGTCGTCAGGATCTGCCTGTTCATCTGGAAAGGTCAAAGACTCGCATGTTCTCATGGCCATGGGTGTGACACCGGCTTTGCGCAAAAAAGCCTTGCGGCTGAGCCTCGGTTGGTCCAGCACCATGGAGGATGTCACACGTTTCTGCGATCTGTTCGAAAAAGAATTTAAACAAAAAGGTGGCGCGCGTGCCGCTTGAAATCAACCAGCCCACGGCCCTTGAAGCCGTTAAGGAGGGATAAAAAATGGCTGCTGTCCAAGATACCATTGACCAAGTCAAAGCAATTGACGTGGACCAATATAAATATGGGTTTTCGACCGAATTGGAGGTGGATAAAGCCCCTATCGGTTTGAGCGAGGACATTGTCCGGCTAATTTCTGCCAAGAAAAACGAACCGGAATGGATGCTGGAATGGCGCTTGGATGCCTATCGCCGCTGGCTGACCATGCGTGAGCCTGAATGGGCCCGTCTCGACTATCCGAAAATCGATTTTAACGAGATTTACTATTACGCAGCTCCCAAAATGAACGCTGCGCCGCAAACTCTTGATGATGTCGATCCGGCCATTTTAGAGACCTATAAAAAGCTCGGGATACCGCTGCGCGAACAAGAAATTTTGGCTGGTGTGCAAACCTCCAAAGTGGCAGTGGATGCGGTTTTTGACTCGGTGTCGGTGGCAACGACTTTCAAGGCCGAATTGGCCAAAGCGGGGGTGATCTTCTGCTCCATTTCCGAGGCCATGCGCGAACATCCCGATCTCGTGCGCAAATATCTTGGTACGGTCGTTCCCGTCACCGACAATTATTACGCCACGCTAAATTGTGCCGTGTTTACCGACGGATCCTTTGTCTATATTCCCAAAGGCGTTCGCTGCCCCATGGAACTCTCCACCTATTTCCGTATCAATGAACGCAATACGGGGCAATTTGAGCGAACACTGATCATTGCGGAAGAGGGGTCTTATGTCAGCTATCTGGAAGGCTGCACGGCGCCGCAGCGCGATGAAAACCAATTGCATGCAGCCGTTGTAGAATTGATCACCCATGATGATGCGGAGATCAAATATTCTACCGTACAAAACTGGTATCCCGGTGACAAAGACGGCAAAGGCGGCATTTATAATTTTGTGACAAAACGCGGCGATTGCCGTGGTAAAAATTCCAAAATTTCATGGACGCAAGTCGAAACCGGTTCGGCCATTACTTGGAAATATCCGTCCTGTATTTTGCGGGGCGAAGGATCGCGCGGTGAGTTTTACTCAATCGCCGTTTCCAATGGTCGCCAGCAGGTCGATAGCGGCACCAAGATGATCCATCTTGGTAAAAACACAACAAGCCGTATCATCTCGAAAGGGATTTCAGCCGGACATTCGCAAAACACCTATCGCGGACAGGTATCTGCGCATCGGAAAGCCACCAATGCGCGCAACTTTACCAATTGCGATTCTTTGCTGATCGGTGATCAATGTGGTGCCCATACCGTGCCGTATATGGAAGCCAATAATGCATCGGCCATTTTCGAACATGAAGCGACGACATCGAAAATTTCCGAAGACCAGATGTTTTATTGCCAACAACGTGGGCTTGATGCCGAAGAGGCGACCGCACTCATTGTTAATGGTTTTGTGAAAGACGTTTTACAACAACTTCCCATGGAATTTGCTGTAGAGGCACAAAAACTCATCTCCATCTCACTGGAAGGTAGCGTCGGCTAATCCTTCACGCATTATTAATTTGGTGCGCCCTTGGCGGCTGCGCTTTCAACTAAAAGGACAAAGATTATGCTTGAGATCAAAAATCTGCATGTGGCCATCGAAGACAAAAAAATCCTGAACGGGCTCACCCTCACAGTCAATGATGGTGAAGTGGCCGCCATTATGGGGCCCAATGGATCGGGAAAATCGACTCTGTCTTATGTGATTGCGGGCAAACCTGATTACGACATTTTGGATGGAGAAATCCTGCTCAATGGTGTGAATGTTTTGGATATGGAAGCGCATGAGCGGGCTGCCGCAGGTCTCTTTTTGGCCTTCCAATATCCTTTGGAAATTCCCGGTGTCACCACCATGACATTTTTGAAATCCGCCATGAATGCCCAACGCAAAAGCCGTGGCGAAGACGAGTTGCCTGTTGCTGAATTCATGAAGCGGGTAAAAGCGGCATCCGATCGTCTGGGCATTGCGCAGGATATGCTGCGACGTGGTTTGAATGTCGGCTTTTCTGGCGGTGAGAAAAAGCGCATGGAAATCTTGCAGATGGCTTTGCTTGAGCCGCAATTCTGCATCCTCGATGAAACCGATTCCGGTCTTGATATCGATGCGTTGAAAATCGTGTCTGAAGGCGTCAATGTCTTGCGCGATAGCAAGCGCTCATTTTTGGTGATCACCCATTACCAGCGTTTGCTGAACTATTTTGTGCCGGATACGGTGCATGTGATGGCGCATGGCCAAGTGGTGAAAACGGGCGGCAAAGAATTGGCGCTTGAGCTCGAAGCAAGCGGTTATGCCGATTACAAAACACTTGCGGCTTGAGGAGAATTCCTATGAGCGCTGTTACAATTATTCGCAGTAAAACAGAGCAAGCCATCCTTGCTTTGTTTGCCAAACACAAAGACCAATTACAGGGGCAGGGTAGTTTTGGCTCCCAGCGTGCCAAAGCCTTTGCAAGCTTTGAACAAACCGGTCTTCCGCATCGCCGCATCGAGGCTTGGCATTATACGGATCTGCGCTCCCTGTTGCGCGAGGCACCGCCATTGGCTGCCAAGCCGGCTTCACACGTTGTTCAACGGGCCGCAGAAAAAAATTGGTCAACCGATCAGATCGACGCCACGCGCCTGATGTTGGTGAATGGATTTTATGATGAGAGCATTTCATCCTTCACCATGCCACAAGGTGTCAAAGTCACGGATGTCTATAAAGCACTGAGCGACCCGTCTTCAAAAAATTTCCATGATCATATTGGTCAGGCAACACAATCCAGTGATCCGCTGATCGAGCTCAATACGGCTTTCATGAATGGCGGCGTTGTGATTGAAATTGCGTCAGGCACCAAGCTCGATAAACCGCTTGAACTGCGTTGTCTTGTTGAAGGCATTGATCCGGTCAGTATGCATGCGCGGATCTTGGTGATTGCCGGTGATGATACGGAATTTACTTTGATTGAAAGCCATCAAGGACCAGACGCGCTTTCATATCAAGTCAACAATGTGGTGGAGCTGTTTTTAGGCAACAATGCCCATGTGCATCACGTACGCTTAAACCAAAGCGGCAATTATGCGGTTGATCTCTCTACACTTGCTGCGGTCGTCGGCGCAGAAACAAGTTTCAACACATTCCATATGGTCAATAAGCCTGGCATTGCGCGCCATCAGGTCTTTGTCAAAATGCAAGGTGAAGGCGCTCATCTATCCGTGAATGGCGTCAACATGTTGAATGGCACGCAACATGCCGATACCACTCTGGCCATTGATCATGCAGCCCCAGCCTGTACCAGCCGAGAATTGTTCAAAACCATCTTGGATGCGCAGGCCACCGGCGTCTTCCAAGGCAAAATTATGGTCAAGCAAATTGCCCAAAAGACAGACGGTAAAATGATGTCTCAGGCCGTTTTGCTGTCCGATGATGCCAAAATGAACAATAAACCTGAATTGGAAATTTTTGCCGATGATGTCGTGTGCGGACATGGTGCAACCTGCGGCGCTCTGGATGAAGATTTGCTCTTTTATCTCATGGCCCGTGGTTTACCGAAAGCAGAAGCTGAAGCCTTGATGCTGGCTGCTTTTGCCGGTGAGGCGATTGAAACGGTTGAAAATGAAGATCTCCGCGCCATCCTTGAAGCCGTGGTCGGCGATTGGCTGGGCCAGCGCGCGCATCATGTTGAATAAAGGTTCCGTATTGTGACAAAACAGGTCCCCTTCGATGTCGAGAAAGTAAGAGCCGATTTTCCGGCTCTATCGCTTGATGTCTACGGTCATAAACTGGTCTATCTCGACAATGCTGCTTCGGCGCAAAAGCCGCGGCAGGTGATTGAGCGTATGAAGACAGCCTATGAAACGGAATATGCTAATGTGCATCGGGGTTTGCATTATCTCGCCAATGCCGCAACCGATGCCTTTGAGGGTGCAAGGGAAAGCGTGAGATGCTTTCTCAACGCCCCGTCTGTTGATCAGATCGTCTTTACACGTTCGGCAACGGAAGCCATCAACCTTGTCGCCTCCAGTTATGGTATGGACCATATCGGGGAGGGCGATGAAATTATTTTGTCGATCATGGAACATCACTCCAACATCGTTCCTTGGCATTTCCATCGTGAACGCAAAGGCGCTGTTATCAAATGGGTGCCCGTTGACGAACAAGGTGCCTTTGATCTTGAAGCGTTCAAAAAGCTTTTGAGCCCGCGCACCAAAATGGTTGCCGTCACACATATGTCCAATGTGCTGGGAACGATAACGCCCATTCGCGAGATCATCCGTTTAGCCCATGAACAGAATATTCCCGTTCTTGTTGATGGCAGTCAGGGCGCCGTGCATTTGCCGATTGATGTGCAAGCGCTCGATGCCGATTTTTATGTCCTGACCGGACACAAAGTCTATGGGCCGACCGGCATCGGTGTTTTGTACGGGAAAGCCGATCGTCTCGCCGCACTCCCGCCCTTTAACGGCGGCGGTGAAATGATTTCCGTCGTGACTGAAGATAGTGTCACTTATAACAGCCCTCCGCATCGGTTTGAGGCCGGCACACCGCCGATCGTTCAAGCAATCGGGCTTGGGGCTGCGGTTGAATATATGATGGCGCTGGGATCAGACGCGATCATGCAACAGGAAAACCTCTTGCGTGATTATGCCATGCAGCGCCTGTCAGAAATGAACAGTCTGCGTATTTTCGGAACCTGCAAAGACAAAGGCGCGATTGTGTCTTTCGAGATGAAAGGCGCGCATGCGCATGATGTCGCCACAATCATCGACCGCCAAGGCGTTGCCGTGCGTGCCGGTACACATTGCGCGCAACCTCTTTTGGCTCGCTACGGCGTGACATCCACATGCCGCGCGTCCTTCGCTTTCTACAATACAAAAGAAGAAATTGATCATTTGGTAACGGCTCTGCAAAGTGCCGAACGCCTCTTTGCCTGATTGGTTCAACCCAGAGTGTTCACATGACTGATGCCGAATTTTCACCAAACAGGCCTGATATTGCACCGTCTGCCAATTTCGCACCCGAAGAAATTGATCGGCTGACGGATGATATCATTGCGGCCCTCAAAACGGTTTATGATCCCGAAATCCCCTCTGACATTTATGAGTTGGGGTTGATTTACAAAGTAGATATTGATGATGATCGTCATGTCAGCATCGATATGACCCTCACAGCGCCGGGTTGTCCGGTGGCCGGTGAAATGCCCGGCTGGGTCGAAAATGCGGTCATGCTAGTGCAAGGCATCCAGTCCGTGAAAGTGAATATGGTGTTTGATCCGCCATGGGACCAAAGCCGCATGTCGGATGAAGCCCGTGTCGCCCTTGATATGTGGTAATGTCAGAAAGCTGGCAATGTTTTGTGTGCTTGTAATACAGGCGTGAGTTGCCCATATTAAGAACATCTAAACTTCTGTGGTTCGTCAAATGACCGACACTTGAAATCGGTTGGGAGACATTGAAATGGCCTCTTTCGGTTCATTCAAAGTGATGAGTTTAACTGAAGCTGCCGCCGAGCGCGTGCGCGAATTGGTCGACAACAGTCACGGCAAAGCAGTTGGGTTGCGGGTTGGCGTGAAAAACGGCGGCTGTGCAGGCATGTCCTATACGATTGAACTGGCAGACAATATCAAAGCTGGTGAAGACAAAGTCGAAGAACATGGCGCAACTGTTTTGATCGATCCAAAAGCCGTTCTGTTTCTGCTCGGGACGCAAATGGATTTTGAACGCACAAAAGTCTCGTCGCAATTTGTGTTTCGTAATCCCAATCAAACCTCAGCCTGTGGCTGCGGTGAATCCGTTGCACTGACGCCTGCTGAACCTCCGCATCATCCAGCGGCTTGAACATCAGTTTTCATATTTGGATATAAAAAAGACCGCTGCTGCGGTCTTTTTAGTGTCAGGATTTAAAGCCCGTTGATTTCATCAAGAAATTCGGGACGTGATCGCCCAATCCTTTAGGCGTTGGCTCATGATCAACCGGATCACGCCGCCGACGTTCTTGATGCGGGCGCTCATTGTAATGCGATCGATCAGCCGAACTATTGCGTTCGGACCGGACTTCATCATTAACTGGCTCACGACTTCTTGCATGACGCTCAGATGGTTTGCGCTCCGGACGAGGGCGAGGTGTGCGGGTTTCGACAGCCTCAGACGTATCATCCGCCACACGGTCGGCAAGAGGCGCATCCAATTCCTTGGGCGCACGTGTACGTGGGCTACGCGCATGACCGGTGTCATCGCCTTTGCGACCGGAGGAACGCGAACGACCCCGCGGACCACGGCGTTCTGTTGTGTCCGCGCTCTCATCTTGCGGCAATTCATCCAATGTTGGGCCTTGATACTCAATCGAGGTTTTGATCATGGCCTCAACGGCAGCCAGTGATTTACGATCATCCGATGTGACAATCGTAAAGGCAGCCCCTTTTCGTCCTGCACGTCCCGTGCGGCCAATGCGATGCACATAATCTTCAGCATGATGCGGAACATCAAAATTATAGACATGGCTGACATCGGGAATATCAAGCCCGCGTGCCGCAACATCTGAGGCCACCAACAATTGGGTGGACCCGCCACGAAAGGCTTCAAGGGCTGCTGTGCGGGCCGATTGATCCATGTCGCCATGCAGGGCCGCCACACTAAAACCATGCCGGCTCAAGGAGCGGAACAAAGATTGCACATCAACTTTGCGGTTGCAAAAGATGATGGCATTTTTGATTTCGCTGTCACTGCGGATCAGCTGGCGCAACACATCGCGTTTCGCCCAATCCTGCCGCTGCGAGGCCACCAACCGCTGGGTAATGGTTGCTGCGGTTGTTGATTGGCGCTCCACTTCCACGCGCTGCGGATTATGCAAAAAGGCTTCCGTCAAGCGCTGGATTTCAGGAGGCATGGTTGCCGAGAAAAACAAGGTCTGCCTTGTGAAGGGAACCATTTTGCAGATGCGCTCGATATCGGGAATGAAACCCATATCCAACATGCGATCCGCTTCGTCGATCACCAAAATCTCAATTCCGGTCAGCAAAAGCTTGCCACGCTCAAAATGATCGAGCAAACGACCGGGCGTGGCAATCAACACATCGACACCACGCGCAATTTTGATGTCCTGATCACCGAAGGACACACCACCAATCAACAGGGCCACATTCAGCTTTTGACCGGCGCCATATTTGGTAAAGTTTTCTTCGACTTGCGCCGCCAGCTCACGGGTGGGCTCAAGAATGAGGGTTCTGGGCATACGGGCGCGGGCGCGACCTTGCTCCAGAAGGGTTAACATCGGCAAAGTAAAAGCGGCCGTTTTACCGGTACCGGTTTGAGCAATGCCGAGAACATCCTTGCGCGCCAAAACATGCGGAATGGCTTGTGCCTGAATGGGGGTAGGGGTTGTATAGCCAGAAGCCTCAACGGCTTCGAGCACTTTTGGACTGAGTCCAAGCTCTGCAAAATTCATGATTTATGAGCCGCCTCTCGATGCGGCAGTCGTGATGAAGGCCCGTATTGACCAGCAAAACAACGTTGGGGCGTCATGCTACCATACGCCCGAGGCCACCAGTTAACGGTCGGAAAATGAAGGAAAACGGCTAAAAAGTCAATGCAATTCAGGACAAGTCGCCTGAAGAGACCTTCTTGGCCGGCATCATCCGTAATAAAATGCCATCTTTACGCACATAATGGTGAAAAAGAGCCAAAAAGGCATGACAACCCGCCAAAACCAGTAAAGTCCAGGCCGCCAATTCATGGATTTCCTTGAAAAACCGCGCAATGGTTCTATCCGTTTCAAGGGGGGAGGACACAACAAAGACGCCGAAATCGATTCCTCGTCCACGGTAAAAGGCTGTCACAAGGCCGACAATCGGGATCAAAGCCATCAAGCCATAAAGCAAAGCATGCACAATCTGTGACGCATATTTGGTATGTGCATGCATGTCCGATGGCAAAGGCGGTGTGCCTATCCATAGCCGCCAGACCAATCGGACCAGCAACAATAAAAGCACCAAAGAGCCAATGACAAAATGGATATTGACCCAAAAGGGTTTGATTGTTTTCGGTAATTCATCGAGAATAAAGGCGACGCCGAAAGCAATAGAAATCATTAAAAACATCAACCAATGCAAGAAGATAGAGATCAAATTATAACGCTCTACATGAACAGTCTTCATTTCTTCGGACATCAAAAATCTCGTCTTTCAGGTTAATCCGTTAAGCAGACAAAAATCCGCTCGCGCCATTGATCAACTAGCGTTTGAAAACAACAGAAATGTGGCAGCGTGTCGAAGACTTACAAATCAACGAGATCTTCAGCAAAAGCGGCACGTTCCTGAATGAAATTAAAGCGGGCTTCCGGCTTATTGCCCATCAAGCGTTCCACTGCGGCATTTGTATCAAGCCGCTCTTCGCTTTCAACGACAACCCGCAATAAAATCCGCTTTGAAGGATCCATCGTGGTTTCCTTCAACTGCGCCGGCATCATTTCACCCAAGCCTTTGAAGCGGCCAATTTCGACATTGGTTTTGCCTTTAAAGGCAGTGGCCAATAATTTGTCTTTGTGGCGATCATCCTGCGCATAAAGGGTTTTTCCGCCATAAGTCAGGCGATAAAGGGGAGGGACAGCCAAATATAAATGCCCCTGATCAATCAAGCGCGGCATTTGCTGATAGAAAAATGTAATCAACAATGATGCAATATGGGCGCCGTCAACATCCGCGTCGGTCATGATGATGACGCGATCATAACGCAGATCTTCCTCGCGATAATGGCTCCCAGAGCCACATCCCAAAGCTTGCAAAAGATCCTGCAATTGTTGGTTGGCATTCATTTTATCCCGGGTGGCGGATGCCACGTTCAGGATCTTGCCACGCAGAGGCAAAATCGCCTGATTGGACCGATTGCGGGCCTGTTTCGCGGATCCACCGGCAGAATCACCTTCGACGATGAAGATTTCCGATCCCTTAGTGCCCGCAGCCGAACAATCCGCCAGCTTTCCGGGCAATCGTAATTTGCGGACCGCCGTTTTGCGCTGCACTTCCTTTTCAGCACGGCGACGCAAACGATCATCCGCACGCTCAACCGCCCAATCAATCAAGCGCAAAGCCTGTGAGGGGGCCGCCGCCAGCCAATGGTCAAAGGCGTCACGCATGCTGTTTTCAACAATACGAGTGGCTTCGGCCGTGGCTAATTTATCTTTGGTTTGTCCTTGAAATTCAGGCTCGCGGATAAAGACAGACAGCATGCCTGCCGCGGTCAACATCACATCATCAGCGGTGATATTGGCCACACGCTTGGATTGGTTGATCCGCTCGGCATGGTCGCGCAAGCCGCGTAAAAGCGCTTGCCGCAATCCCTGTTCATGCGTTCCACCTTCGGGGGTCGGGATGGTGTTGCAGTAAGAATGGGTAAAACCGTCTTCGCCTTCACCCAGCCACGAAACAGCCCATTCAAGGGAGCCATGGCCTCCGTCTTTTTCAATTTTTCCGGAAAAAATCTGTTCGACAACGGTGTTTTTACCCTCGATTTCTCGCGCCAGATAATCGCGCAAACCACCGGGAAAACGAAAACTCGCTTGCGAAGGAACATCCGTGCCCGCAACCAATTTGGGCTCACAGGACCAGCGGATCTCAACGCCACCAAAGAGATAGGCTTTCGAACGCGCCATCCGGAACAAACGACCGGGCTGGAAATGCGCAGCCTTGCCAAAAATCTGGTGATCGGGCTTGAAACGAACCTTGGTTCCGCGGCGATTGGCAATTCGGCCACAATTTTCAACCGGACCTTGGGCAATCCCGCGGGAAAAGACCTGCTTGTAAAGCTGCTGGCCGCGCGCCACTTCCACTTCACATAATTCCGATAACGCATTGACCACAGACACTCCGACACCGTGCAAGCCGCCGGATGTCTCGTAGACTTTTGAGTCAAATTTACCACCCGCATGCAAGGTGGTCATAATCACTTCCAGTGCGGATTTTTTGGGGAATTTGGGATGCGGATCAATCGGAATCCCGCGTCCGTTATCGGTCACGGACAAAAACCCGCCATCTTCCAGCTCAACCGTAATGACACTGGCATGGCCTGCAACGGCCTCATCCATCGCATTATCAATCACTTCGGCGAACAAATGATGCAGTGCTTTTTCATCCGTACCGCCGATATACATGCCGGGGCGGCGGCGGACGGGCTCAAGCCCCTCAAGCACTTCAATAGCAGAGGCGGTGTAACCAGCTTCACCAGGCGTTCCACCAACAGGTGATTTGCTCGATGCTTTGGCTTTCGGCTCATGCGCAGCGGTCTTTGCAGCGGCAGCGCGCGAACGACCAGACCCAGAGCCATCATCAAATAAATCCAATTTACCGGACATGCGGAGCAATTCTCAAAAACAGTGATTCGGAAGACCTGTAGATAGCACAGTTGGCGGGGGATGGTGAACAGACTGGAAACAGATCAAAGGCTTCATACACGACAACCGATGAGGCCGATGCTGGCAATCAGCAGCGCGTAGAGCAAGGACACATTTAAAACCAAGAGCCCAAACGAAGTGTGAAGATAACTTTATACATTAAAATATAAATACAATATACTGATAATAAACGATATATTTTATTATAATGAATCCAACTTCAGAAGCGACGTGCTTTAAAACAAGCATATTTCATATTTTCTTTTTAGTTCCATAATATGTATTATACGAATAATAGATTGGGTCTTAAATCCAAAGCCGCAAGACCTGCCTATCAATTCACCGAGTAAAATCATAGACTGGCAAAACACTCGGCGTGTCCAATTCATTAAAAAACCATGAGGTTTCGATGCAACCCTCCCGATCGATTGAAGGTCTGATTGCCATCATGGCGGCTTTGCGCACCAAAGGCACTGGCTGCGCATGGGATCTTGAGCAGACTTTCGAAACCATTGCCCCTTATACAATCGAAGAGGCTTACGAGGTTACGGACGCTATCAAAAGATATGACATGTCAGATCTTTGTGATGAGTTAGGTGATCTTTTACTTCAGGTCGTTTTCCACGCCCGCATAGCGGAAGAATTAGGCCATTTTTCCTTCCCCGATATATGTGAGGCCATTACCCGCAAGCTGATCAGACGCCACCCGCATGTGTTTGGTGATGCCCGAAACCTGTCACCCGACGCCATCAAAGCGCTTTGGAACAAGATAAAAGCACAGGAAAAAGCAGACAAAGCGGCCCAATTGGCTCAAAAAGGCCTGGATAATCCGCAACAAGGATTACTCGATCATGTTCCCGTCACCCTGCCCGCATTAACGCAAGCGCTGAAATTACAAAAACAAGCGGCAAGTGTTGGATTTGACTGGAGCGACATTTCGCACGTCTTTGATAAATTGACTGAAGAAATTGACGAACTCAAACAGGCCATTGATCAAAAGGATCGCGTGTCCGCCCAAGAAGAAGTTGGGGATTTGTTATTTGTGGTCGCCAACCTAGCCCGAAAATTGGACACAGACCCCGAACAAGCCCTTCAAGCCTGCAATGATAAATTCCGCAGGCGCTTTGGCCACATCGAAAAGACATTGAAAGCGCGGCAGTGTAGATTGGAAGACGCCCATTTGGACGAAATGGAAGCTCTATGGGTTGAAGCAAAACATCAAGAAAAAATTACATAGCTTTGTTTTAAATATAAAAATTTAGGATAGTTTGCGAGCCTGCGGTGCCCGTCTAGAAAGATGCGCCGCCTTTTCATGCGGTAATCGTAATTGGATCTGCAAAGAACCGTCTTCTTGTTCTAACCGCGCGAGAACTTCTCCTTCACGATAGAGCCATGCAAGCAAATCCCCCGCATCAGGCGGAACTAACAATTCGTAAATTTCTTTTTTAATAGATAGCTTTAACTCAATTGTTTGAAGCAATTGTTCAATCCCCTCTCCTGTCAAAGCAGAGGTGAGATGGGGGGTGTTCTCGTGATCGCGCCCCAGCGCTATATTCGCAAGATTTGTTTTTTCATCCGTGCCAAGCTGATCGATTTTGTTCCATACTTCGATCAAACGGTCATGCTGATCAGGATCGATGCCCAAATCCCGCATAATCGCATTCACGTCTTCGCTCTGCGCCTCTGTATCGGAATGCGCCATATCACGAATATGCAAGACCAAATCAGCCTCGATCACATCTTCCAGCGTTGCCCGAAAAGCTGCGACCAATTGGGTCGGCAAATCAGAAATAAAGCCCACAGTGTCCGATAAAATCATGGGAGCACCGTGCGGCAATTTGACCACGCGGGCCGTCGGATCAAGGGTCGCAAACAACAAATCTTCAGCCATCACATCGGCTTGGGTTAGCCTGTTAAACAGACTGGATTTACCGGCATTGGTATAGCCTACCAAAGCCACAATCGGATATGGAGTGCGTGCACGCCCTGCCCTGTGCAGCCCCCGCGTCCGTTTGACGCTATCGAGATCTTGCTCCAGGCGATACATGCGGTCCTGAATGATCCGCCGGTCAGCCTCGATTTGGGTTTCGCCGGGCCCACCGAGAAAGCCGAAACCGCCCCTTTGCCGCTCCAAATGGGTCCAAGAGCGTACAAGTCGGCTCTTCTGATAGGCCAAATGAGCCAATTCAACCTGCAAACGCCCCTCTTTGGTGCGGGCCCGTCGGCCGAAAATTTCCAGAATCAATCCCGTGCGGTCAATGACTTTGGCCTTGAATGCCCGCTCCAGATTACGCTGCTGGACCGGTGACAAAGCGGTATCCATGATCACCAGATCAATCTCAGCGTCTTCAATGTCTTGGGCGAGCATCTCGACCTTGCCGGACCCCAGAAAGGTTGCGGGGGTCGGCTTGTCGATCATCACCAAAATGGATTGTGCGACATGCAAATCAATCGCAGCCGCAAGCCCCACGGCTTCGTCAAGACGCAATTCGGGATGGCGGCTATTGATCCTGATGTCTTCTCCCGGACGCGGTCTGATACGCGTCAGATAGGGGCCCACGACCAAAGTCCGCGTACCCGATGCAATGACTTTTTCAGGATCGGCTGACCGTTGAGGATCCGAAGACACACCCCGGATCCTGTTTGGTGCTTTTTTGTGATCTGTCACAGGGATTTATAAGCCTTATGATGCAGATGCATCTTCACCGGGCTCAAAAAGGGCCATTGGCGCACCGGGCATGATCGTGGAAATCGCATGCTTGTAAACAAGCTGCGAATGCCCGTCACGGCGCAATAAAACACAGAAATTATCAAACCAGGTGACAACCCCTTGCAGTTTCACACCGTTCACCAGAAAAATCGTTAAAGGAATTTTATGCTTCCGAACATAGTTCAGGAAAGTATCTTGTAAGTTCTGCGCCCGTTCACCGGCCATCTTAACACCTCATTTTTTGCTGAAGATCACAGTCTTCAGAAGCGTCTATGCGCTATGATTGCAACCAGATCAGTTTTAACGCCACAGAGTATAGTCTCACTTTTTGAAAGTGATATGGCAAGTGCTGCGAAAGCATCGATTGCATAAATAAGAGGCATGATTCATCAATCGACCCCCAGACTTTTGAGTTTTCTATGCAAAGCCGAGCGCTCCATGCCGACAAATTCGGCTGTACGGGATATATTTCCGCCAAATCGTCCCAATTGGGCAATCAAATATTCCCGTTCAAATAATTCACGGGCTTCACGAAGTGGTAAAGCAATCAGTTTTTCGCCGCCATCACCGCTGGGCAAGCTCGGCAACATGGCCCCGACATCGGGCGGCAGCAAATCTGCCGTGATTTCGTCATTCTCGGTGCCCGTATTCAAAATCATCAACCGCTCAACGGTATTGCGCAATTGCCGCATATTCCCCGGCCAATCATACGATTGCAGGACGGCCATGGCGTCATTGGTGATGATGCGCGGGGGCAAACCATCCCGCTCACCAAGCTGGGTAATAAATTGCGAGATCAGCGCCGGAACATCTTCACGCCGTTCAGCCAGCGAGGGAACCCGCAACGGAAAAACATTCAAACGATGCAGCAAATCCTCGCGCAAACGCCCTTCTTCAATTTCATGCCCCATATCACGGGCGGTGGAGGAGATGATCCTCACATCTACCTGCACCTTGATGCTACCGCCAACCCGATTGAATGTTTGCTCCACCAAAACCCTGAGGATCTTGGATTGGGTGGCCAGCGGCATGTCACAAATTTCGTCAAGATAAAGCGTTCCATTATGGGCTTCTTCAAGCGCGCCGATCTTGTTGATCCGACCGTCTTTGTCTTCGATCCCGAACAAAGCGGCTTCCACTGTATCAGGATTCATGGTCGCGGCATTGATCACCACAAAGGGCGAACCGGATCGGGTTGACTGCGCATGAATTTGGCGCGCAACCCATTCTTTGCCAGAACCCGGAGGGCCCGCAATCAACACACGGGCATTGGTCGCCGCCACTTTTTCGATCATCTGGCGCAATTGATTGGTCGCGGCACAATGCCCGATCAGCTCGCCGGTCTGCGTATTGCGTGTTTTTAATTCGCGGACTTCACGCCGTAATTTGGAGGTCTCGATGGCTCGTTCTGCCACCAATAAAAGCCGGTCGGCCTTGAACGGTTTTTCAATAAAATCATAGGCCCCGCGCTTGATCGCGGATACGGCGGTTTCGATATTGCCATGGCCTGAAATCATCACCACAGGTAAATCGGCATGTTGCTCTTTGATCACATCGAGCAATTGTAACCCATCCAAGCGCGAGCCTTGGATCCAGATATCCAGAAAAACCAGAGAGGGCCGTCGTGTGGCAATTTCTTGCAAAGCCGCATCGGCATTGGCGGCCGTGCGGGCTTGGTGGCCTTCATCTTCCAGAATGCCGGCGACAAGATCGCGAATATCGGCCTCGTCATCGATAATGAGAATATCGGCACTCATGCGGGAGTTCCTCCGTTCTTGGCTGCATCAGAAGATGGGGTCTCTTCAGCTTGCGGAATGGGAAGCCAAAGCCTGACGCAAGCGCCCCGTTCGCCATCTGAACGATCGAGCAAGTCGATCCCTCCCCCATGCTCTTCCAGAATTTTTCCGACAATGGCGAGCCCCAAACCCGTGCCCCCATTGCGCGTTGTCATATAAGGTTCCAGCAAACGGGCGCGGGCTTCCTTGGGAAAGCCCTTGCCATTATCAATCACATCAATGGTGATTTGGGTTTCATCCACTTGCAGGGCCACTTGTATGGCGGGCTTGTAGCCCGGCTCGGCAGAGTCTGATCGATAGGTCGCAATGGCCTCTGTGGCATTTTTGACAATATTGGTCAGCGCTTGCGAGACCAGCCGACGATCATAAAGCGCTGTAACGGGATGGCTTGGCAAATTCTCGGTAATCTGAATATCGGGATTACCAATCCGCATCAAAAACAAAACCTGTCGAATGGTGCCGGACAAGTCTTCGCTTTCAGGCAACGGTTTCGGCATGCGGGCAAATGACGAGAATTCATCCACCATGCGCTTGATGTCATCCACCTGACGGATAATCGTGTCCGTGCATTGGTCAAACACATCCCGATCGGTTGTAATGACCTTGCCATATTTACGACGGATCCGCTCCGCCGAAAGCTGAATCGGGGTCAGCGGATTTTTGATCTCATGGGCAATACGACGCGCCACATCGGCCCAAGCAGAAGAGCGCTGGGCCGCAATCAGATCCGAAATATCATCAAGGGTGACGACCGAACTTTGTCCCTCGGCCATATCTTCTGACGTAATGCGCACACTCAAAATACGTTCATTTTTCTGGCGATGCCACGAAATCTGCCCCTGCACGTCACCCGACCGGGACAAAGTCGCTTCTTGATATAAGTCCTGCAATTCAGGGGCTATTTCAGACAAGCTCTGGCCCAAAAGTGCTGAGGCATCACTATCGAGCAATCGGGCGGCTTCGGGATTGACGACGTTGATAATTCCTGTCGGGCTTAAGCCGATCACGCCTGCGGGCACACCGCCCAAAACGGCTTCTGTGAAGCGGCGGCGTTCATCAATCTGCCGATTGGCAATGATCAAATTCTGATGCTGCAACCGCAACTCAGACGTCATTTTGTTGAAGGTTTCTCCAAGATGGCCGAGATCCCCTTCCCGCAAGGAGACATCCACTGCCACATCATAATTACCCGACGCGACCTCATCCGTGGCATCGATCAAACGACGAATGGGCGTGACGAGACGATTGGCAAAGTTCAACCCCACCAAGGCAGCCGACAATAACAAAATGATCGAGACAACGGCATACATGCTGGCAAAGGCAACCTGCACTTCGAGTTTGCGCTTTGTCAGAGCATCATAATAATCCGCTGCGGCCTCTGCCTGTCGGGGGAAATCAAGAGCCAGCTGATCGACCCCGCGCGCCACGACAAGATAGGTGTTTTTGAAAGACGGCACTTTCAAAATGGCCCGGAAGATATTGTTATCTTTGGGGATCAGGCACCACGCCTCCAAATCATCCGCTGCCTTCATATCCTCCATTGTCGGCATGGAAAAACCGTCTGTGGCCTGCAATTCAATCTTCTCAAGGATCGTGCCGTCATCGGTAATCAGAATGGAAATGGGAAAGCCCAAAAAGGCTGCGCGTGAGCGCATGAATTCATGAAAGAAAACGCGATTTTGCTCAAATGCCGGTCTGATCCGCGCCAAGTCGGACCCCATGAGATTGATTTCACGACCCAAGGCGCGGCATTGCAATTCGCGGAAGGAACGGGCGACCTCGACAGAGGTGGTCAGCAATTCCTGCACATAACGACCGAATGACAAATCAATCCCACGCTCAAGCGTCAACCAGCCCATCACTGCCACAAGTACGGCTGGCAAACCAGCAGTGAACACAAAAAGACCGACGATCCGCGCATGCAAACCCGCTGCAGCCTGCCCCGAACGACGGGCGCGCACCAGCCGCAATCCCTCGCCGAAAACAAAAAACACGAGGATGAAGATCAAGACGCCATTGGTGATAAAGAGACTGTTCACAATCTCGCGCGTCACCACAATCGGGATGATACCGGCCAGTACCACAAAGGTTGCGAGAGCGGACAGAAGCGCCAAACACACGGTGGTAACCACCGAGATAAACCACCAGCGCGATTTTTCAGTACTGCGTTCGGAAGACGCGGCGAAAATCGCAGGTGTCGTCTTTTCAGCTGTGGTTATGGGGTTTTGACTGTCCATACTGTTGCAATAGAGCAACAGAGGGTTTTGGGGAAGGGCTTTTCAACGCAACGCCCTTACCTCCATGAGAGGCAAGCAGCTTATCTTCTTCCGTCTGATCGAGAGAAAAAGGTCAAAAAGATGAGAAGAGTCAACGCAATGTTTTAACGACAGGCAACTCAAGATCCCGGATTTTCTTGCGCAATGTGTTGCGGTTCAACCCAAGCATTTCCGCCGCTTTGATTTGGTTTCCGCGGGTCGCATTCAACGACACACTGATCAAAGGCGCCTCCAATTCCCGCAAGATGCGATGATAGAGACCGGGGGGCGGGATATCACTGCCAAACTGGGCAAAATAGGCTTCCAGATGCCGCTCAATGGATTCCGAAAGGCTTTCGGGCTGGGCACGGGTCACATCAGGCGAATAATCGACAATCGGGGCTTCTGCCTCGATTAATTCCGCTTCAATCAAGGATTCAACAATTGTTTCTTGCGGATAAAGGGCCGCCAAACGCCGAACCAGATTTTCCAATTCACGGATATTGCCGGGCCATGCATGCCGTTTGAGGCGATCCAATGCCGCCATGTCGATCTGTTTACGCGGCAAACCCTCTTTCTCTGCCAGAGCAAAGAAATGTCTGACGAGATCAGGAATGTCCTCAGACCGCTCACGTAATGGTGGAAGACGAAGCGGTACGACGTTGAGACGAAAGAACAAATCCTCGCGAAACAAACCTTGCCTAATAGCGCCACGCAAATCTTTATGGGTTGCGGCCACAATCCGGACATTGGTTTTGATCGGGGTGCGTCCGCCAACCGTTGTATATTCCCCTTGCTGCAAGACACGAAGCAAACGGGTCTGCGCATCCATCGGCATATCGCCGATTTCATCGAGGAACAGGGTGCCGCCCTCGGCCTGTTCGAACCGGCCAGATGTTCTTTGCAAGGCGCCGGTAAAGGAGCCCTTTTCATGCCCGAACAGCTCGCTTTCAATCAAATCCCGCGGAATGGCCGCCATATTCACCGGTACAAACGGCCCCTTTCGCCGCTTGCCGTAATCATGCAAAGCGCGGGCAACCAGCTCTTTCCCTGTGCCGGACTCCCCCATGATCATCACAGTCAGATCCGTTTGCATGAGGCGAGCCAGAGCCCGATAAAGCTCCTGCATCGCAGGCGACCGGCCAACCAGCGGAATATCCTCGGGCTGGTCGCTTTCCATCTGCGAGGGATTGGGCTTCGGACGGCTCATTGCGCGACCTACAATCCCGATTAATTCTTTTAAATCAAAAGGTTTGGGGAGATATTCATAAGCGCCGCGCTCGCTGGCGCGGATTGCTGTCATAAAGGTATTTTGCGCGCTCATGACAATCACGGGCACATCGGGGCGCACTTTTTTAATGCGGGGAACCAGATCAAAGCCGCTTTCATCCGGCATCACGACATCAGTGATGATCAAGTCACCCTCACCTGCCGCCGCCCAGCGATAGAGTGTTGCCGCCTGCCCCGTTGTCTTGACCTCGAAGCCAGCCCGTCCCAGAGCCTGACTCAAGACAGTACGGATGGCAGCATCATCATCAGCAACAAGAATAGTGCCTTGCGGCATTGTTTAATTCTCCAATTCAGCCATTCGGCCATCACGCGCGGCATGCATGGGCATCAATGTGCGAAATGTGGTTCGCCTTGGCATTGTCTCACATTCAATCACGCCACCATGATCTCCGATGATCTTAGCAACCAATGCAAGACCGAGGCCACTTCCGGAATTTTTGGTGGAGAAGAAGGGTTCGAACAGGTGACGCTCCAGATCCGCGGGGATCCCGGGACCATTATCCCTGATACTGATTTCAAGCGGCAAAGCCACACGACCGGGCTGGCCGTTGACGCTCATCCGAACCCCGGGCCTGAAAGCCGAAATGAGTTCAATCGTCCCGTCGATTGTATCGGGGCCGATGGCTTCTGCCGCATTTTTCACCAAATTCAGGAAAACTTGAATGAGTTGATCCCTGTTCCCGATCATCGGTGGCAAAGAGGGGTCATAATTTTCGATAAAGCGGATATGGCGGGCAAAACCCGATTGGGCGATTTTTTTGACATGTTCCAGCACGGAATGAATGTTCAACGCCTCTTGCTGCAGCGGTTTTCCATCCGCAAAATCCTCAAAACGGTCAACAAGCGTGACAATTCGATCCGTTTCATCACAAATGAGCTGTGTCAGCTGCCGGTCTTCATCAGAGGCATTCAATTCGAGCAATTGGGCTGCCCCGCGAATGCCGGACAAAGGGTTTTTTATTTCATGGGCCAGCATCGAACCCAGCGCAGAAATTGAGCGGGCCGTCCCACGATGGGTCATTTGCCTGCCTATTTTTTCAGCAATTGTTCTTTCTTGAAGCACAAGCGCGACTTCTTTTTGACCATCTCCGGCGGGTGCCACAAAAACATCCACAATCCGATCCAGCCCATTGCGCGGGGTGCCCAGATCGACACGATACTCGTTAAAAGTACCGCCGGTGTTGCGGGTCTCCTCGATCAAACCAATCACCGGTGAACCGAAAGGCAGGATTTGCCGAAAATTCATCCGGCGCATCATGGCCGTACTGGTATGGAAAAAGGTTTCGGCAGCCAGATTGGCCTCAATAATCAAATCATCGGCCCCGATCACCAAAATGGGATAGGGCAACAGGCCAATCAGCGTATCCGCCAGCTTGGGATTATGAAATGTATCAACACTCATGCTGCAACTTTCTCTGCAGAGGTTTCAAACAGCGCAATCAGCAAATGACGGACTTCGGCGGGGTCAAGACTTGTAAGAAGGCGTAACCGCTCTTCATCGCTAAAATGAAGGGGATTGGCATGATGTTCCGCATAGCCAGCCAAGTGCTTTCTGGCATGGCGGATCCCCATTTTGTGGCCATAAAGCGACAATAACCCCTCATAATGTTCAAGGGCGGCTTCTTTTCGTTCCTCAACAGAGGGAAAGCGCGGGTGATCAGACCCCGCCAGACCTTGCGCGATAAAGCCTGCAAGCCAAGGCTGACCTGTGGCGGCGCGCCCGATCATGACTCCCTGTCCGCCTGACTGCGAAAGCATGTCCCGCGCATCGGACAAGGAAAGGCAATCTCCATTGACGATCACCGGAATGGAAACGGCGTCTGTGACAGCACGAATGGCCGCCCAATCGGCCTTGCCTTTGTAAAATTGATTACGGGTGCGTCCATGGACCGTCACAGCCGCAACGCCGGCTTGTTCAGCTCTTTGAGCCAGTTCCGGCGCATTGCGATTGTGATCATCCCAACCCAGACGCATTTTCACCGTTACAGGGATGGAGACGGCATCCAGCACGGCTTGGATCAATTGCGTGGCATGATCCAGATCACGCATCAAAGCCGACCCCGCTTCGCCGCCAATCACTTTCTTGGCGGGGCAGCCCATATTAATATCAATCACCGAGGCGCCGGAGGCTTCAGACAGCCGCGCCGCTTCCGCCATCCAATGCGGCTGACATCCCGCCAGCTGGACAATATGAGGATCGATACCGGACCCTTCGGCACGCAATTGGGCCTCGGCATCGCCATAAACAAGCTGATGGGACGCCACCATTTCCGACACAACCATGCTGGCCCCGAAACGCCGTGCAATTTTGCGCATCACGACATCGGTCACGCCAGACATGGGCGCCAAAGCCACGCAGCCATCCAGCTGCAAGGGGCCGAGCTTCAGAGGGGGATAGATCGCTGCCATCAAAAATCCGTTCAAACCATGTCCCTCTCTCTAACGGAATTTGCCAGTGGGGGTAAGTCTAATCCAAAGGCCGGAGGCGGATATTGTGTCTTGACCTCCTCAAAAAGGCAGGCCAAATGTGGGTGATGGGACAGGGTCTAGCACATCTTCATGCGGCCATCGTGGTTGCCGCGGGCCGCGGTCATCGCGCCGGAGGGGGAATACCCAAGCAATATCGGCTTTTGCACAATGAGCCGGTTTTAACCAGAAGCCTGCGTGCCCTCTGTGCCCATGCCAAAATTGATCAGGTGATCTGTGTCATTCATCCCGATGATCACGCGCTTTACCAAAACGCCGTTGATCGCCTGCCGACACAATTCAAACAAAAAATCCGGCCCCCTGTATCCGGAGGGGAAACCCGCCAACAATCCGTGTTTGCAGGTTTAAAAGCACTCGCAAAACCAGAGACGGAAAGACCAGAGATTGTGTTGGTGCATGATGCGGCCCGTCCCTTTGTATCAGATGCCCTAATCAAGCGCGGGCTTGAGGCGATGACGCTTCATGACGCCTGCATTCCGGCTATTGCCGTCATCGATACGCTCAAACAGATTGATGCGCACAACAAAGTCATGGCAACGCCGGACCGGTCAACACTGGTGGCCGTACAAACACCGCAAATTTTTAAATTCGCTTTGCTGTTTGAGGCCCACCAACACGCCCAGACAAAGGATGGCCTTACCGATGACGCCATGGTGGTTGAGCACATGGGACGTGCGGTCTATGTCTTTGAAGGCGAGGCACGCAATATCAAATTAACAACGGATGACGACTTCATCCGCGCACAGCTTGAAATGGCCTCTTCCATGATCACAGTGACCGGATTTGGTTATGACGTGCATGCTTTTGATAAAGGCGACCATGTCACACTGGCAGGCGTCAAAATCCCTTATGAAAAAGGAATACGGGCCCATTCAGACGGTGATGTCATTTTGCATGCACTGTGTGACGCCCTGTTCGGCGTGATGGGTGACGGGGATATCGGCCAGCATTTCCCGCCCTCAGATCCGCAATGGCGCGGAGCCTCATCCGATCATTTTGTAAAATTTGCACTGGATCGCTTGCATCAACGCGGTGGGCAATTACTGCATGCCGATGTCACGCTTGTTGCAGAAGCACCTAAGATCGGCCCCCATCGCAAAACGATGATTGAGACCCTTTCGCATTTACTGCAACTGCCAGAACAGCGAATTGGGTTAAAAGCCACAACAAGTGAAAGCATGGGCTTTACGGGCCGCAAAGAAGGCCTTGCGGCCTCTGTTGTGGTCACGGTGCGGATGCCTGAAAAAGAGGATCACCATGTTTGACCCGTCACTCATCCACCAAGCCGAATATGTATTGGCAACCTGCCGCGCGAAGCAATTGAAAATTGCAACGGTTGAAAGTTGCACCGGCGGACTTGTTGCCGCTTTGCTCACTGAAATCGCAGGATCATCGGATGTGGTTGATCGCGGTTTCATCACCTATTCAAATGCAGCCAAACATGAATTGGTGGGCGTACCCGACCCATTGATTGCCAACCATGGAGCTGTCAGCGAACCTGTGGCCCGCGCCATGGCAGAAGGCGGCTTGACCCATTCTGAGGCTGATCTCTGCATCGCCTTGACAGGCATCGCCGGACCCGGTGGCGGATCAGCGGAAAAACCGGTGGGACTTGTGCATCTGGCCTTGGCTGCAAAGAACAAACCAACGGTACATGTCAGGTGTTTGTTCACGCAGGCAACGCGAACTGACATCCGGCTGGCTGCTGTAAAGAAAGCCCTTGATTTGCTGCAAGAGGCTGCACAGGCATCAAACGCTTGATGGATAAATCAGCGCTGCGCGGGCCTCAAAAGCTTCAGAGAATTTACGAAACGCTTTATCAAACATAGCGCCCATCAAAACGCCGAGCATGCGGTTGCGAAATTCGTAATCAATATAAAAGACCACTTTGCACCCCTTGCCATCAGGCAAAAACTGCCAACGATTATCAAGATGGCTGAATGGCCCTTCGAGATAGGTGACAAAAATCTGCTGGTTTTGGGGATCAAGTGTCACGCGTGATGTGAAGGTCTCATGAACGGCTTTATAACCGACGCTCATATCGGCGACCAAAACCTCAAGACCTTCCGGTGATGTCACTTTGCGGCGAATACGCAAATCCTCGCATAGGGGCAAGAATTGCGGATAGGCCTGCACATCGGCCACGAGATCAAACATCTGTTGCGGCGTAAAAGGGACATCACGGCTTGATTGAAACCGGGGCATGGCGGATTACGCGGATTGCGCTAAACGCGCCGCTTTCAAACGCGCAAAATCTTCACCGGCATGATGAGAGGAGCGCGTCAAAGGTGTTGCCGAAACGAGTAAAAAGCCTTTGGTATAGGCCACGGTTTCATAGCCTTTGAAATCATCCGGCGTAATATATTCCATCACCTGATGATGTTTTTTTGTGGGCTGCAAATATTGACCAATCGTCAAAAAATCAACATCGGCTGAACGCAAATCATCCATCAATTGCAAGACCTCGTTCCGTGTCTCGCCCAACCCAACCATGATGCCCGATTTGGTGAAAATGGTCGGGTCCATTTCTTTCACCCGCTGCAACAAGCGAATGGAATGGAAATACCGCGCGCCTGGTCGCACAGTCAGATAGTTCGATGCAACCGTTTCCAGATTGTGATTGAACACATCGGGCCGTGCCTTCACCACAATTTCCAACGCACCATCTTTGCGTAAAAAATCGGGTGTCAAAACCTCAATAGAAGTTTGCGGAGATTTTTCGCGAATAGCCAAAATCGTCTCGGCAAAATGCTGCGCGCCACCATCGGCGAGATCGTCACGATCCACCGAAGTAATCACGACATGCTCAAGACCGAGTTTGAAAACAGCATCTGCGACATGCTGCGGCTCACTGCGATCCAGCGCATCCGGCAGGCCGGTCCGCACATTGCAAAATGAGCAAGCCCGCGTGCAAACCTCTCCCATGATCATGAAGGTGGCGTGGTTTTTTTCCCAGCATTCACCAATATTGGGGCAGCTCGCTTCTTCGCAGACCGTGACAAGGCGGTTTTCTTTGACGATGGATTGGGTCTTGTTCCAAAGCGCCGAGCCGGGTGCTTTCACCCGTATCCAATCCGGCTTTTTGAGCTGCGGCTGATCAGCGCGATGCGCTTTCTCGGGATGACGCGCCCCCTGCCCTGATTTGGCAGCGAGCCCCTTTCCGCGAGGATCGTTTTTCAGCGTATCGAGAACCGTTGTCATGAGCGCATCGCCTATGCCTGTTGCATAGATCAGGTGTGGATCACCCGACCATAGGCGTCAAGCACTGATTCATGCATCATTTCGGAGAGGGTCGGATGCGGGAACACCGTATGCATCAGATCTTCTTCGGTGGTCTCCAATGTCATAGCGACAACATACCCCTGAATAAGCTCTGTGACTTCGGCGCCGATCATATGCGCACCCAGCAGTTTTCCGGATTTCGCATCAAACACGGTCTTGATCAAACCATCCGGCTCACCAAGAGCGATGGCCTTGCCATTGCCCATGAATGGGAAACGACCCACTTTGATTTGATGTCCGGCCTCTTTGGCTTTTGCTTCCGTCAAACCAACAGAGGCGACTTGCGGATGACAATAGGTGCAACCCGGGATCTTCAATTTATCCATGGCATGTACATGCAAGCCTTTGATCCCTTCAACGCATAACACGCCTTCATGTTCGGCTTTGTGCGCCAGCATGGGCGGTCCTGCCACGTCCCCAATGGCATATATGCCTGCAACATTGGTGCGGCCCAAACCATCGGTCACCACACAACCGCGATCGGTTTTCACGCCCAAGGCTTCCAGACCAAGATTTTCAATATTGCCGACAACACCTACGGCAGAAATCAAACGCTCGGCGGTCAATTCAATGGTTGCGCCTTTTTCATCTTGAATGCTGGCGGTGACGGAATTGGTCCCCTTTTTCACACTCAGGACTTTTGCGCAGGTCATGATTTTCATGCCCTGCTTTTCAAAGCTTTTGCGCGCCAGCGCTGCAATCTCGGCGTCTTCAACAGGCAGAATTTGCGGCATGACTTCAACAACCGTCACATCCGCCCCAAAGGTGCGATAGAATGAGGCAAATTCAATCCCGATGGCACCCGATCCCATCACGATGAGGGACTTGGGCATGGTCTTGGGAACCATGGCCTCGAAATAAGTCCAGATCAGATTTTTATCCGGCTCAATGCCTGGCAAAGCCCGCGGACGCGCGCCTGTGGCCACAATAATGTTTTTGGCCTTGTATGTCCCTTGTCCAAGAATACCTTTGGGAATGGGGTTTTGTGGTTCAACCGCGGCCTTGGTGGCAGAGCCTACAACAACCTCACCCACTTTTGTGATTTTGGCTTCACCCCAAATCACATCCACTTTGTTCTTCTTGAGCAGATAGGCCACACCGCCATTGAGTTGGGCTGACACACCACGCGAGCGCTTGACCACATCGGACATATCGACATCCATGGAGCCATTGAGCTTCAGACCATAATTTTGCGCATGGGTCGCATAATGATAAATTTCAGCCGAACGCAACAAAGCCTTGGTCGGGATACAACCCCAATTGAGACAAATGCCGCCCAGATGTTCGCGTTCAACCAAAGCTGTTTTGAAACCCAGCTGCGCCGAACGAATGGCTGTCACATAGCCCCCCGGGCCGCCACCAATGATCAAGACGTCATAAAGCGTTTCAGCCATCTCAAGCGCTCCTTAAACCAGCATGCTCATGGGATGTTCGATGATCGTTTTGATCTCCGAAATCAACTGCGCGCCCAAGGCCCCATCCACGGCACGATGATCACACGACAAGGTGATGCTCATGACTGTGGCAATCGCCAAAGCCCCGTTTTTGACAACAGGGCGTTGCTCGCCGCCGCCGACCGCCAAAATCGTCGCATGCGGCGGATTGATCACAGCCGTGAAATCCTTGATCCCGAACATGCCGAGATTGGACACAGCCGTTGTGCCACCCTGATATTCTTCGGGTTTCAATTTGCGTGATTTGGCACGCGCCGCAAAATCTTTCATACCCAAGGCAATGGCCGACAGCGGCATGGTTTCGGCCTTGCGCAAAATCGGTGTAATCAAACCATTGCCGGGCAAAGCCACAGCCACGCCGACATCGGCATGGTGATGCTTGAGCATGGCGCCTTCAGTCCAGGTCACATTGGCATCAGGGACGCGCATCAAAGCGCAGGCCAAAGCTTTGATGACCATGTCATTGACGGACACTTTCCATAAAGGCTTGCCCTCTTTATCTTTGGGCGAGGCCGCATTGACCTGCTCGCGCAATTTCAGCAGAGCATCAATTTCACAATCCACCGTCAGATAGAATTGAGGAATGGTTTGGCGGGCTTCCGTCAAACGACGCGCAATCGTCTTGCGCATGCCATCATGCGGGATCTCGTCATAACTGCCCGCTGCAAACATCGCTTTCGTTGCGGCATCGGACGGGCCTGTTGCCATGGCAGTGGCTTGAGACACGGCAGCGGTCTGCGGCGCAGATGATGAGGACGCGGACGCTTTGGGGGCAACGCCACCCGCGATTGCCTGACGCACATCGCGCTCGACAACACGACCATGCGGACCTGACCCCGTCAGACCCGACAAATCAAGTCCCGCCTCTTTGGCAAGACGCTTGGCGAGCGGAGACGCAAAAACGCGCGCATCATTCCGCGGAGCTGATGCAGGAACCGCAGCTGTGACTGGAACAGGTGCCGCAGCAGAAGCAGCCGGTGTGACAGCAGGTGTTGCGGCTGGCGCAGCAGGTGCTTTGGTTGCGGCGGCAGGCGCCGACACATTTTCACCCTCAGCGGCAATGATCGCGATCACCTCGTTCACCATCACATCATTGGTGCCCGCAGGCACGATGATTTTAGCCAAAATACCTTCATCAACGGCTTCGACTTCCATCGTCGCCTTGTCTGTTTCGATTTCGGCAAGGACATCACCGGATTTGACGGTATCGCCCTCTTTCTTGAGCCATTTTGCGAGATTGCCCTTTTCCATCGTGGGAGACAAAGCGGGCATCAAAATATTGACAGCCATGACATGCGCTCCTTAGCGATAGGTGACAGCACGGGCGGCGGCAACCACCTCGGCAACATTGGGCAATGCCAATTTTTCAAGATTGGCGGCATAGGGCATCGGCACATCTTTGCCGGTGATACGGATCACAGGTGCATCGAGGAAATCAAAAGCCTTTTCCATGACCTGAGCCGAAATTTCCGAACCAATACCCGATTGCGGCCAGCCCTCTTCAACGGTAATGCAGCGACCGGTTTTGCGGACTGACGCAATGATCGTATCAACATCCATGGGGCGGATGGTGCGCAGATCAATCACTTCCGCATCAATCCCAAGACCCGCCAATTCCTCAGCCGCTTTCAGCGCATAGGTCATACCGATGGCAAATGACACGATAGTCACATCTTTGCCAGGCCGTGCAATCCGCGCTTTACCAATCGGGAGAACAAAATCATCCCCTTTGGGCACGCTAGCGCTTTGGCCGTACAAAATTTCATTTTCCAAGAACACGACCGGATTGGGATTGCGGATCGCCGCTTTCAACAAACCCTTGGCATCGCAAGCATTGGAGGGGGCAATCACCAAAAGACCGGGCACGTTAGAATACCAAGCCGAATAATCCTGGGAGTGCTGGGCACCCACGCGTGCAGCCGCACCATTGGGACCACGAAACACAATCGGGCACCCCATTTGACCACCCGACATATAGAGCGTTTTGGCGGCGGAATTGATAATATGGTCAATCGCCTGCATGGCAAAATTGAACGTCATGAATTCCAGAACAGGACGCAATCCCGTCAAGGCTGCACCCACCGCGATACCGGCAAAACCATGCTCGGTAATCGGCGTATCAATCACGCGTTTCGGGCCAAATTCCTGTAAAAGACCTTGGGTGATTTTGTAAGCGCCTTGATATTCGGCGACTTCTTCACCCATTACAAAGACATTCCCGTCTTTGCGCATTTCTTCGGCCATCGCGTCACGCAAAGCCTCGCGCATCGTCATGGTCACCATTTCAGCGCCTGCAGGGATTTCACCAGAGGCATCATAGCTTTCATGCGAGGAAACAGCATGGACAGGTGCCGAGGCCGGGGCAACCGCTGGTGCTGCAACCGGTGCAGCAGGTGCAGCGGCAACAGGTGTGGCAGACGGGGCTGAAACCGCCTCGCCATCCGCAGCGATAATAGCGATCAATTCATTGACCGGCACATCCTGTGTACCCGCAGGCACGATGATTTTGGCAAGAATGCCCTCATCGACCGCTTCCACTTCCATGGTGGCTTTATCGGTTTCGATTTCGGCAATCACATCGCCCGGCTTAACAGCATCGCCTTCATTTTTAAGCCATTTGGCAAGATTGCCCTTTTCCATCGTCGGAGACAGAGCGGGCATCAGAACATTGATCGACATGGGAAAAACTCCAGTCAGGCTGATCTGTCAGGCGCATTCTTGCGCCTTCATGACAGGGGTTTAGCGGAGGATATCGGTGAAAAGTTCGGAAGCATCAGGCTCCGGATTGGTGGTCGCAAAATCCGCCGCTTCATTGACGATTTCACGCACCTGCTGGTCGATAGCCTTCAACTCGTCCTCGGCTACTTTCCATTCGTCGATCAAACGACGACGCACCTGCTCGATCGGATCATGCTCCTCGCGCATTTTCTGCACTTCGTCTTTGGACCGGTATTTCGCAGGATCGGACATTGAATGCCCGCGATAGCGATAGGTCTGCATTTCCAGAATATAGGGGCCTTTGCCGTCACGGCACCACTGGATTGCCCGCTCAGCCGCAGCTTTCACAGCGCGCACATCCATCCCATCGACTTGCTCGCCGGGAATGTTAAAGGAGACACCGCGCTTAGAGAAATCTGTTTGCGCCGAAGCACGGCTGACAGCCGTACCCATCGCGTAGCGGTTGTTTTCAATCACATAAATGACCGGCAGCTTCCAGAGCTCAGCCATATTGAAGGATTCATAGACCTGCCCCTGATTGGCCGCACCATCGCCAAAATAGGTCATGGAAACGCGGTTATCGCCGCGATAATGATTGGCAAACGCAAGGCCCGTTCCCAGAGAAACCTGTGCGCCCACAATGCCATGGCCGCCATAAAAATTCTTTTCGATGCTGAACATATGCATCGAGCCGCCCTTGCCTCTCGACAGACCACCCGAACGACCGGTCAGCTCTGCCATGACGCCTTTGGGATCCATGCCGCAAACCAGCATATGCCCGTGATCACGATAACCGGTAATCACCTGATCATCAGGGGTCGAGGCCATATTCATGCCCACAACCACAGCCTCCTGACCAATATAGAGATGGCAAAAGCCACCGATCAGGCCCATGCCATACATCTGGCCCGCTTTTTCTTCGAAGCGGCGGATCAAAAGCATGTTGCGGTATGCCGCAAATTCTTCCTCGCGATTGAGAGCGGGTGGTCCATTGCTCTTGCGTGTCAGACTTTTGGGGGCTGAACGATTTGCTGAGGCCTTAGCCTGTGTCTTTGCCTTGGCAGCCGCTACCATGGATGATCTCCCCTGCATGGAATTTCTTAGACGATAGCCTAAGTTCCAAACGCTGACGAGAGGCAAATTGCGTGTTTTTCAAGAAAATTGAAAAATTTAAACCATTGAAAACGCTTATATAATTTACAATGAACCACTATGTGGTTCATAATGTTGCATCGCGAAAATGGTTAATGTGCT
>CAIJVU010000024.1 GCA_903824185.1 uncultured Hyphomicrobiales bacterium
CGAACCGTTTTGCCATCTTGTCTTCCAGTCGGAACACATCCAGATGGGATTTTGAAATGTCCACGCCAATGTTATGATCAGTCATCTTCTCCGTGTCCTATGCTTGTCATGCGTGACTTGTCACACGCGTATCCGTTCAGGCCCTTGGGGAAGACGGCGGATGATCAAACTCTGGAGCGGTCCATCACGACCCTGCCATTTACGATCCAACCGCCGCCACTACCCGCCATTAATGGAGTGGCGGGTAGTGGCTCCATTATACCTCAGGAGCCATACTCAGCATAAGACAAGCCATTGCGTTGCGTGATGCTGCGCCTCCTCGATTGTTTCGATGATATATTGATCGAGCCATTCATGCCCAGCCTGCTTCAAAATCCCCAATATTTGCGTCTCGCTAAATCGACTGGTCTTCATTGTGAACCTCCTCGTTCATTTTGCCGAGAAAATTCTACTTTTGAACCCCATTAATGACAGGGGGGATTACCGGAGGCCCGCGCTTCACTCGGACGCACCATCGACGGCTTCTATAATGCTCAACGACCCCATTCCAGCCTTGACAGAAAAACTCCTGATGAGGCCTACTTCAACCCGCTCCCCGCAATCCAGCAGGCAGCATGACAAAGGCAGAAATCCACTTATCAAGACACGCTGATCTGTTCAAACAAACCGAGCCACTTCTACCGCCGGTTTTGTTGCAACCACAGATACGGTGGTCAGGCTGCAGAAATACCAAACCAACGCGCTGAAGGAAGCGAATTTCATTGCGTAATGTCTGGCCCAAGTGATGCAATATCATCAAGATAAAGATCATGACAACGGTGCTTGGGCTTAAGTCTCCACGTCTGACAAAAACTTGCCGCATTTTTTTGAGATTTCGGGATCGGCTTATGGAGCAAATGCCGACATTCTTGGCGGCATGGATACAATTAAAAATCATAACAAATCGAGGACATCGATCATAACAGCGGAAAATACCAGTTCTGGCTGACTTAAAGTCTGGTGGCACTTGAACTGCCATCGATCCCAAAACCCATCTCCATTTTCCTGACCTTTCGGGATCGGTTCCTTTTTAAAGACCCGCCACAATCGTGGCATGAGTCGCAAACATATCCACAAGACCTCAAGGTTGCACAGCAAATCAGATCGGCCGTATCCATCCGTTGGTGACGTCCCTGCATGGGCGCGTGACGCCAGCTATGGCAGAGTGGTGGATGGTGGTGCTGTAGCGAGTTCATCCTTACTGGCCTTTGATCAAAAAGCTTTGTCATCACCCAACCTGCTGACAATTGCGAATGTTGCGGCATCACTGCAGGTATCTACCAAAACAGTCCGCCGCCTCATCGATCGTTGTGAATTGGATGCAATTCGGATTGGGCGGTCGATCCGCATCCAGCCTGAGGCCCTTAAACTTTTGATCGGCAGGAGGGCGAGATGAGTATTTTGGGTGTTCAGCCAATTTGCTGTTGTCGCCATTCGAGCACATTTTTTGTAATGCTTTTGGGTGGCATTGTCGGTTTTTGCTGCAATGGGTTGGTATGGTCGGGTGTTTGTACTACTAGAAATTATATCTATGATTTTGTTTGGTTATTTTTATTGTCGTTATTATTACGTGTGTTAGTTCGAATTCTTTTCGTACTTGTAGTAATAACGATTTTGGGTTATTGTCCACTTATGTCTTCACGGGGCCATCCATGACCACTTCTAAGCCTTCACGAGCCACTTTGGCAGACCTTTTGGACCTGATTAATACAACCGATTGGCCATATCGGGTCAAAATGGACGTCCGATCGGCTGTCCGATCGGTCGGGCGACTTATTGGGGCCGAATTGGCCGAAATCGAAGCGGATGTGCCTTCGCTGCGCCGTCGACTTGAAGCATTATCACCCGAGACGGTCGGCCTGACCAAGGGACGGTGGAACAATATCCGCAGTTTATTTGGTAAAGCCCTTGCTCTGGCCGTCGACGTCATTCCCTCCCGCGCAAAAGAACCGGTTTTACCAGAATGGGCTGCAGCCTTGGCACTTATTCCCGAAAACCGCAGATGGCATCTTACGCCACTCGCAAGGTTTCTGGGATCACGAGGGGTATTGCCTTCCAATGTTACCTCATCAGACCTTGAGGCCTATCATGCGGCCCTGATTTCAGATCGCTTGCGGTCAGATCCTGAAGGGACGTGGAATTCGATCACCTGGTCATGGAATGCCTGCGTCAGGGAATTTCCGGCTTGGCCGCAAATCTTGATCGATCGGGTCTCACGCAAAGAAAGTTATATTTTGCCCTGGGATTCTTTTGATCCCGCCTACCAAGCCAATTGTGAGGCCTATCTCTATCGCCTGGCCAATGTGGACCTTTCGGCCGATGACGGACCTTTACGTGCCGCTCGCCCCGCCACAATCGAGACGCGGCGCTATCAATTACGCGTTTTAGCATCAGCACTGGCCCTTAGCGGCCATGAAGCGTCAAAAATAACTTCAATCACTGACCTCTTAACACCCGAAGCGCATGAGAAGATCTTGCGCTTTTTTCTTGATCGCCATGAAGGCAAAACTTCGCCCCAGGTTGCGCAACTGGCAGGGTTTTTACGCGACCTCGCCAAGCACTGGGTCAAGTTGGAAGGGCCAGCTTTCGAAAAAATCCGCCGTATCGCCTCAAAACTCGCCATGCCGCGCCAGGGAATGACCAGGAAAAACCGTGAACGATTGTCTGCCTTTGATGATCGCGCGATTGTTGCCCGTTATCTCAATCTGCCGCAAGAAATCCGGCGGGATGTCGAAAAGAGCAAGAGAAGCAACAGATCACGTGCCGTTCTCGCTGGTATTGCGGCCGCTATTGCCATTGAGCAAATGGCGCCCATTCGCCGCAAGAACCTTGCAGGGCTTTTATTAACGAAAAACCTCATCCATCGCGGCAACAAACTTTATCTCGGATACAACGAGAATGAGACCAAGAACGAAATCGATATCGAATTCGAATTACCCGAAGAGACGGTGGATATCCTCGCCTGGTATGTGCGCGAATGGCGGCCGGTCCTTTTATCAGAGCCTAGCGATGCCCTTTTTCCTGGCGAGAACGGCGAGGCCAAAAATCCGAATACGCTGAGCGTCCAGGTCAAAAATGTGATTAAGCGCTATCTCGGCATCGAATTCAATATGCATTTGTTCAGACATGCGGGGGGCAAAATTTTCCTGGATGCAAAGCCCGGGCAGTATGAGGTCGTTCGCCGTGTTCTCGGACATAAGTCACTTGCCACAACGACTTCGATTTATACTGGCGCTGAAACACGATCGGCCGGACAACTCTTTGCACAAGTGATCAATGACCGCCGCCTTGATCTTGAAGCCGAACTCAAAACCAAACATGGCAAAAAAGCAGCGCGTTCAATCGTAACGGTGAAGCAGGCGACAGCACAGAACAAAGTGCCTCGCACGTCAGCACACTGGCCCAAAAAGTCAGGAGCCAAATCATGAGCGGTGGGCTTTATGGACGCGGCAAGGCACCTGAGCGCGAATGTCTGAAACTCGCCTTATGGCCTGCGGAAGACCGCAGACGTTGGCAACTTGCGCTCGAGCCCGGGGATTATTTTGACGATACCAAAGGTGCCCGTGCCAACCACGCAAAGAAGTCAAACGAGGGCACAGAAAAAGGCTATGGCCGTTTGCTGACTTATCTTCAACATTATAACAAAGACTTGCTAAAATTGCCGCCAGAAGATCGTCTTACCCCTGAATGTGTAAAAGCTTATGTCAGCCATCTCCAAGAAATAGGCAATTCGACCCAAACCATTCTAGGGCGTCTTCAAGCACTTTCCGATATTGCAAAGATTATGGCCCCTGAAAAAAATTGCCAATTCATCAAGGACCGCGCAGCACGCATCCGCGCGCGCCACAAGCCCGTTCGGGACAAGAAAGATATTAAGCTATCCGACGAGCTACTGACCTTGGGCCTTAAACTGATGGCACAAGCAGAAAGCTATGAATCCCTTGAAGCCGCGATCAGTTTTCGAGATGGATTGCTGATTGCCTATCTGGCGCTCATCCCGGTTCGTCGACGCAACATCGCCGATCTTATTCTCGGCGAAAACCTCGTCACCATCGATGGCGGATGGCTTATCATATACGACGAAACCGAGACCAAAACCTATGAATTGCATGAGACTTTACTGCCCGGAATCCTGAACGAACCACTGCAAGCTTATCTCTCGATACATCGTCCTTATCTTCTTGCGCGCGAGGGGCGCTGGACGAGCGATCCGAACAACGCACTCTGGATCTCGAAAGATGGATCAGCGATGACGCAGATGGCAATCTATGATCGTATTCGCGCTCGCACCAAAGACGAATTCGGAAAACCGATGAGCATTCATGCATTCCGTTATGCAGCCCCTACAACCCTTGCAATCGCCGATCCTGTGAACGTCCGGATCGCAGCGCCTCTCCTGGGCCATCGTACATTCACCACAATAGAGACCTATTATCAGCAAGCCCAGACAACTGAAGCCCATTGTGATTACGTTTCAACACTTGCTAAACGGAGGAATGAACGATGAAGGTATCGAAGAAGACAACACGCCAACCAAAATCTTGCGAGAAATCTCCGCCACAAAATTTGACGTTTACAATGCCTTCAATTGATACACTCAAGGACTTTGGTTGTGAGCTTGAATTCTCAGAGAGCCAGATTCATGAGTTATCAATTGTTCTTAAGCATATTGAGGCGGATCTTTCTTTTGCAAGCGGTATTATGGATAAACTGCCGCCTCGGCGAAAACTCATTCAGCGACTGAAAAATCTCGAAAAGATTATTCATATACTGAAGGACGAACTCAGACGCAGCGAAAAAGATCTAGAACATTTTCTACCGCATGATGTAGGAAGCTTCTTGGGTAAAGCGATGTCACTTTCTGCAATGAACGACGCTTTAGGAAATGATTCATTCCCTATACATGTCGATCTTGCAATTTCAACGGCTCATACAAATGGTCAAGCCATCGATCAAAGACAAATCGAAAAACTTCAAACGCCAAAACGTGAATCGCTTGGCCTAAATCACTCCGACAAATTACTCCCGTATCTGATCAAGGGTATTCATGATCCATTGCATATTTGGGTCGAGCTAGACCGTTTGAATAAAGGTGGGAGATCTCCGGATATGCGCAGGCGTTTCATTATATATTGGCTTGCCTATTATTCCCCTGAAATTCTTGGCCGACCAGCAGCCGCTGCCATTACAGGTCAATTCGTGCATCTTTGTGAAAAAATATTCCTCACGAATGAACTTAATGTTGATGGCTTAGAAAAAGTTATACCAACACTTGTAAAGCAAGCTCGTGCAGACCGGAAAAAGCAACATGAACCAGATACGGACCAAATGGCTCGTTTACAGATTTTGATCCCGAAACCATGATGTATTTTCCTGGCCTTTCCGGATCGGCTTTCATGTTTGAGATCGTCACGATGACGCCATGGTTGAACTGCGTCATAACTCGTCTCCTGCCAAGAGAAAGCGTTCCCGCCGCAAGGCGGACGAGCGCCTGCCGCGGCTTGGGCTCAAGCCACTTGACACGGAAAAGCGCCTTCTTAAGCCCAGACAACGCATGCCCGCCAATCAATGGGCACCGGAAATTAATTCAGACCTTACCCCGGATTTCCCGATCACAAATGCAGAAATCGACGCAATTCTGCTCCTTATTGGCGATGATCTCAAAACCATCCTTGGATGATCTATTTACCGCGATCCCTATGGATTGTATTTTGCTCTATCCCAAAACCATGTCCAATCCATCCCAGATGATCGGAGACATCCCATGAGCGGTTTCCATAAACAGAATTCTTCCATGGATCCCTTACGGATTAAACGCGTCGCACTTTATTTGCGTGTCAGCACCGGTCGCCAAGCTGAAAATGATGTCTCCTTACCATCCCAACGCGACATGACCACGCGTTACTGCAAAGCCCAAGGGTGGGATGTAACCACAGAATTCGTCGAGCCTGGTGCCTCGGCAACCGATGACAGGCGGCCTATTTTCCAACGTATGCTTGAAGAGGCTGCATCTTCTGACCGCCGCTTTGATGTGATTTGCGTCCATTCTTTTTCGCGCTTTTACCGCAATGGCGCCGAGATGGAGCTCACAATCCGCAAACTCCGCAAACATGGCGTTGACGTCGTATCCGTTACGCAGCCGACCGGCACCGATCCTTCGCAGGAACTGATGCGGCAGATCATCGGGATTTTTGACGAATATACGTCAAAGGAAAATGGCAAAAATGTTACCCGCGCCATGCGTGAGTCAGCCAAGCAAGGTTTTTGGAATGGGGCGACCCCGCCTTTGGGCTACAAAGTTATTGAGAGCGAAAAGCGTGGATCAAAAATCAAGAAAAAACTCGACATTGATCCCGTTGAGGCCGAACTCGTTCGCTTGATCTTCCAGCTTTATGCAGAAGGCAACGAAGAAACCGCAGCTCTTGGTATCAAATCGACTGTGAAGTGGTTGAACGAACGTGGCTACAGAACACGCAGAGGTTCAACTTTTGGCATCGGTCCTGTTCATGTCATTCTCAAAAATGCTTGCTACGCGACAGGCAAATGGCCCTATGGGCGCAGGAATTCGCGCACAGGCGATTTGCATGATCCATCAACTATTGTTGAAATCGATATTCCGCCAATTATATCGATCGAGCTCTTTGAAAAGGCACAAACCAAACTCGGCCAAAACAACCCCCAAGTGACTGCGCCTCGTATCGTCAACGGCCCCATTCTGCTGACCGGACTAGCTGTTTGCGCCTCATGCGGATCAGGCATGACACGGACAGGAACAGCGCGACGGAACCGCTCTTACCGGTATTACTCGTGCGCGGGGTGCCACCAAAAGGGCAAGTCAGTTTGCAAAGGGCGGCATGTTCCAATGGAAAAGCTTGATAGCCTCATTATCGAGAACGTTAAATCCCAGCTTTTTGCCCCTGAGCGGATGTCCGTTATCCTTGGCGCCTTGGTTGATCGGCAAACGGGAAAACAAAAAGCCGTACAAGACAGGCAAAATGAGCTTCAATCGGCCATAAAAGACAAAGAGGAAAAGCTCACGCGTCTTTATCGCGCCATCGAAACCGACATCGTTGAGCTGGACCAGGATCTCAAAATCCGGATCAAAACTTTAAAAGACGAGCGCGATCTCCTGCAGGCGTCGCTTGAACGGATACGGGAACAATCGAAATCCCAAAGCGCTTTGACACCCGAACGGATTGAGGCCTTTTCAAACCTCATGCGCGAAAAAATCGAGACCGGGGATATTCAGGCACGCAAAGCCTATTTGCGCGCAGTCATCTCTGAAATCCGCGTAGATGACCATAAAGTCAGCATTATTGGGGAAAAAACAGCCTTAACAGCCCTCATCGCGGGTCAAACTGCACCCAACGGAAATGTTAGTGGTTTTGTACGCAAATGGCGCGCCCGGAACGATTCGAACGTCCGACCCTCAGATTCGTAGTCTGATGCTCTATCCAGCTGAGCTACGGGCGCATGCCGTGACCGCATCGCGGTCTCAAGGGTGCTTTTCCTAAACGCTCTTGGATGAGATTGCAATCCCCTTGGCCTAAGAGAAATCACCAAGCGCGCCCGCAAGCCTCACTTTTCCCACAAATGCGGCCAAAAAGCAGGCCTTCGTGCCATTCAAACACTGATTGCTCGCCCTCTTTGATGCCAGAAACAACCAAAAAATCCATAAATGAACCCCATTTGCACGGTTTTGCCCTGTTGCACCCGAAAACAGGCCAAAAACCGCCGCCCCATCTTGTTGACAACAACAGATCAAGCCTGATGCCAGATGTCCTCTAGCAAAGAGGCCTGATTTTCAAACCGCAACAAGCGTCGCCCGCGCCTTTCCCCAAAGGGCGCAAAGGATGTCAGCGGGATCGGGCCTGCAGGGTCCAACGACCTTGTTTTGGGTTGACCCTTGCGCCTGCTCTGCCTAGGGTGCCCAACACTTTTGCGGCATGTGCACTGACATGATCGCATCACGCCCGCTTTTTGCCTGACAGCCACGATTGTTCCAGACCATGACCGATGTTTCTTCCCCTGCTTTGCATGTAACGGCTCTTGAAAGCACCGCTTGGCCCTTTGAGGAAGCCCGCAAATTGCTGGCCCGTATCGAACGGACCGGTCAGAAAGAGGTCTTGTTTGAAACCGGTTATGGCCCCTCGGGCCTGCCCCATATCGGCACCTTCGGCGAAGTGGCGCGCACAAGCATGGTCCGCCATGCCTTTCGGATTCTAACCCAAGATCAAATCCCGACCCGTTTGATTGCCTTTTCCGACGATATGGACGGTCTGCGCAAAGTCCCCGACAACGTCCCCAACAAAGACATGCTGGCGACCCATCTGGGCAAGCCCCTGACGTCCGTGCCGGATCCTTTCGGCACCCACTCGTCTTTTGGCGCCCATAACAATGCGCGCTTGATGGCCTTTCTGGATCAATTCGGCTTCGACTACACCTTCATGTCTTCCACCGATTGTTACCGCTCCGGCCGCTTTGATGCCATTTTGCTGCGGATCCTCGAACGCTATGACGCCGTCATGGATGTGATGCTGCCGTCTTTGCGCGAGGAGCGCGCCCAGAGCTATTCGCCTTTCCTGCCCCTGCACCCCAAAACCAACATTGTGATGCAGGTCACGGTGGACGAGATCAACAAGAACAAAGGCAGCATTGTCTGGACTGATCCCGACACCGGTGAACAGTTTGAAAGCCTTGTCACAGGCGGGCATTGCAAATTGCAATGGAAGCCTGACTGGGCGATGCGCTGGGTGGCCTTGGGCGTGGATTATGAAATGGCCGGCAAAGACTTGATCGACAGTGTCAAATTGTCGAGCGAAATCGCGCGCACGCTGAGCGGCGAACCGCCTGAGGGTTTCAATTACGAATTGTTCCTTGACGAGAAGGGACAAAAAATTTCCAAATCGAAGGGGAATGGTCTGACCATTGATGAATGGCTGACCTATGCGACCCCCGAAAGCCTGTCTCTGTTCATGTATCAAAAGCCACGGGAAGCCAAACGGCTTTATTTTGATATCATTCCCCGCATGGCCGATGACTATCTGACCTTCCGTGAAAAATATCCGCAACAAGCCGCCCGCGAGCAATTGCTCAATCCCGTCTGGCATATTCACAACGGCCATCCGCCCGCGCCAGAACATGTGCAGACAGCTGGTGCGCATGCAACAAGCACAAGCCTGTCCTTTGCCATGTTGCTCAATCTGGTCGCCGTTGCCAATTCCGAAGACGCGGCTGTGTTGTGGGGCTTTATTCGTCGCTACGCCCCCTCCGCCTCGCCGAGCGATCATCCCGGTCTTGACCGCTTGGTGAGCTATGCCTTGCGTTATTATCGGGATTTTGTGCGCCCTTCCAAACGCTATCGGGAAGCCACGGCGGAAGAAGCAAAAGCCCTGCAAGAATTATCCGATATTCTGGCCCCGCATCAGGGCTCAACCGATGGCGAAGAACTGCAAGCATTGGTCTATGAAATTGGCCGCAGTCATTTTCCCGATACAAGCGGCAAGGCGAAAAGCCCCGATGGCCGTCCGGGCGTCAGCCAGCAATGGTTTTCGACCTTGTATCAAATTCTTTTGGGTGCCGAGCGTGGCCCGCGTTTTGGGTCGTTTGTGGCTTTGTATGGTGTGGCCGAAACCTGTGCTTTGATCGCTCAGGCGCTTGATGGCAGTCTCATCAAAGCGCATGAGGATTTTCTTAAATCCAGAGGCTGAGGTGATCGGGGTCTCATCCCTTATTCTGGTTGCCTTGAGTGTTCTGGCAACCTCTTTCATCTCCGGTGTATTCGGCATGGCCGGCGGCATGGTGCTGATCGGCATTTTGCTTTTATTGCTGGATGTCGCACCTGCAATGATCTTGTTCGGCGTGACCCAAACGGCCTCCAATGGTTGGCGATGTCTGTTATGGCGGCACCATATCCGCTGGGATATTTTCTGGCGCTATGCCTTGGGCTCTGTCTTGATGTTTGTGGGTTTTCGCTTCATCGCTTTTCTGCCGGACAAGATCATGATCTATCTGGGCATGGGGCTGATGCCTTTTCTGGTGGAAGCGCTGCCGCTTCACTGGCAACCGCATATCGAGCGGCGCGGCGCGCCTGTCTTTTGCGGGGCTTTGGTTATGGCCTGCCAATTGCTCGCCGGTGCTGCGGGCAATATTCTCGATCTGTTTTTTAATAAAAGCGATCTCGACCGCAAAGCGATTGTCGCTACCAAAGCCGCCACACAAACGCTCGCGCATATTTTGCGCGTGCTTTATTTCGGCTCCTTGTCCATGGACGCTTTGGCAGAGCTGCCATGGTGGGTTCATCTGGGCTGCATCGGTCTGGCTTTTACCGGCACAACGGCTGCAACGCGTGTCCTCAATGCCATGAGCGACACGAATTTCAAAAAATGGAGTCGGGTCATCATTCTGACCGTCAGCGCGATTTACATCCTGCGCGGCGTCGTCTTGGCTTTTTACGGGTGAGGCTTATTGGGCCGCCCACAAAATCCGCGAGACAAAATTAATCTCCGTCAAGGGAAGACTGTGTAACGTCTCGTCCGCAAAACAGGTGAAGTCGAGATTGCGGGCGCTTTGACGCACCAGCTCACCCAGATACAGCCGGTGGTCATGGCAATGCACCACAATCCGATCCCCACGCCGCAGCGTCGCATGCGAGGAGGCAATCAGCACATCGCCAAACCGGTAGCGCTGGCCGCCTTCCTGACCGGTGATTTCCAAGGCATAAACATGGGAACCATCGGCATCGGGAAAGGGCAGATCGTCCCACCATTCCCCTTTGGGTTGGGCCTGCGTATCAAAGGCAGACTGGGCCGAGGCTTCGGCAAAGCCAATCAGCGGAATGACGCGCGAGGGATGCGGCTCGCCCGCCTCCTGCAAAAAGCCCATGAATTCATCCAGATTGACACCGGTCGCCTCCAAAACCTTGGCAATGGACTCCGTCGAGGGCCACCGCAACCGGCCATCGGCGGACATCCGCTTTGATTTGTTGAAGGTTGTCGGATCAAGGCCAGCCCGCCGCGCCAGACCGGACGCGGATAATCCGGCTTTTTGTGCGACAGCATCAATCGCTGCCCAGATATCACCATGACTTAATTTCATCCTCATTCTCCGGTCATTTAGCGCTAAGATTACGGGCCATGATTTTAAGTATAAATTCTTCTACAATTAGGAAACAATACCGTAAATGGCGAAAGCGCATACTTTCTGTTTAAAGCCGTCAGAAACAACCATTGCCGACCCCTATGGGCATGGGTTAAGCCTCTGGCGATAGGACAAATCATGACAAATCTCGTTTATAAATTGATCGACAAAGACCTTTGGTCTGATTTTGAGGCGAATCGCCGCTTTGATGGCGCGCCAGTTGATCATGCCGATGGTTTTATTCATCTCTCCGATGGCGGACAGGTCGAGGAAACCGCCAGACGGCATTTTGCGGAACAGGACGACCTGATGATTCTGGCTCTCGATGCCGACAGGCTGGGGCCGCAGCTGATTTGGGAGCCCTCGCGCAACGCGGCCTTGTTTCCGCATCTCTATCGTTCGCTATCTCTTGACGATATTGTCTGGGCCAAGCCGCTGCCGCTGGGGCCGGATGGCACACATGATTTTTCGGGGTTATTGGGATGATCTCTTCGCTCTTTCCGCTTTTGCGTCCGCTGCTGCATGCTTTTAATGCCGAAGATGCCCATCAGATGACCATCAACGGTCTGGCGCTTTTACCCAAACGAAAACCCCCGCAAGACGATCCACGCCTGCATGTCAGAGTTGCTGGCCTTGATTTTCCCAATCCGGTCGGCATTGCCGCAGGCTTTGACAAAAACGCCCAAGCCATGGATGCCATGCTCGGTCTTGGCTTTGGCTTTGCGGAAATCGGAACTGTCACGCCGCTGCCGCAAATCGGCAATCCCCGCCCGCGCCTGTTCCGCCTGCCGCGCGACAAGGCCGTGATCAATCGCTTTGGCTTCAACAATGAAGGCATGATCGCCGTATCCGAACGGCTGCGGGCCCGCGCCCACCGACCGGGCCATGTGGGCATCAATATCGGTGCCAACAAAGATGCCTTGGACCGCACCCAAGATTATGTCACCGGCATCAAACATTTCGCCAGTTTGGCCAGTTATTTCACCGTCAATATCTCCTCTCCCAACACGCCCGGCCTGCGGGATTTACAGAATGAGGCGGCATTGGATGATTTGTTGGCGCGGGTTCTGGAAGCACGCGATCATGCGCGTCCTGACAACCCACCGCCGGTCTTTTTGAAGATTGCCCCTGACCTTGATCAGATCGGTCTCGACCAGATCACACAGACCGCGAGCAAACGCAAAATCGACGGCTTGATTGTCAGCAACACAACCTTGTCACGGCCGCATTTGAGAGAAACACAACTGGCGCAAGAAACAGGCGGGCTGTCCGGCGCGCCCTTATTTGCAAAATCAACCCGCATCCTTGCCGAAGTCTATGAGCGGGTCGGCTCATCCATGCCATTGATCGGGGTCGGCGGTATTGATGATGCACAAAGCTCTCTGGCCAAAATGGAAGCCGGCGCCAGCCTGATTCAACTCTATTCGGCTCTGGTCTATCAAGGCCCGCAGCTGCTGACATCCATCAAACAAGGCCTGCTTGCCACCTTGGAAAAAGAACAGCTGACCTCATTGGCTGCCTTGACCGGTCGTCACGCCAGCCAATGGACAAGCCAGCCCTTTCCTCTTTAAACGGCCAAGGAAAAAGTCAGGCAATAATGCGCAACACCCGCAACAGTAGCCAGACAGGCAAGACCACACTCAGGCCATAAACAAAATACTGGCCAACCTCATAAAGCGTATCCCAGCTGAACACGAATAAATGCCGGATGATCACCTCGACACTGCGCCACAAGGCCAGCGGTGTGAGGTCGAACAAGGCCAGAAATACCCCGACCAAAATCGAAACAAAAACCAGACGCACCATCACCCGCAGGGGTTGGCCGCCGAACACCCGATTCAAAAAATGATCCATGCCCGCCTCATCTGGAGGCCCGATCCCCGCTCACTCTGTGGTGGGATGCCATTGGCCTGCCGCAATTTTCGATGCGGTGATCACCGCTTGGGTCCGGCTTTCAACACCGAGCTTCTGCAAGATAGCCGACACATGGGCTTTCACAGTGGCTTCCGACACGGACAATTCATAAGCGATCTGTTTGTTCAGCAAGCCTTCCGACAACATCATCAAGACCCGCACCTGTTGGGGAGTGAGACTGCCGAGACGCTTCACAATCTCGCCTGTTTCATGATCCATGGGATGGGCCAGATCGACATCGGCAGGCGTCCACATGCCCCCATCGAGCACCGCCTGCATCGCGCCGCGCATCACCTCGATATCCACCGATTTCGGAATGAAACCGGACGCACCAAAATCAATCGCGTGACGGATCGTAGCCCGCTCTTCATTGCCCGATACAATGATCACCGGAGTCCCGGGATATTGGGCACGCAAATACATCAAACCGGAAAAGCCCTGTGCGCCGGGCATGGTCAGATCAAGCAAAATCAAATCAAGATCGCCTTCACGACTCAAATGGGCTGAGACGTCCTCGAAGGTTCCCGCTTCCAGAACCTGTGCATGCGGCAATAAACCCATAACGGCTTCTTTTAAAGCACCGCGAACCAGCGGATGGTCATCCGCCACCAAAATCATCAAATGGGACTCTGACACACTGCCCCCCTTTATAAGTGGCCCTTATGAAACGCTGTACTCTCTCTCAGCCTCGCACATGGCAGGGCAGAAGCATTGTTCATAAAATTGACATGAAAAACAAGCCATTGAGGGAAAAAATCGTATGCAGCATGCATTTGCACAGTAAAATTGTTCTCAAGCCGAAAAACCGACCCCTTGCCGATCCCCAACTTGTGTGTGAGGACACAGAGATGGCACATGATCTTTCTCCTGCTGCGACTGTCCCCGATTTGCAAACATCAGGTGATCTGATTGCCGATCGCCGCTTTGGCTATGCCATGGCGCTTTTGCAGGACAAGGACGGCGAGGCAGCGAAGGATTTGTTCGCACAAGTTCTGGAACGTGTGCCGCATTGGCCGCCTGCTTTGCTGGGCATGGGCGATGCCTGCCTCTTGCTTGAGCAAGACGATGAGGCTGTCGGTTTTTTCAAACAATGCCTCGCGCTTGATCCATCCGACCGGCTTGGGGCGGGCCCGCGTCTGGCACGAATGAATGAGGTCGAAGCCGATGATGCCATACGCCATGGCTATATCGCGGCACTGTTTGACGATTATGCCAAACGCTTTGATACGCATCTCATCCAGACACTCGGCTATTCAGCGCCCCAACAATTGCATGCCGCGATCACCGCCATCCGCAGCCATTTCGAGCAGGGCTATGATCTGGGATGCGGCACCGGTTTGATGGGCGAGGTCTTGCGTCCCCATGTCGATCATCTCTCAGGATGCGATCTCTCCCATGCTATGTTGCAAGAAGCACGCGCCAAACAGATTTATGACCGGCTTGATGGAGATGATGTCGTCCATGCTCTTACGCAGCAACACACAGCGTCGCTTGATCTCATCACAGCCGCCGATGTGCTGGTCTATATCGGTGCGTTGACAGATGTATTTGTGGCCGCCCATCACGCCTTAAAAATCGGCGGACTATTTGCTTTTACAACTCAGGCCTGTGCAGGCGAGCGTTTTATCATCGGAGAGGATTTGCGCAGCGCCCATAGCGAGCGCTATCTCCGCACACAAGCGCTGCAAACAGGCTTTGAAATTCTTGCCTTTGAAGCGGTTTCCGTGCGTCAAGATCGTGATCAGGCCGTGGGAGGCTGGTTGTGCGTCCTGCGCAAGTCAACGGACGTTTAAAAACCCAATTCAAGCGCCAGCGGACCCAATAAACTCAGCACAACAAAAAAGCTCAGGATCAGACGTAAGGATCCGAACCACCGCGGCACAAGGCGTTGCTTCACGAGGTGTATATCAAGCACCAACAGGCATAAAAACAAAGTGATCAACACGATCAAATCATAGGGTCGGGGTATGGCCAAAGCCAACCATGCAACAAGGCTCGGACAAACCGACACGATGAAAAGCGCGCTTTGCTGATTGGCAGGCACTGCAAAGGACAAGCCCCAGCGCACGCCCCCCAAAAAAGAGGCAATGAGGGCTGCATAGGTCAATAAAGCATGGTGCAGCAGGCGATCGGGCAATCCCAAAGACACATCAAAATGCGGCAGGATGATCAGTCCCGACAGAGCAACAAAGGGGATAGCACCAGCCAGACCAAGCCATAAAGGCACGACAGGGATTGGCCGATCATCGCTCGCTGTGTCATGTTCACGCGTCATGCAAAAACCTCTCTATGCCTCAGCCCGTTTGCATAATCATATAAAAGAACCGCGCGGCAACAGCCAGCATCAAAAGCGCAAACCACAAGCGAAACGCCGAGGCTGACAATCGTCCGCCCACCATGCTGCCGATATGACCGCCGATCATACCGCCGACAACAAGCCAGAAAGCCAGAAGCGGATCAATGGGATGCTGCTGACTGATATGCAAAGCACTGGCCATCAGCATGGTGAAAAAAATCTGGAAGGAGGAGGTCGCCGCAGCCACAAGCACCGGCACATGAAACACTGTGATCAAGACCGGCACGATGACAAATCCGCCGCCTATCCCGAGCAACGTTCCTAAAAATCCGACCAAGGCCGCAAATCCTGCCAATGGCAGAGCACTGACAATGATCCGCGAACGCGTAAACCGCAACGGCCAAGGAAGGGCAGGCCATAAATGGGTAGCGTTTTCACCGGCCAGCTGATGCGGCAACACCACTGTTTGGCGACGGTGATGGCGCAATCCATCCACCAACATGGTCAAACCGCTGCCGCCCAGAAGCAGAAGAAACAATAGCTGTAAAACTACAGCGAGATGATCCTGCGCTTGCAACCGCGTAAAGGCCCAAACACCCAGCATTGTGCCGGGGATGCTGAAACTGACCAGCATCAGGCCCAGTTTCACATCGACATTGCCGCGCCGCCAATGGCTGATCAAAGCGGTGATGGTGGAGGCCGCGATTTGCGGGGCGGCGGTGGCCACAGCGATGGCGGGATCAACACCCATAAAGATCAAAAGCGGAGTCAGCAAAAACCCACCTCCGACCCCGAACAGGCCAGACAAGATCCCCACCGACATACTCATCAGAACAATCACGGCAAGGCTGACGGATGTCCCTCCGATCATCAGTGTCCAGGTCATGCCGTTTTAACTCTCATCGCATCTGACCTTGTTCAGATCCCTATCCGTCTTATAGGCCGCCTTGCGCAACGGCTTCATCATGTCTGTTTCTTGTTAGCGGGTTTTCGACCATCGCACCAGTGTCGAGGATCGGTCATGCCCGCGCCACCGCTCTGAAGTCGCGTCCCTCCCCCAAAAACCGGCCACAAAAAAAGCGCGGCAGAAGCCGCGCTTTTAATGGTTTGAGTGGTGAGGAGTTTGGACTTCTTAGAAGTCCATACCTCCCATACCTCCCATGCCGCCGCCGCCCATGGGCATGGCAGGCTTGTCTTTTGGCAATTCGGCGACCATGGCTTCGGTGGTGATCAACAGACCTGCAACGGATGCGGCATCTTGCAATGCAGTGCGCACAACCTTGGCAGGATCGACGATCCCAGCTTCGAGCATGTCGACATATTGTTCGGTTTGCGCATTGAAACCGTAGGTCTGTGACTTGTGCTCGTTGATCTTGCCGACAACGATCGAGCCTTCAACACCAGCGTTTTCAACGATCTGGCGAATAGGAGCTTCGAGCGCCTTCATGACAATGTTGATACCAGCTTGAACGTCAGCATTGTCTGACTTCAGCTTGGACACGGCACCACGTGCGCGCAGCAAAGCCGTACCGCCGCCTGGGACGATGCCTTCTTCAACAGCAGCGCGTGTTGCATTGAGCGCGTCATCAACGCGATCTTTCTTTTCTTTCACTTCGACTTCGGTCGCACCGCCAACGCGGATCACAGCAACACCGCCAGCGAGCTTGGCGAGACGTTCCTGCAGCTTTTCACGATCATAGTCAGAGGTGGTTTCTTCGATCTGGGCCTTGATCTGGTTGACGCGGCCTTCGATGTCTTTCTTCTTGCCAGCACCGTCGATGATGGTGGTGTTTTCTTTGTCGATACGCACCTTCTTGGCACGGCCGAGCATGTTGAGTGTCACGGACTCAAGCTTGATGCCGAGGTCTTCGGCAATCATTTCGCCAGCGGTCAACACAGCGATGTCTTCGAGCATCGCCTTGCGACGATCACCAAAGCCAGGTGCCTTGACAGCGGCGATCTTCAGGCCACCGCGCAGCTTGTTGACAACGAGGGTAGCGAGTGCTTCGCCTTCGACGTCTTCAGCAATGATGAGCAAAGGCTTGCCGGTCTGCACAACAGCTTCCAAAACAGGCAGCATGGTCTGCAAAGATGACAGCTTCTTTTCATGGATCAGGATATAGGGGTCATCCAGTTCCACGATCATCTTTTCGGAATTGGTGATGAAGTAGGGGGAGAGGTAGCCGCGGTCAAACTGCATGCCTTCCACGATGGTGACTTCGGTTTCCAAGCTCTTGGCTTCTTCCACCGTGATCACGCCTTCATTGCCGACCTTCTGCATGGCCTTGGCAATTTCTTCACCGATGAAGCGGTCACCATTGGCCGAAATCGTACCAACCTGAGCGACTTCTTCTGTGGACTTCACTTTTTTGGCGCGGCCCTTGATGTCGGCAATGGCTGCAGCAACGGCGAGATCAACACCGCGCTTCAGATCCATCGGGTTCATGCCCGCTGCGACATATTTTGCACCTTCGCGCACGATGGCCTGAGCCAGAACGGTCGCGGTGGTGGTGCCGTCACCGGCGGTGTCATTGGTCTTAGAGGCCACTTCGCGCACCATCTGGGCGCCCATGTTCTCGAACTTGTCTTCCAATTCGATTTCCTTGGCAACCGTCACACCGTCTTTGGTGATGCGGGGGGCGCCGAAGGACTTTTCGATCACAACGTTACGACCCTTGGGGCCGAGTGTGACTTTCACAGCATTGGCAAGAATGTCGACGCCACGCAGCATTTTTTCGCGGGCATCGGAGGAAAAACGGACTTCTTTCGCAGCCATTTTCTAAGCTCCTGAATTCAATGGATAAAATGGGATGATGGGATCAAACCGGCTGTTAGCCGATAATGCCCATTATGTCTGACTCTTTCATGATGATGAGGTCTTCACCATCGATCTTGACTTCGGTGCCTGACCACTTGCCAAACAACACCTTGTCGCCTTTTTTCACATCGAGCGGAACAAGCTTGCCGCTTTCGTCGCGGTTGCCGGAACCAACGGAGATGACTTCGCCTTCCTGCGGCTTTTCCTTGGCGCTGTCAGGGATAATAATGCCACCTTTGGTCTTCTCGACGGATTCGAGACGGCGGACGAGTACACGATCGTGCAACGGACGGAACTTCATGGACTTCCTCTCTGCAATAGGACGCGCACAGGGCGCGGGGTGAGGGTTGTGTTAGCACTCACAGAACATGAGTGCTAATTCGCTCAGTGCAGATAGGAAGGGGGGGCTGGCGTGTCAAGACGCCCGACCAGAAAAAAAGCGGCTTTCTTCGAAAACCGCCTTTTTTATCGATCAAGCCCAGTCGGAATCGTCACCGGAGCCTGAAAAATCGTCCGATCCGCCAAAAAACCCGCCCTGATCGCCGCTGTCATAGCTGGCCGGCTGGACATTGGCATTGTCGAAAACAGGGCGCTCGGGCGGCAGAGGGGCTGAGGCTGGAAACGTCTCTGTGGCAGGCGATCCGCCTGCGGGCGCTGCGGCATTATTGATGTAGAAATTCTCGACCACATTGGTGGTTGAGGTGCTGGCACCCCCCATCATGCCACCGCCCAGCATCGAAGATCCGTGACCGCCAAAGGCCGATTTCAGACCGTCATAGAGCAAGGCGCCACCGGCCACACCGGCTGCCGTGGCCAAAGCACTGCCGAGAAATGAGCTGCCGCCCCCGCCAAAAGCGGACGGAGGAGCCGCCATGGGCTGGCCGCCAAAGCCTGGCTGCGGCGCGGCTTGCTGATAGGGCTGGGGTTGTGCAGGCGGGGCAGACGGAGCCGCCCGATTCCACACCGAGGTGGGTTGCGGCGGGGTCTGGGCTTGGGGCGACACCGAGGGAATTCCGCTTGGTGAGCGTCCGCCGCCAAACAGATTGGATGCCACACCGCCCAGAAAACTCGTGCTTTGCGCGGGCTGGCTTTTGCTTTCCAGCTCCTTCAGCTTGGCTTCAAGCTCCTCGATGCGTTTGGAGGCGGCTTTTAACCCCTCCTCCTGCACGATGACTGCTTGGGCCATCACATAGGGGGCATGGGGTGCCCGTTTCACGCCTTCGGCGATCAAGGCTTCGGCTTCGGGCTCGCGCGGGGCGGTGGCTGCCTGATTGATGCGATCAAACAGGCCGGTAATCAGCTGGCGTTCTTCAGGGCTCATTCACGTCACTCCCATCAACTCATAAGGCTAAAGGCCGTTCAAAGCCCCTTTTCAAGAAGATCTGGTGTTTGCAAACGGGTTTGACAAGGGGTCAGTCCGTTTGGAGAAAAGTGATCAACAAATCAGGCCGAATGATGGCTTTTCGACTGCAATAATGGCACCAGAGATGCAGGCACCGGCCCTCCTGTCGCCCAATCCAGCAGTTCCACACTATGCAGGACCGGCAAAGTCTGTCCTTCATCCGTGATGCCCTTACCGATCTGGGTCATACAACCGAGATTGCCGGTTGCCACCACTTCAGGCCGCATTTTCATAATATTGCCGACCTTGCGGGCCCGCAGCCGACCGGCGATTTCCGGTTGCAGCAAATTATAGGTTCCCGCCGAACCGCAGCAAATATGGCCTTCGGGGACGTCGCGCAGCACAAAACCAGCCTGTTTCAGCAGTTTTTTGGGCTCGTCGCGGATTTGCTGGCCATGTTGCATCGAACAGGCGGAGTGATAGGCCACCACGAGATCGGGGGTCTCTTTTGTTGGCGGCAATCCGAATTGCGTGACCACTTCGGTAATGTCTTTGGCAAGGCTGGCAATTTTTTGGGCCTTGTCCGCATAAGCGGGATCATCCCGAAACATAAAGCCATAATCTTTAACGGTCGTGCCACAGCCAGACGCGGTGATGACGATGGCATCCAGCCCGCCTTTGTCGATCTCGACCATAAAGGCATCGATGCTGGCTTTGGCTTGGGCATGCGCTTGGTCCTCACGCCCCATATGGTGCACCAAAGCCCCGCAACAGCCCTGCCCTTTGACATCGACGATCTCGACGCCCATGCGGGCCAGCAAGCGCATGGCGGCTTCATTGATCCCCGGATTGAGCACCGGTTGCGCACAGCCCTGCAACACCGCGACCCGTCCGCGCTTTTCAGCGGCCACAGGCAAGCTTTGGATCGGGCTTTTTTGATCGAGCCTGTTTTGATCAGGCAAGGCCTGAGGCGCCAATTCCAGCATCGCCGCAAGCCGCGGGCCGATCGCCGGAAGGGTTTTGACAAGAGAGGCGAAAGGACGCGCCAAAGCCGCCGCCCGCAAGGCCCAGCGGAACCGCGCGGGATAAGGCAGGACCGAGGCCAAAACCCAGCGCAGTAAGCGATCAGACCAATCGCGCTGATAGGTCTTTTCAATATGGGACCGCGCATGATCGACCAGATGCATATAATGCACACCCGACGGACAGGTGGTCATGCAGGACAGACAGGACAAACACCGGTCCACATGCTGCACCACTTCCCGCGTCGCGGGTCGGCCGTTTTCAAACATGTCCTTGATCAGATAAATCCGCCCGCGCGGGCTGTCGAGCTCGTCACCCAAAAGCAAATAGGTCGGGCAGGTCGCAGTACAAAATCCGCAATGCACGCACGAGCGCAAAATCTTTTCGGACGCCGCCATGGCGGGATTTTTCAAACTGTCGGGGCTGAAGAGCGTTTGCATCGTGATTACATCCCCGCATACATACGACCGGGATTGAAAACCCGATCCGGATCAAAACTTTTCTTGATCCCGTCAGACAGACGCAGCAAAGGTTCGGACGGCGGCTCGAACACACCCGCCATGCCCCGCGTGCCCTCGCTGGCCCGCACCAGCATCGCATGCCCGCGAGCTTTGGCGGTTTCCGCACGGATCAAATCGGAACCGGCCAATGAGGCCGAGGCCGTCGCGAGCCAGATCAGGCCACCGCCCCAATCCAGCACATAGCGGATCGGCCGTTTGGCACTGATGGCCGCCAGAAGGGCTGGAGCATGATCGGCAGGCACGGACAACCGCCAAACCGCTTCATTGCGCGGTTCCGCCAACCAGCGGGCATCGCGGATTTGCTGCCACAAAGCGATGGAGGTCGCCTCTTCGACCACATCGGCCCGCGCCAAATCCTGCAAAAGGGTTTGTAATTTAGAGGCCCGGATCCTGACGGAATTTTCAAAGCCTTCCAAACGCAACAAGGTCGTGGCGACCCGATCAATCCCCACCGGCAAATGCGCCGCGCCGCTCACCTCGTAAGGCGATCCCAGCGCCATGGCCATGGCCTTGACGGCTTTGTGATCATCAAGGCCGATCAAGGCCAGCGACAGGCTTGTTTCGGGCCTTGGCAGAACCTTGAAGGTGAGTTCCGTCATCACCCCCAAAGTCCCCCATGAACCCGCCATCAATCGAGCCAAATCAAGACCGGTGACGTTTTTCACCACACGGCCACCCGACATCACGCTTTCACCCCGCCCATTGACCAAGCGCACGCCGATGAGGCTGTCGCGCAAGGCACCGGCCATGATCCGCCGCGGGCCGGAAAAATGGCTGGCCACCATGCCGCCCAGCGTCGGCTCGCCCTCGCTATGCATCAAGGGACGCAAATCCGCTGGCTCGAAAGGTAACATTTGGCCGCGCGCGGCCAATGTCTTTTCAACCTCGGCCACAGGCGTGCCCGCATAAGCGCCAAGCACCAGTTCGGCTGGTTCATACAAGGTGACACCCGTCATGGCCCGCATGGATAAGGTGCGCGGGGCTTGCATGCTGCGTCCGATCGCGCGTTTGGTAGCCCCGCCTTCAATCGCAATGAAGGTATGTTCCGCCCGCGCCAGCCTGACCGCTTCGGTAATATCTTTTTCCGTCATGGGCACAATATCATTGCTCATGCTGTTTTACTTTCTGTCTATTGAAAATCAGGCGCTGACACGGCCATCAAGCGGAAAAACCTTGGCCGGATTAAGAAGCCATTGCTGATCAAACACCGCCCGCACGCGCATTTGCTGCGCAAGATCAACCTCGCTGAATTGATAGCGCATCAAATCGCGTTTTTCGATCCCCACTCCGTGTTCGCCGGTCAGACATCCGCCCACCTCGACACATAATTTGAGAATATCATTGCCTGCTTCTTCGGCTTTGCGCGCTTCTTCGGGATCATTGACGTTATAAAGAATTAGCGGATGCAAATTGCCGTCTCCGGCATGGAAAACATTGGCCACCCGCAAGCCATAATGCTTGGTAATTTCATCCATGCGCCGCAACACAAGCGGCAATTGTCCGGTCGGAATGGTGCCGTCCATGCAAATGTAATCGGCAATCCGTCCCGTCGCACCAAAAGCAGATTTGCGACCTTTCCAAATGGCCGCCGTTTCCATGGCGGATTTGGATTCGCGGATGGTGGAGACGCCATGCTGACGCGCAATATCGACAATGCGCGCTAAAGCCGCATCCATCTCCGCATCCGACCCCTCGACCTCGATGATCAGCAAGGCTTCGACATCGAGCGGATACCCCGCTTTGGCATAGGCCTCGCAGATTTCAATGGCCAGCTTGTCCATGAATTCCATGGCAACCGGAATGATCCCCGCGCCGATAATGGCTGCCACACAGGCACCTGCCTGTTCACTGCTCGGGAAGCCGAACAAGACCGGCCGCGCGCCCTCAGCCGCGCGCAAAATGCGCACGCTGACTTCCGTGACAATGCCGAGCTGCCCCTCAGAGCCTACGATCAAGGCCAGCCAATCATAGCCCGCGGCATCCATGGCCTCGCCGCCAATCTCGACAATTGTGCCATCCATCAGCACCATTTTGACGCCTAGCACATTATTGGTGGTGGTGCCATATTTGAGGCAATGCGCGCCGCCTGAATTCATCCCGACATTGCCGCCGATGGTGCAGGCAAGCTGCGAGGACGGATCAGGCGCATAAAAAAAGCCTTCCGGCATCACATATTCGGATATTTTCAGATTGGTAATACCCGCCTCGACCCGCATGGTGCGATTGGGAAAATTCACATCCAGCACGCGCGACATTTTGCTCAAGCAAATAATAATCGCGTCTTCCTGCGCAATCGCCCCGCCTGCCAGCGATGTCCCCGCACCGCGCGGAACAACCTTGACCCCGTGCTGATGGCAATAGGTCAGCAAAGCCGACACCATATCGGTATTTTGGGGCAAGGCCACGGCAAGCGGCATTTTCCGATAGGCCGTCAGGGCATCGGTTTCAAAGGCCCGCCGCTCATCCTCCGCAATCACCAGACAGTCGCTGGGTAAAATCTGCGCCAGACCGGCGATAATCTCGTCGCGCCGATCAACTATGGCCTGATCGGGCCGTGGAAAAGCGATTCCCATGAAGGCATTCCCCTGAACATGTCCTGTTATCTCTGTTTGATCTTACCCGATCAGAGCAGACTTTGAAGACTTTATTTTTCAAGCGCTTTTTGCGGCAATCTGTGGCTCAAGTCCCCATTAAGCAGCCACGTGACACAAAACCGACCCGCAGCGATGTGGCGATGAGCGCGAGCAAAGCTGCCATGCACACTCCCCGGCCTGCCGGATTTTGCTTCCCAAAGCGCATTGTGCATGGCACAAATGGGTTCCAATCTCTTTCACCCTTCGAGGTTTTGATAATGCGTCTGCCAACCGCCCTGTTTTTGTGCCTGTTTGCTGCCCTCGCCATCCGCCCCGCTGCGGCCCAAGATTCCGCTGCTGGTGAGAAAGTGTTCGTGAAATGCAGAGCCTGCCATCAAATCGGCGAAAGCGCCCGCAATGGCGTCGGCCCCAATCTCAATGGCCTGATCGGCCGCCATTCCGGCAGTGTTGAAGGCTATTCTTACTCAGAAGCCAATAAAAATTCTGGCCTGACATGGGATGAAGCCACTTTCCGCGACTATATCAAAAATCCCCGCGCCAAAATTCCCGCCACCAAAATGGCTTATGCGGGCCTGCAAAACGAGACCGAAATCGACAATCTCATTGCCTATCTGAAAGAATTTTCCGCTGACGGAAAACGCCAATAGGTTTTTGCCTCATCGGTCTAAATCGGTTAAATGAGAGCCAATCAAGGGCATCAAGCCCCTTGAAAACAACAATAAGGGAGCGCGATTGTGACGGACCAAGCTGCCTCACGCCGCCCGATCAGGGTTGGTTTATTTGTGACCTGTCTTGTGGACCTGATGCGTCCCTCCATTGGTTTTGCGGCTCTCAAATTGCTGGAGCAGGCGGGCTGCAGCGTGGAAGTGCCCAGCCAGACCTGCTGCGGTCAGCCCGCTTATAATTCGGGTGATCGCGCTAATAGCCGGGCTTTGGCGGAACAGGTCATCCGCGCCTTCTCCCATTGCGATTATGTCGTGGCCCCCTCGGGTTCTTGCGCTGGCATGATCCGCAAACATTATCCCGAACTTTTTGCGGATGATCCCAATCTCGCGCCCAAAGCACGGCTTCTCGCCGGAAAAACCCATGAATTGACGTCTTTTCTGGTTGATATTCTGGGCGTGCGTCAGGTCGAAGCAAAATATGACGGCTCCGTCACCTATCATGACAGCTGCTCGGGCTTGCGCGAATTGAAAGTCAAAAGCCAGCCGCGCACGCTGTTGGCCTCGGTGCAAGGCCTGACCCTTGTCGAAATGAACGAGAGCGAAGTCTGTTGCGGCTTCGGCGGCACATTCGCCGTCAAATATGGCGAGATCTCAACCGCCATTGTCGAGAAAAAAACCGAAAATATCGCCAATGCCCACACCCATACGCTGTTGGCCGGTGATCTCGGATGCCTGATGAACATGGCAGGGAAACTCAGCCGTGAAGGCAAGCCCATTGCGGTGCGCCATGTCGCCGAAGTGCTGGCAGGCATGACCGACGAACCGCCGATTGCCGCCCCCGCCTCTTCGACCCTCTGACAACCACGTCCCCATTCCGTGAGGATATCGCGCCCATGACCGCCCATCCCACTACAAGCCGCTTCAAAGACAATGCGCATGAAGCTCTGGGTGATGACCAGCTGCAAAAAGCCATGCTCAATGTGCGCGCCGGTTTCATCGACAAGCGTGCGGCGGTTGCCGCCAAACTGCCGGAATTCGAGGCTTTGCGCGACAGCGCCCGCGACATCAAAAATCACACGCTGGCGCATCTTGATCTCTATCTCGAACGCTACGAGCAAAAAGTCATCGAGGCGGGCGGACATGTGCATTGGGCCCGCACCGCCGAAGAAGCGCGCCAGATCATCATCGATCTCTGCCAGAAGAGTGATGCCAAGATCGTCACCAAGGGCAAATCGATGATCTCGGAAGAGATCGCGTTGAATGCAGCGTTGAGCAAAGCCGGCATCACGCCGGTGGAAACCGATCTCGGTGAATATATCATCCAGCTGCGCGATGAAGCGCCCTCCCATATCATTGCGCCCGCTGTCCATCTGAATGCGTCGCAGGTGGAAAGCGATTTCCGTCGCGTGCATACCCATCTCGATGCCGATCGTGATTTGCAAGAACCCGTGCAACTCCTCACCGAAGCACGGCAGGTCTTGCGCGACCGCTTTCTCTCAGCCGATATCGGCATCACCGGCGCCAATTTTCTGGTGGCTGAAACCGGCAGCTCCATTATTGTCACAAATGAGGGCAATGGCGATCTGACCCAAACGCTGCCGAAAACCCATATCGTGATCGCCTCCATTGAAAAGCTGGTCCCGACCTTGGAAGATGTGAGCCAGATTTTACGGGTCTTGGCCCGTTCGGCGACAGGACAGGAAATGTCTGTCTACACCACATTTTCCACGGGTCCGCGCCGCGCAACCGATGTGGACGGCCCTGAAAACTATCACGTGGTTCTGCTCGACAATGGCCGCTCCTCGATGCTCGGCACCGATTTCCAGGACATGCTGCGCTGCATCCGTTGCGGTGCCTGTATGAACCATTGTCCTGTCTATCATGCGGTGGGTGGCCATGCCTATGGCTGGGTCTATCCCGGCCCGATGGGGGCGGTGCTGACACCCACTTTGCTGGGCGTGGACAAAGCGGGCCATCTGCCCAATGCCTCGACCTTTTGTGGTCGTTGCGAAAGCGTGTGTCCAGTGCGCATTCCCTTGCCGAAAATGATGCGGCATTGGCGCGAGGCTGAATTTTCACGCCACCTCACGCCCGCCACGCAACGCTTTGGTTTGGCCTTCTGGGCCTTCTTTGCCAAGCGCCCCGCTTTGTATAAAAACCTCACGCCTTGGTTGATGTCTTTGATGCATCTCTTGGGCCGTGACAAAGGCTATTTGCGCGCTTTGCCTTTGGCCTCTGGCTGGACCGACAGCCGCGATTTTCCGACCCCGCAAGGCGGCACATTCCAAAGCCTGTACCGCAAGCAAAAATCCAATGGGAGAGCCGCATGAGCGCCCGTGCCGATATCCTCTCCAATATCCGCCGTTCCCTCGGGGTGACGGGTGAAGAAGCGCCGCGTCTGACCAATGTCGAACAACGCATTAGCACCGCACCGCGCGGGCTTTCGGTGGGGCGTTCGCAGCTGCCGCGTCAGGGCCAGATCGATCTCTTCAAACAGCAGGCGGAATCGGCTCTGGCCAGCCTCACCGAACTCGACAGCTATGAGGCGGTTCCGGCAGCTGTGGCGGATTATCTGCGCTCCAACAATCTGCCGGCTGCTTTGCGGATCGGCCATGATCCGCGGCTTGACGGCTTGGATTGGGGCTCGACGGCCATTGATCTCTTGCACGGGCCCAGCGATGGACAGGATATGGCCGGTCTCAACCATGCCTTTTCAGGGGTTGCGGAAACCGGCACGCTGGTGATGACGGCCAGCGCCGAAAATCCCACCACCATCAATTTTCTGCCCGATTACGCGCTTGTCGTGTTGCACGAAAAAGACATCACCGGTGATTATGAAAGCATGTGGGCCAATCTCCGCCAGACCTATGGCAAAGGCACCATGCCCCGCGTTGTCAATTGGGTGACAGGCCCCTCACGCTCAGGCGATATCGAGCAGGTGATTTTGCTCGGTGCGCATGGACCGCGCCGTCTGCATATCCTGATGATCAAAGAGCAGGACTAACCTGTAAAACCTTTTTCCTTGCGCGGGTGAAAAACCTCACCGCGGCGGGAAGGGTAAAGCGACCCCCGCGCCATGCGTGTCTGTTGCGCTTGTCTTGTCGGACGGAGCGGTGACAACAGCTGCAGGCGCATCAAGTTCGAGGGCGGTGATTTTCTCGCCGCGTTTGAGCACCTTATCCGCTGAAATCGTGATCGTCGCCACATCCTCCTGCGCCTGCCGGAAATGTGTATCGAGCTTGCCGACCCGTTCGCGCAAACGCCCGACATCATCGAGCAGGCGTTGCACCTCCACCTGAATGAGATGGGCCTGTTCGCGCATTTTGGAATCGCGGACAATCGCCTGCATCACCTGAATGGCCATCATCAGCAAAGAGGGGGAGACAATCAAAACACGGTCTTTATGCGCGCGCTGCACGAGATCCTCGAAATGCTCCTGCACATCGGCATAAAGCGATTCGGCGGGCACAAACAAAATAGCCAGATCCTGTGTTTCACCCGTCAGCAGATATTTGTCGCGGATGTCTTTGATATGTCCGCCCAGATCCTGACGGATGCGGGCCGCCGCCACTTTCTTGGCCTCCTCGCTTTGGGCCTCGCGGAAGGCGGTAAAACCCTCCAGAGGAAATTTGGCATCCACTACCAAAGGGCGGGTATCGCCCGGCAGACGGATGATGCAATCAGGGCGGGTTTTATTGGAAAGCTGATACTGGAATTCATAGGAGGAGGACGGCAGGCTGTCGCGCACGATCGCTTCCATCCGCCCCTGTCCGAAAGCCCCGCGGCTTTGCTTGTTGGACAAAATATCTTTCAAAGACAGCATTTCCGTGGTGAGCACGCCCATGCGCTTTTGCGCCTCGTCGATCACCGCCAGACGCTCGTTCATTTTGGTGAGATTTTCATGCGTATTGGTCAGATGCTGGTTCATGCCCTCACCGATGCGCGCCTGCAAGCCGTCTAACCGGTCATTGAGCACGCGGGTCAGATGTCCATGCTTGCTGTCGACATTCTCGCCCATCTGCGCAAGCCGACCATTCAGCTCCGCCTGCAACCGCATCAAGGCGGCGAGTTTTTCATCGAGCTCGCGTTGGCGCTCCTCCGACAGGGCCTCGGCCAACTCGTCCTTGAGCACCGAGCCCGGACGCCTCAAAACCAGCGCAAATCCCAACACAAGAACCACAATGGCCAGAAGCCCCGGCGTCACCGCAATTCCTGCAAAACTGAAGATGGTCTGATCCATGACCCAAGCCCCGCTCTGTGCCAAAAGTGGCCGCAGACTAGCAGATCAGCCCCGAAAGTCGAGAACAAAAAAAGAACAATTTGACCTGACCGCACAGGTTGATTATGTGCTTTTTTATGACAGTCAGACCCATCATCACCCTGCCGGATCCGCAGCTACGTCTTGTGTCCAAAAAGGTCACCAAATTCGACGCGCGTTTGCAGCAATTGGTAACCGACATGTTCGATACCATGTATGACGCGCCGGGCGTGGGACTGGCCGCGATCCAGATTGCCGTGCCCGAACGCGTGGTGACGGTCGATGTCTCGCCCAAAGAGGACGAGCCGCAACCCATGGCCTTTATCAATCCGGAAATCATCGGCCATTCGGACGAGATCAACTGTCATCAAGAAGGATGCCTGTCGATCCCCGATTATTTCGAAGAGGTCGAGCGGCCCGCAACCGTCACCGTCCGTTATCAAACGGTAACCGGCGAAACTCATGAAATGCTCTGCGAGGGTTTGCTGGCCACTTGCATCCAACACGAAATCGATCATTTGAACGGCACCTTGTTCATCGACCATATTTCCCGTCTGAAGCGCGAACGCGTTACCAAAAAATTCATCAAGGCTGCACGCCGCGACAGTGATGACTGATCCGTCTCTGCAACAGAAAGACACGCGATGAGCCTTAAAGTGGTCTTTATGGGCACGCCCGATTTTGCTGCCACCTGCCTTCAGGCTGTGCATCAGGCCGGACACGCGATTACAGCCGTTTATAGCCGCGCCCCCGCACCCTCCGGACGCGGTATGAAATTAACTCCCTCGCCTGTCCATAAACTGGCCGAGACACTTCAGCTTCACGTTGAGACACCGCCCCATTTCAAAGACCCCGAGGCACGCGCCAGACTGGCCGCCTTCAAGCCGGATGTGATTGTTGTAGTGGCCTATGGCCTGCTGCTGCCCAAAGCGGTTTTGGATATTCCCCACAATGGCTGCTTGAATGTGCATGCCTCTTTGCTGCCGCGCTGGCGGGGGGCTGCCCCCATCCAGCGGGCCATCATGGCGGGGGATCAGGAAAGCGGTGTGGCCATTATGCGCATGGAAGAGGGGCTTGATACCGGCCCTGTCACGCTGGAGGCGCGCTGCCCGATCACCCCCGATATGACCGCCGGACAGCTGCATGACACCTTGGCCGTGTTGGGGGCTGATTTATTGGTGAAGGCTTTGGCAAAATTGGAAGCGGGCCAGCTGACCGAAACCGTGCAAAGCCAAGAGGGCATTGTCTATGCGAAAAAAATTAGCAATGACGACAGCCGCATTGACTGGCAGCAACCAGCCCAAAGCGTGCATGATCTGATCCGCGGACTCTCGCCCTTCCCCGGCGCTTTTGCGCTGTTTGATTTCGGCAAGGGCGAGGAACGCGTGAAGATTTTACAATCGCGACGTGTGAACGCCACCGGCCCCATCGGCCATGTGCTCGATACCCATTTGACGATTGCCTGTGGCAGCGGGGCCGTGCAATTGCTGCGCCTGCAACGCGCAGGCAACAAAGCCATGACGGCTGAGGAGTTCTTGCGCGGTCACCCCATCCAAGCCGGAGCTTGTTTTTCCTGATGCCACGTTACAAGCTGATCATCGAATATGACGGCACGCCCTATGCGGGCTGGCAGCATCAGGCCAAACATCGCAGTGTGCAACAAGCCATAGAGGAAGCCATTGCGGCGTTTTCCGGCGAGACGCTCCGCATTCGTGCGGCAGGCCGCACCGATGCCGGTGTACATGCCTCCCATCAGGTGGTGGATCTCGATCTGACCCGCGACTGGAAAACCGATACCGTCCGCGATGCCATCAATGCCTATCTGAAACCCGAGCCCATCACGATTTTATCCGCTGAAAAGGTCGCGCCTGAATTTTCAGCCCGCATGGATGCCGTCAAACGCCATTACCGCTACCGTATTTTAAACCGCAGGCCCCAACCCGCCCTTGAGCGTCATCGGGTCTGGCATATTGTCTGGCCGCTTGATGCACAGACCATGCATGAAGAGGCGCAAAGCCTGCTTGGCAAACATGATTTCACCACTTTTCGTGCTGCCGAATGTCAGGCCAGCGGTCCCTTGCGGACCTTGGACCGGCTGGATGTGATCCGCATGGGCGAAGAGATCCACATCTATGCCTCGGCCCGCTCGTTTCTGCATCATCAGGTGCGGTCGATCACCGGCTCTTTGATGATGGCGGGGTCCGGTCGTTGGGCCAAGGGCGAGCTCAGAGCCGCCCTCGATGCGAAAGACAGATCCCGCTGCGGACCCATGGCGCCCGCCGCTGGCCTGTCCTTGATCGGTGTCGATTATCCCGAGAAATAACGCGCCATCACGGCTTGATAAATATCCGCCAGCGCAACGAGATCACGGGTTTCCACCCGCTCATTGATTTGATGCATGGTCTGGCCAACCAAACCAAATTCCAGAACCGGACAATAGTGTTTGATAAAGCGCGCATCCGATGTGCCGCCCGTGGTGGAGAGCACCGTTTCGCGTCCGGTCACCTGTGCGACGACCTCGGCCACGCTGTGCACAAAAGGCCCCGGCGCTGTTAAAAAAGCTTCCGCATTGGTGGGCTCAAACACCACCTCATAACGGATACGGTTACCCGCCGCCTGTTCAAGCCGCGCGCGCAAAGCATCGGCCAAAGTCAGGGATGTCCAGTGATCATTGAAGCGGATATTGAACACAGCCTTGGCCGTATTGGGAATGACATTGCTGGCGCGGTTGCCGACATCAACAGAGGTAAATTCCAAATTGGACGGATCGAAATGGTCGGTGCCTTGATCAAGCGGCTCTGCTTTCAAAGCCTGCATCAAGACCATTAAATCGGTGATCGGATTGATCGCGAGATCCGGATAGGCCACATGGCCTTGCTTGCCCAAAACCTCCAGCCGGCCGGTCAACGAGCCGCGCCGTCCGATTTTCACCATATCTCCCAGATGATGGGGATTGGTCGGCTCGCCCAAAATACAATGGTCCCAGCGCTCGCCTTTTTGCGTGGCCCATTCCAGCAATTTCACCGAGCCATTGACCGCAGGCCCCTCCTCGTCCCCCGTAATCAGAAACGCAATCGAGCCCTCAAATGTCTCGCGATGCGTATCCAGAAAGCGAAGGGTTGCAGCGACCGATGCAGCCACCCCGCCTTTCATATCGGTTGTGCCGCGACCATATAAAACCCCGTTGTCAATCTGCCCTGAAAAAGGCGGATGAGTCCACAAGGCCTCATCCCCGGTGGGCACGACATCGGTGTGACCTGCAAACAACAGACAAGGCGAACCGCGGCCATAGCGCGCATAGAGATTGTCGACATCCGGCATGCCCTCTTCTTGGAACACGCAGCGATGGGTTTCAAAGCCAGCCTCATCCAAGATGTCTTGCAAAAGCTGCAAGGCGCCCCCTTCCTCTGGCGTGACAGAAGGGCAACGCACCAATGCCTGTGTCAGGGCAATCGCATCACGGGGATCGAATGTCATGGAAGAGGTCCGCTGTTCGATCAATCGCGCAACAATTCATTGATCGCTGTTTTGGAGCGGGTCTGCGCATCCACTTTTTTCACGATCACGGCGCAATAGGTGGAGGGGCCCCAATTTTCACCCGGCAAGGCTTTGCCCGGCAGATTGCCCGACACAACCACCGAATAAGGCGGAACTTTTCCGATATGGATTTCACCGGTCGCACGATCAACGATCTTGGTGGAGGCACCGAGATAAACGCCCATTGCGAGCACCGATCCTTCGCCGACCACAACGCCTTCCACGACTTCCGAACGCGCGCCGATAAAACAATTGTCTTCGATGATGGTGGGGCCTGCTTGCAGCGGTTCCAGCACGCCGCCGATGCCGACACCGCCCGACAAATGCACGTTCTTGCCGATCTGTGCACAAGAGCCGACCGTTGCCCATGTATCAACCATGGTGCCGCTATCAACATAGGCCCCGATATTCACATAAGAGGGCATCAACACCACGCCCGATGCGATATAGGCGCCGCGCCGCACGGCACAATTGGGCACGGCCCGAAAACCGGCTTGGCGAAAATGGGTTTCATCCCAGCCGTCAAATTTCGAATCAACCTTGTCCCACCAAACCCCGTCACCCGGTCCGTTTTTGATGATTTTATTGTCATTCAACCGAAAAGATAGAAGCACCGCTTTTTTCAGCCATTGATTGACATGCCACTCACCAGATGCCTGTTTTTCGGCGACACGCAATGCGCCCTTGTCGAGCAGATCCAGTGCAAAGGTCACGGCTTCGCGCACTTCGCCCGCTGTGGTGGGGCCAATGTCCGTGCGGTGTTCCCAGGCATTGTCGATCAAAGAGGCAAGGGCCGTATGCTGCATGATGATACTCTCTCTCGGTAACGTGTTGGGTCGTGATGGGGAAATCAGAAGGGGCGAGCCTAGCAAAAGTTCAAAACCAAAACCAGTTCTCTCACGGCGCTGCCGCCAATAAATTCTGCAAAAAAAGCGACAGATCAGTGGTCTGGTGATGGATATGGTCTGCCGCCTCGGCACGCTGCTCATGCGCTTCCCGATAGGGATCATGGCTTTTCGGCAAAACCAAAACCGTCCGCATCCCCATCCGGTCCGGCACAACCAGATTTTTGGCGATGTCTTCAAACATCACCGCGCGTTTGGGATCCACCGCATGACGATCGATAAAGCGCTCATAGGTCGAGGCATCGGGCTTGGGAACAAAGGCCGCATCGATAATATCAAACACAGCCTCGAAATGATTTTCAAACCCCAGCTTGCCGGTGACATTGGCGGCATGGCGCGCCGAACCGCTGGTGAAAATCAATTTGCGGCCCGGCAATCGCGCGATGGTTGAAACCAGCAGGGGATCGGGGTCCAGCGTTGTCAGATCAATGTCATGGGCGAAATCAAGATAGGGATAAGGATCAATCCCGTTCTCGGCCATCAGCCCATTCAAGGTTGTGCCATAGCGATAGTAATAATGCTTTTGCAAAGCCCGCGCCGACAAGCCGTCCAGACCAAACAGCTGGCAGATATAAAGCGTAATCCGCAAATCAATCTGCGGCCATAATTGCGAATGCGACGGATACAGGGTGTTATCAAGATCAAAGACCCATGTATCGATATGTGACCACTCTGCCATCAAAGGAGGGGCTTCGTCCTCCGCGATGGCAGCTGGCATGGAGGTCTGTATCCCGCTCACAGGATCAACGCGTAATCAATGTTCCGGAGCCGTGATCGGTGAGTAATTCCAGCAAAACCGCATGCGGAACTTTGCCGTCGAGAATCACAACGCCTTCGACACCTTGTTCCAAGGCATAGATGCAGGTTTCCACTTTCGGAATCATGCCGCCCGTTATGGTGCCATCGGCGATCAGCGCATGGATCTGATCAACCTTCAATTCCTTGATGAGGTTTTTGTTTTTATCGAGCACGCCCGGCACATCGGTCAAAAACAACAAGCGCTTGGCTTTCAATTTACCAGCCACCGCACCCGCAAACGTATCGGCATTGATATTATAGGTTTCGCCATCCGCACCATTGGCGACAGGCGCCAGAACGGGGATCAGTTCACGACCCAACACAGCTTCCAGCACGGCTGAATCCACTTTTTCCGGTTCACCGACAAAGCCCAGATCGATCGGCACTTCGACATGGCTTTGCGGATCAAGCTGGCTTTTGGTGACCTTGCGGGCCGTGACCATATTGCCGTCTTTGCCGCACAGACCAATCGCCCGCCCGCCTTCATTATTGATGAAGCCGACAATCTGTTTGTTGATGAGACCGGCCAACACCATTTCAACCACTTCGACAGTGGGCTTGTCGGTAATGCGCAAGCCTCCGGCAAATTCACTCTTGATGCCAAGGCGCGCCAGCATCGCCCCGATTTGCGGGCCGCCGCCATGCACAACCACCGGATTCACACCTGACTGTTCAAGCAAGACCATATCGCGGGCAAAGGCCCGTGCCATATGCTCGTCCCCCATGGCATGTCCGCCATATTTCACCACAATCGTGGCTTCGTCATAATGCAACATATGCGGCAGAGCCTGTATCAAGAGATCAGCGCTTGTCTGAACATGGGTCGTATCGGTCATGGATGGGGGCTCCAACACAAAAACAAATCAGCGGCTCGGTCCGTCTTGTAACGATTTTTCAACGCTGCGCAAAGCGGATTAACCGTTAAAAAGCCCTTTTTCAAAACGCCGCCATCAAAAAGGCCCGCAAGGGATTGGCTGGATCCAGCAAAAGCCGCACAGCCACCGCAAGACAGATCAAAACCAGCATGGGTTTGATCAGCCTGACACCATGGCGGATCGCCAAACGGGTGCCGACTTGCGCACCTGCAATCGCTGACACCGCCATCACCAGTCCATAGGACCACACGGCCAGTCCTTGCGACAAAAAATAAGTCAGGGACGCGAGATTGCTGGCAAAATTCAGAGCTTTTGTTTTCGCCGAGGCGCGTAACACGCCAAAGCCCAGCAAAGCCACAATGCCCAGCATGTAAAACGAGCCTGCACCGGGGCCGAAAAATCCGTCATAAAATGCAACAGGACAGACAAGACAGACCGTAAAGCCTGCCAAGCCCAAGCGCTTATGCGCATCCGCATCACTCAAAGCCGGTGAAAAAGCAAAATAAAGGGCGGCCAGCGTCAAAAGAACCGGCACCAAAACGCGCAGCCAGTCACTCGGCAGACTTTGAACGGCCACCGCGCCGCAAGCGCCCGCCAGCAAAGCCGCGCCCAGCATCACCGGCAATTCCCGCCACACTACCAGTCCGCGCCGCATATAGGCATAAAGCGCAGAACCGGTTCCGAACACGCCCTGCAATTTATTGGTGGCAATTGCTGAGACCGGATCAAGTCCTGCCATCAGCAAAGCCGGAATGGTGATCAATCCGCCCCCGCCCGCTATGCCATCCACAAAACCGGCGGCAAAAGCCGCCAGTGCCAACAGCGCCAAAAGATCAAAACTGCTGTCCATGAACACGGATCAGCGATGTTTGAAATCAGCCGGACGTTTTTCAACGAAAGCCGCCATGCCCTCTTTCTGGTCATGGGTGGCAAACATGGCTTGAAAGACCCGCCGCTCGAAGCGAATGCCCTCGGCCAAGGTCGTTTCATAAGAGCGGTTGACGCTTTCCTTGGTCATCATGGCAATCGGCATTGACATCGCGGCAATCGCCTGTGCCGCCTTCATGGTCTCTTCCATCAGCGAGGCCAGCGGCACAATGCGCGAGACAAGACCGGCGCGTTCCGCCTCCTGCACATCCATCATGCGTCCGGTCAGGCACATATCCATGGCCTTGGCCTTGCCGACATAACGGGTCAGGCGTTGTGTGCCGGCCCCTCCCGGCATCACGCCCAATTTGATTTCCGGCTGCCCGAATTTGGCATTGTCGGCGGCAATAATAAAATCGCACATCATCGCCACTTCACAGCCACCGCCCAAAGCAAAACCCGCAACAGCGGCAATCAAGGGTTTGCGCTTCTGGCCGATCCGGTCCCATGGGGTAATCAGATCATCCACATAGGTGCCGGGATAGGATTTGGGCGCCATTTCCTTGATATCGGCTCCGGCCGCAAAGGCTTTTTCGGAACCGGTCAGAACCATGCAGCCGATGTCCGGATCAGCGTCGAACGCTGCCAAGGCATGCGCGATCTCGTCGATCAACTGGCTGTTGAGCGCATTGAGCGCCTGCGGACGATTGAGCGTCACGACCCCCACACGCCCCTCGCGCGACACCAGAACCATTTCGTAATCCATACCCCGTTCCTCCTCAAAGACCTCTATTTTCGATCCGCTTATGTCTGGCAGCGCGCACAATAAAAGGTCGAACGCCCCGCTTGCACCTGCCGCTCCACAACCCCGCTACATCCTTGGACGGGGCAGGCTGCCCCCTCCTGATCATAAACCCGAAAAGCGTGTTGAAAATAGCCCAAAGAACCATCTGCGGCAGCAAAATCCTTCAAACTCGACCCTCCGGCGGCCACCGCCTCCTGCAACACCGTGCGAATGGCCAGAGCCAAGGCGTCGGACCGCTGGCGGGCCTTGGCGGACGTCCCAGACAGCGTCCCCGCCACCCGCAGCGGCGACAGGCCCGCGCGATGCAGGGCCTCGCAAACATAAATATTGCCCAGACCGGCAATCCGCTTCTGATCCAGAAGAGCCGATTTGAGAGGGGCCTTGGAGCCCGCAAGCACGCGTTGCAAAACCACCGCATCGAAATGATTGGACAAAGGCTCGACGCCCAGATCCCGCAACCATGGCGCCTCGTCGCAGCCGTCTTGAGGGATCAGATCCATAAAACCAAACCGCCGCGGATCCACATAGCCGATGCGATGACCCTCTTCGGTATGGAAGACAACATGTTCATGTTTGACCGATAAATCGGTATTTTGATAAAAATACCCGGGTTTTTGCGGATTTTTTCCTGAATCATCCGCTGTTTCGATCAAAAACCGCCCGCTCATGCCCAAATGCATCAGCAGCGTCTCCCCGCTCGAAAGCCGCATCAGCAAATATTTGGCCCGCCTGTCGAGCGCTTCGATCCGCTGTCCTTGCAGCCGCGCAATAAAATCGGCGGGGAAGGGAAACCGCAAATCCGGCCGTCTTTGTTCCACGCGGATCAGCTTAGCGCCGACCAGAACAGGGGCGAGACCGCGTCTGACCGTTTCAACCTCGGGCAGTTCAGGCATTTGCTTTTATTCCAGTTTCTGGCAAGGACAAGGCATCCGGTCATAGCGCATTGTGGATTTGGGCGCTATGCTGGCTGAACGCCTCTTCAACAGGGCTGATTACGGGGATAGATCATGTCGGCGCAAGCCCCTCACGGACAAGCGGGTGAAGAAACCCATTTTGGTTTTTCAACGGTGGCGCTTCAGGAAAAGCAGCGTCTGGTCGATGATGTCTTTCACAAGGTCGCGCGTCGCTATGACATCATGAATGATGTGATGTCGGCAGGCGTGCATCGCTTGTGGAAAGAGGCGCTGGTCACCGCCTTGCGGCCCTCGCAGACCCGCCCGCTCAGCCTGCTGGATGTGGCAGGCGGCACGGGGGATATTGCGTTTCGCGTTCTCGACGCCGCCTCGGCCCGCAGCACGGCCACGGTGTTTGACATCAATGGCGATATGTTGGCCGTGGGCCGCGACCGCTGCCCGCCCCGCTTTAAAGACCGCATCGATTTTGTGCAGGGCAATGCCGAAAGCCTGCCTTTCGAGACCGCGCGGTTTGACGCCTATACGATTGCTTTTGGTATCCGCAATGTGCCGCGCATTGATCTGGCCCTCAAAGAGGCGTTTCGTGTCTTGCGCCGCGGCGGCCGCTTGCTGGTTTTGGAATTTTCCAAAGTCCATATTCCCGGCCTTGATACCTTGTATGACACTTATTCCTTCCATGTCGTACCGCAAATGGGCCGTTTGATCGCAGGCGATGCCGCGCCCTATCAATATCTTGTGGAATCCATCCGCCAATTTCCGGCCCCCGATGATTTCGCTGCGATGATCAGCGAAGCCGGTTTCCGGCGCGTGGATTATACGCCGATGTCGGGCGGCATTGTCGCCCTTCATTCCGGTTGGAAATTATAAGCGAGCAGCAGCGGTGAGTATGCATTTTCTTTCGTCCCTCAGATTGATCCGCGTGGGCTTTGTGCTGGCCCGCGAAGGGGCTTTGTCGCTGATCCCGCAAGATGTGCTGCCGCCCTTTGCCCGCTTTCTGGTGCATACGGCGCGGTTGATCGAGCGGGACAATCTCGGCAATGGCGCGCAACGTCTGGCGGTTGCCCTCAATCGCTTGGGTCCGAGCTATGTGAAATTCGGACAGTTTCTCGCCACCCGCCCCGATGTCGTGGGCATTCGCGTGGCGCGGGATCTGGAAAGCCTGCAGGACCGCTTGCCGCCTTTTCCGCTGGAACAGGCCAAAACCATCATCGAAGAGGCACTGGGCAAACCGGTTTCGGAACTGTTCAAAGAATTGAGCGAGCCCGTGGCCGCCGCCTCCATTGCCCAAGTGCATCAGGCGACGCTGCATGATGGCACAAAACTGGCCATCAAGGTTTTGCGTCCCGGTATCCGCCACCGATTTGCGCGCGATCTCGAAGCCATGGCCTTTGCGGCAGCCCAAGCGGAGAGCCAGTCTCCCGAGGCGCGCCGCCTGCGCTTTTCCGAAGTCGTCATGACGTTGAAACGTTCGGTCATCATGGAAATGGATTTGCGGCTCGAAGCCGCGGCTCTGTCCGAAATGGCCGAAAATACCAAAGACGATCCGCATTTCCGCGTGCCCACCGTCAATTGGGATTTGACCGCCCGTGACGTGCTGGCCATGGAATGGATCGACGGCACACCGCTCAATGACATCGAGGAAATCGACCGCAAGGGCCATGACCGGATCCATCTCGGTCAAACCGTCATCCAGTCTTTTTTGCGACATGCCCTGCGCGATGGATTTTTCCATGCCGACATGCATCCGGGCAATTTATTTGTCGATGAACGCGGTGATCTCTGCGCCGTTGATTTCGGCATTATGGGCCGCATGGGCGACAAAGAGCGGCGCTTCCTCGCGGAAATTTTATTGGGCTTTATTACCCGCGATTACAAGCGCGTCGCCGAAGTGCATTTTGAAGCGGGTTATGTCCCTGCTTTGCACAGTGTCGAGGAATTTGCCCAAGCCATCCGCGCCATCGGTGAACCGATCCACAACCGGCGCGCCGATCAGATTTCCATGGCCAAATTACTGACCCTGTTGTTTGAAATCACCGCTTTGTTTGATATGCGCACCCGCACCGAATTGGTGATGCTGCAAAAAACCATGGTGGTCGTGGAAGGGGTCGGTCGCTCGCTGGATCCGATGCTCGATATCTGGGCCACCGCCGAGCCTGTGGTGCGGGAATGGATCACCCGCAATCTGGGCGTTGTCGGCCGCACGGAACAGGCTGGTCGCGGCGCTTTGTCCTTTGCGCAGGCTTTATCAACCCTGCCAAGCCTGATCACCCGCAGCGAGCATCTGGCCGAAACGCTCAATGAACGCTTGGAGCGGGGTTTTCCGCTTGATGAGGCCAGTATCCGGGCGATCGGGCGGGCGGAAGGGCATTCGCGCTGGGCAGGCCAACTTGCATTATGGGCCATTGCCCTCATGATCGGTCTGGCCCTGTTCTGGTCTTGATGGTTTGATGTCATATCTGCAGCGATAAGGTTTGAGGCCATGCGTCTTGAAGGTAAAAAAATTCTGCTGATCATCGGTGGCGGCATCGCCGCCTATAAAAGCTTGGAACTGATCCGCGCCATCCGCAAGGAAGGCGGCGAGGTCAAAACCATATTGACCAAAGCCGGCACCGAATTTGTCACGCCTTTGTCTGTGGCCAGTCTGAGCGGTCATCACGTCTATCAGGATTTGTTTTCCCTCACCGATGAAACCGAAATGGGGCATATCGAATTATCCCGTTCGGCGGATCTTGTGGTCGTGGCACCGGCCACCGCCGATCTGATGGCCAAGGCCGCGCAGGGTCTTGCCAATGATCTGGCGTCCACCACCCTGCTGGCCACCGACAAACGCGTTTTGATGGCACCGGCCATGAATGTGCGCATGTGGCTGCATCCTGCCACCCAACGCAATGTCGCCTGCCTCAAACAAGACGGCATCGGCCTCATCGGTCCTGACGAGGGTGCCATGGCCTGCGGCGAATTTGGCCCCGGACGCATGGCAGAGCCGCTTGCCATTTTGGAGGTGGTGATTGCCACTTTGTCCGCTCCGGCCTCTTTGCCACTATCAGGCAAGCATGTGGTCATCACCTCCGGCCCGACTCATGAGCCGATCGACCCCGTGCGCTATATTGCCAATCGTTCATCGGGCAAACAAGGCCATGCCATTGCACGGGCTGCAGCCAAAGCCGGTGCACGCGTCACCCTGATCAGCGGCCCCGTCACACTGCCCGATCCCGAAGGCGTGCAGGTCATCCATGTCGAAGACGCGCGGGCGATGTTGCAGGCTGTCGAGCAAGCCCTGCCCGCCGATGTCGCCATTTTTTGTGCAGCCGTTGCCGATTGGCGCGTCGCCTCCGCAGGCACCCAAAAAATCAAAAAGGAAAAGGCGGGACCACCGCACATCGAACTGACTGAAAATCCCGATATTCTTGCCACCATTGCGCAGGCCAAAACCCATCGCCCGCCTTTGGTGATCGGCTTTGCCGCCGAGACCGAACATGTCCTGGCCCATGCGCAGGCCAAACGGATCAAGAAGCAATGCGACTGGATTGTCGCCAATGATGTCAGCCCTGCAAGCGGCGTCATGGGCGGCGATCAAAACACGGTGCATCTCTTGCGCGGCGAGACGGTGAGCTCATGGCCCCTGATGGATAAAACAGCCGTGGCCGAAGCGCTGGTGCACGAAATCGCTCTAGCGCTCAAAACATCGTCTCACGAAAATCAATGATTTTGTAAGACCCCAATTTGCTCAAAAAAGTTTGCAGACTATGACCCCTGTTCTTTCCATCAAGACCCTGCCGCATTTTGAAGGCCTGTCTTTGCCGCGCTATCAGACAGACGGTGCGGCTGGCCTTGACCTCTGCGCCGCCCTTCCTGCCGATCAGCCCGTGGTGTTAAAGCCTTTGGAGCGCAGGCTTATTCCCACCGGTCTGAGCATGGCCATTCCCGCAGGGTATGAAGGTCAGGTGCGGGCACGCTCTGGCCTTGCCCTCAAACAAGGTCTGGCACTGGTCAATGCACCGGGTACCATCGACAGTGACTATCGCGGCGAGGTGGGTGTGCTGGTGATCAATCTCGGGCAGGAACTGATCACGCTTGAGCGCGGTATGCGCATCGCCCAATTGGTGATTGCCCCCGTCATTCAATGCCGGATCGAAGCCACACACAGCCTTGATGACAGTACGCGGGGGAGTGGCGGCTTTGGGTCAACCGGCGTGACAAGCGACAAGGATCACCGCGCATGATCATGCTGCCACGCCGTTGCCAATTGGCGCTTGTTGCGGTGATTGATATTGCTTTGCATGCGCGTCCCGATCCGGTGTCGCTGAAACAGATTGCCGCACGGCACGGCCTGCCGCCGCGCCATCTCGAAGCCTTGTTGCAGGCCTTGGTGCATGCCAAATTGCTGAAAGGCCAGCGCGGCCCCAAAGGCGGCTATTCGCTGGCGCGCGAGCGGCGACGCATGAGCATGGGCGATATTGTGCGCGCTGCCTTTGCCGCGACACCCGCAGAGGCCGACAGCAAAGCAAACGGCTCCGACCTGCTGGAAAACCTGATCCATCCCGCGCTCAAAGACGCCAATGCCCTGTTTCTGGATCGGCTGGATGCCATTTCCATCGCGCAACTATGCGAGACCTATGAACAGCGGAGCTCGGGGCAGAGCCTCATGGAGACGGTCAATTTTACAATTTAATCTGTAAATTAAATAAATATTGCAATTTTATTTGTAAATTGATTTGATTGGCCATCCGCCGCGCTTGGCGCGGAGCCGTTTTTTCAGGAGAGCCCTCATGGTCCAATCCGCTTCAGCACGCCGTCCGGGTCGTGGTCGCATTTATTCCTCCATCACCGAGACCATTGGCGATACGCCGATTGTGCGCCTCGACAAGATCGCCAAGGCGCAAGGGGTGAAAGCCAATCTCTTGGCGAAGCTTGAATTTTTCAACCCAATTTCCAGCGTGAAAGACCGCATCGGGGTGGCGATGATCGATGCTTTGGAAGCCTCGGGCCAGATCAAGCCGGGGGATACGTTGATCGAACCCACTTCCGGCAATACCGGCATTGCCTTGGCCTTTGTGGCCGCAAGCCGCGGCTATCGCCTGATCATTGTGATGCCGGAATCCATGTCGATCGAGCGGCGTAAAATGCTGGCCCTGTTGGGTGTGGAGCTTGAGCTGACACCCGCAGGCGGCGGGATGAAAGCCGCCATTGCGCGGGCCGAGGAATTGAAAACCCAAATCCCCGGCGCTGTGATCCCGCAGCAATTCAAAAATGCCGCCAATCCCGAAATCCATCGCCGCACCACCGCCGAAGAAATCTGGAACGATACCGAGGGCCATGTCGATTACTTCGTGGCTGGCGTGGGCACCGGCGGGACCGTGACCGGCGTGGGCCAAGTGCTCAAAGCCCATAACAAAGCCGTCAAAGTGGTAGCCGTCGAGCCGGAAGATTCGCCCGTCCTGTCGGGGGGCCAGCCCGGACCCCATAAAATTCAAGGCATTGGCGCGGGTTTTGTGCCCGATATCCTTGATCGCAGCGTGATCGATGAAGTCATCACGGTGGGCATTCAAAGCGCCATCGACACGGCGCGCAGTCTGGCCCGCTTGGAGGGCATTCCGACCGGCATCTCATCGGGAGCCGCCGTCAATGCCGCCATCGAGCTGGGCAAACGTCCGGGGATGGAAGGCAAAAACATTGTCATCATCATTCCGAGCTTTGCGGAACGCTACCTCTCCTCAGCCCTGTTCGAAGGGCTGTGAGACAGCAAAATATCTGACTATCTGACAATCTTGCGCGCCTGAAACGGGTTTGTTTTCAAACAATTCCGGATAGGCGCGCTTTGTTTTCTATCTGGCGCAAAGACGGCGCGAAAACCGCCTTTGTTTCGCCTATCCGCGCTGTTTCACGGCCTCGCTTCACAGCATGGAGGGGAGCACACGGTCGGGCGGGCGATGCCCGTCCATGAAGGTTTTGATATTAATAATCACCTTTTCGCCCATATCGATCCGGCCCTCGATGGTCGCCGACCCCATATGCGGTAAAACCACCACCTTGTTGGCCCGCGCCAGCTTCAACAAACGCGGAGAGATCGCCGGTTCGTGCTCGAACACATCCAACCCCGCCCCTCCCAGCTCATTGGCTTCCAGCATGCGGATCAAAGCGGTTTCGTCGATGATTTCACCGCGCGCGGTGTTTACCAAAATCGCATCTGGTTTCAACAACTTAAGCCTGCGGGCGGACAACAGATGATAGGTCGCGGGCGTATGCGGGCAGTTCACGGACACGATATCCATGCGCGCCAGCATCTGATCAAGCGAGTCCCAATAGGTGGCGTCCACCGCCTCTTCCATCGCGGCGGGCACGCGGCGGCGGTTGTGATAATGAACCTGCAGGCCAAAGGCCTGTGCGCGGCGGGCGACGGCGTAACCGATGCGGCCCATGCCGACAATGCCCAGCCGCTTGCCGGTGATGCGGTGCCCCAGCATCCAGGTGGGGGACCAGCCATGCCATAATTCATCGGAAATGACCTTGGCACCCTCGGTGATGCGGCGGGCCACGGCCATGATCAAAGCCATGGTCATATCGGCGGTGTCATCGGTCAAAACGCCGGGCGTATTGGTGACGGTGATGCCGCGGGCTAAGGCGGATTGCACATCCACATTATCGACCCCATTGCCGAAATTGGCGATCAGGCGCAACGACTCCCCCGCTTGCGCCAGCACCGACGCATCAATGCGATCGGTGACGGTCGGCACCAAAACATCAGCCTTTTGAACGGCTTGCACCAGATCCGCCTGCGACATCGGCTGATCGGACACATTCAATTCGGCATCGAACAATTCACGCATCCGCGTCTCGATCACGTCGGGCAAGCGACGCGTCACGATCACCAACGGTTTCTTTTTCGTCATGAACGGCTCCGTTCTGACCTGCAAACACCCCGTTTCGGGCCTGTTTGCACCCATTTTTCCACTCGACTTGACCCCGCCGCGCCCAAGGATTCACGCAATCTTAACGCCTTTGGCGCGAAGACTGGGGGCTGACGCGGCAGAACCCGATCCATCATCCCTGCATAGCGAGACAAAGCGCGAAAGACAACGCCGGACAAGTGAGAAGATAGACGCATGACGCCTGTTTCTATGAAATTTTCTGCCTTTTTCCCCCGCATCCGTGCATTTTTTGTGGTTATTGGCCTGATCAGCCTGACAGCCCCCGCTCTGGCCAAGCCCGGGATCGGCACCGCGACCGGCCTGCCGCTGCCGCGCTTTGCCAGCCTCAAATCCGACCGCGTGAATTTGCGCGAGGGCCCTTCCAAGGATCACCGCACCATCTGGATTTACCAAAAGGCCGGATTACCCGTTGAAATCACAGCAGAATTTGAAACATGGCGGCGCATCCGAGACAGCGAGGGCACCGAGGGCTGGGTGCTGCATTCGCTGTTATCGGGCCGCCGCACCGGACTGGTGGCGCCCTGGATGAAAGAGGGCAGCGTGCCCTTGCAATCCAAACCCAATGATCAGGCCCCGATTGTCGCGCAATTGTCCCCCAATGTGATGGGCAGTCTGAAGCGCTGCGACGGTTTCTGGTGCCGCATGACCGGCGAGGGCTTTGACGGCTATATCAAACAAGACCGCCTCTGGGGGGCCTATCCGGAAGAACCGGTCGAATAGGCCCGCCTCGAAAAACAATGGTTTTAAGGCCCCACAAAGCCTGTTGAACCAGACTATCCCGCCCGCAAACAGCAAAAATTCCGGCCCGAACCAGACTGTCTTGCCCTATCCAGCGCGCGCATTGGTTAGGTTTTGCTCGCGGGCCAAATAAACACGGCGTGATCCCTGTTTTTTGCGGATACGCACCCCCGTCACCTTAAGCAGGGTAGTGAGGCTGAGTGTTAGGCGGCAATGATCGCGTGATGAGATCGCCTCGCTACCCAAGCCGGTGGAGTTATACCGAGGGGCCTTACACTAAAATACTCATTCCTTCCCTACCGCGTCATCGCGAGCGGCTGAAAGCCGCGTGGCGATCCATCAGCAGCGGTTAGGCATACTTATTCAATTGCAATGAGGATTTAGTGCACCCCAGATTATAGGCGTTGTTTTGTCTGGATTGCTTCGCCTGCGCTCGCAATGACGCGGGAATAATAATTGCGCTAAGCTTTACTAGCTGTCGTACTGACGCTGAGAGGTCTTAAAATAAAATGTGCGTTATTGTTCTCAGCGTCATTGCGAGCCGTCGAAGACGGCGTGGCAATCCATCACCCGTCATGGGCTAGATCGCCATAAAGATCGGCCCATTGCGGATTCATTTTCTCAATCAATTTGAGTTTTGCCAGACGCGACCCTGCCTTGATTTGCTTTTCACGGGCGATGGCATCAATCATCAATTCATAATGTTCATACCAGACCAATAATGTGCAGTGATAGCGTTTGGTGAACCCACTGAGTAACCCTTCTTTGTGCTCGTAAACGCGGCGCTCCAAATCAGATGTCACGCCTGTATAAAGCGTTCCATTCCTGCGGCTGGCCATGATGTAAACA
>CAIJVU010000025.1 GCA_903824185.1 uncultured Hyphomicrobiales bacterium
AATTATTGGAAAATACAACTCAAATGCGTATTCATTTTTTGTCTTACAATAAACGTGTACAATGTATAGAGAATTTTGCTTTTTCGGATCTGGGATGAGCATTAAATTCTTTTTCGGCGTCCATTTTGTGATTATACTGCTTCTCCTTGTTTCAGCGTTTTTGCCGTGTTTTAGCCGTTTTCGCGTCTGTATTGAACCAGCGTCGTATTTTAATTTTTTATTAACCAAGTTGGAACAAACCCATGTCTTCAAACCCTATTATCATGACGGTTCTGTCACTGAACCAGCTTGAAAAGGAATATGGCCTTTCCCAAATCGACTCCGGGGAAAGGGCGGTGTTCGATGCGATCGTGCGCTTCCATGCGTCTGGAGCCGCTCCGGTTCCGTCTGATTTGTTGACGCAAAATATTGCCTCGCGGTCCTCCGTATATCGTCACATTTCTCGTCTTAAAACCATCGGTCTCATCAAGGAGCAATGGCAGCAAGGCCGTTGTTTGTTGATGCTGTCGGCAGGCGTTGAAGAAATGGTCGAGCGCATTATCAAAATAGGCTTGGAGTTGCGCATGTCTGTCATGGGCGAGGCGAGCGCGTCTGAGCGCGCGTGATGCACACAACATGAAAAAGCCCCTCACACTAGAGGGGCTTTTGAAGCGAGGCAGCCACAATCAATTATAAGCAATAGCCCTTGTGGGCTGAGGCTTATTTTGCTTGGCTGCGATTATGATCAAGCCATGCCTGCACGCGCATGACCGTTTGGTCTATCTCGTCATGATGCAAGCCCAATTGGGCAGCCAGTGTTTTCACCACCAGATCCACCCGCTCGATATTTTGCGCACCGGCAGCCAGTGCACGGGCAGCCGAGGAGGGACGGATCAGGCCTTGGGCGGCGTTGGCGTATTTTTCAAACGGCACCAGATCCGACGGGTTAGCGCCGAGCTTGACGCAGAGCGCATTCACCCATTCATAAATGGCACGCGACAAAGCAAGGTCGCTATGCACCGCGTCTTTGATGGGCCGCATGCCATCTGTCTGCACACAGCGGTAATTGCCGGTGAGCAGCATGGCCCATTTGGCCAGCGGCACAAAGACCGAGTCATGGACTTTCAATTTCACAGGCAATTCGACGGGCCCGCTACCATCATCATAGCGTGCGGCTTCAATATCGGCCTGTAAATGCGCCAGCATCGCATCATCATGGGCGTTGCCGAATTTGGCCACTTTGAAATTGGTGGGCAGGCTGACCTGCAAGACATTGACAGGCTCATCGGGCGGGCGGAAAGCCTGTGGATCTGGGCTGCACAAGGTCATGCGTGCGGGATCAAACGAGGCCCAGACAGAGGCATCGGTAAAGCAGGGGCCGAGCTTGGATGCATCCACGCCGGGCAGGCGGGCCAGATAGGGCAGAGGCGGCATATTCATGATCGACATCGCGGGCTTTTTGGAATGTGCGATCCGTTCGATCAATTCACGCACACCGGCCGAGCGGTATTGCGGCTCCTGCATGGCAAGGCCGATCAAATCATAGTCTTCGGGATGGGCGGCATCAGGCCCGAGGGCCGCGATATGGCCTTTGAGTTTGCGCGAGTCGACTTCCACCAGACCATCGCGCCCTTTGACCGGCAGGCGCACGCGGATTCCGTCTTGATTGATGGCGTCTGCTTCGGCGGGCAGGCAGACAAGCGTCACATGATGTCCCGCCATCAATAATTTGGCAGCAAGCAGCGAGCCATAAGAGGCGCCGAGGATCAGGATTTTATAGGGGCCGCTCATCTGATGTGGGGTATTCATGCTTCCTCCGCCCTTCATTTACGCCATAGCGACAGGTTTTCTGTGCGTTGAGACGTGTTTAGGTTATGCGAAAGAGTCTGCGCAAGATAAGATCAGGGTGCAAGTCTGTTTTTGCACAGCCGTGCCCTTGAAAATGCCGCATCGAAAAGGAGCCCGCATGCTTTTCCATTCGTCGTCCCCAAGCCGCCAAGGCAGGGCTCTTGTGGCCTCTGTGCTGATGGGGCTGGCGGTTGTCTGCCAAGCCGGGGCGCAGCCCGCACCGATCATTGCCGACACGCTGTTAATGCAGCCTGTCAGGGCGGACAAAGCCATGGTGGTGACACAGGAGGCGCAAGCCAGCCGCATCGGCCTTGACGTGTTGAAAAAGGGCGGCAATGCGGTGGATGCCGCGGTGGCGGTGGGTTTTGCCTTGGCGGTGACCTTGCCACGGGCGGGTAATCTGGGCGGGGGCGGCTTTATGCTGATCCATCGCGCCAAAGACAAAGACAGCGTGGCCGTGGATTATCGCGAAACCGCGCCATCCAGCGCCAAGCGCGATATGTTTTTGGACGAGCAAGGCAATGCCGACCCGAAAAAATCCCGCGACAGTGGTTTGGCAGTGGGTGTGCCCGGTACGGTGGCGGGGCTGGAGCTGGCCTATAAAACCTATGGATCGGGCAAAGTCAGTTGGGCCGAGCTGATCGCACCGGCCATAGCGCTGGCGCGTGACGGGGTGGTGGTGGCCGATGATTTGGCGGACAGTTTGCCCCAAGCCCAAAAGCGGCTTGCGGCCTATCCCTCAAGCGCCAAGATTTTTCTCAAAAGCGATTTATCCGCGCCACGCGCAGGCGACCGTCTGATCCAAAGCGATTTGGCGCAAACCCTTGATCTGATCGCCCGTTTCGGGGCAGCGGGTTTTTATCAAGGGGGCGTGGCTGAAAAAATCTCTCAGGCCGTGCAATCGCAAGGGGGTGGGATGACATTGGCCGATGTGGCGGGCTATCAGGCCAAATTGCGCAAGCCGGTGACGGGCACCTATCGCGGCCTGTCGGTTGTCTCGATGCCGCCGCCCTCTTCAGGCGGGGTGCATGTGATTGAAATTCTCAACATGCTGGAGGCCTTGCCGCGGGAAGCAGCAGCAGCGCCCACCGCGCAGAATTTGCACCTGTTCACCGAGGCGATGAAAATCGCCTATGCCGACCGTTCGGAATATTTGGGGGATCCGGATTTTGTCAAAGTGCCGGTGGCAGCGCTGACCTCCAAACGCTATGCGGCGGAGCGGGCCAAGACCATTGATCCTGATAAGGCCCGCTTGTCCAAAGACATCAAGCCCGGCCCCTTGGCGCCTTATGAAAGCGACCAGACCACGCATTTTTCCATTCTCGATGAAGACGGCAATGCGGTGGCCAATACCTATACGCTGAATTTCTCCTATGGTCTGGGCATGGTGGCGGAAGGAACCGGCGTCATGCTCAATAATGAGCTGGATGATTTCGCGGCCAAGACCGGTGTGCCCAACGGCTTCGGGCTCGTGGGCGGGGACGCCAATGCACCGGCGGCGGGCAAACGGCCTTTGTCGTCGATGAGCCCGACGCTTGTGCTCGATCAGGGCAAGGTGATGATGGTGACGGGCAGTCCGGGTGGGTCGCGCATTATCTCGACCGTGCTGAATGTCATGACGCATGTCATTGATGAAAAAATGGGGGTCATGGAAGCGGTGTCCGCGCCGCGCATTCATCATCAATGGTTGCCCGATGAATTACGGGTGGAACGCGGTTTGTCACCCGACACCATCCGCCTGCTGGAAGCCAAGGGGCATAAGGTCGTGGTGGGGGCCTCCTCGGGCTCGGCGCATACGATTGTTGTGACCGCGCGCGGGATCGAGGGGGCAGCCGATATGCGCCAGCGCGGCACACTGGCGGTGGGCTATTGAGCGCTTAATGGCTGCGGGCGAAATCATGCCCCGGGGCTGCGTCAAACAGGGCTTTCGTGTAGGGGTGTTGCGGATTTTTGAAAATATCCACCGTGGCCCCTTCTTCGACCACTTCGCCTTTTTGCATTACCATCAGCCGGTCGCAGATTTGCGCTGCCACCCGCAGATCATGGGTGATGAACAATAAGGCCAAATCGAATTTCACGCGGATCTGATCCAGCAGTTCCAGAACCTGCGCCTGCACCGAGACATCCAGCGCTGACACCGCCTCATCCGCAATCAGGATATGGGGTTGCATGGCGAGTGCGCGCGCAATCGAGATGCGCTGGCGCTGGCCGCCGGAAAACTGGTGCGGATAGCGCGACAGGGCATCGGGGGACAGGCCGACAAGCGCCATCAGATCGCGGGCCCGCTCCAGTGCTTCCTGTTCGCTGAGCCCGAAATTGGTCGGGCCCTCGATGATCGATTGTCCCACCGTGCGGCGCGGATTGAGCGAGCGGAACGGGTCTTGGAAAATCACCTGCACCGTCTTGCGATGCTTGCGCAAGCGGGCCTGTGGCAAGGTGGCGATGTTTTCACCCTCAAGCCAGATACCGCCCTCGCTGGGATCAATCAGACGGGCGATGCAGCGCGCAACGGTCGATTTGCCGGACCCCGATTCACCCACAACACCCAAGGTTTCGCCGCGTCGCAATGACAGATTGACCTCATGGGCGGCGCGTACAATGCGGCCCTTGTCAAACCAGCCGCCGCCGCTCTGATAGATCTTGCTGAGCTTGGTTGTTTCAAGCGCAACGGGGCCTGTGACGGGCGCACGGGCGGGCGGGGTGAGGCTTGGCACCGAGGCGATCAGCATTTTGGTGTAGGGGTGTTGCGGACGCAAAATAATCTCGTCGCGCGTGCCGCTTTCAACCAGCTTGCCATGCTGCATGACGACAACGCGATCGGCAATATCGGCGACCACACCAAAATCATGCGTGATGAACAAGACGCCGGTGCCGCGCCGTACCTGCATTTCGCGGATGAGTTTCAAGATCTGCGCCTGCGTGGTGACATCCAGCGCTGTGGTGGGTTCATCGGCGATCAGCAAAGCCGGATCAAGGATCAAAGCTTGCGCGATCATGATGCGCTGGCGCTGTCCGCCCGAGAGCTGATGCGGATAGGCATCGATCATCCGTTCGGGATCGGGCAGATGCACGGCCCGCATCATCTCCAGCACGCGCGCCCGACAGGCTGCGGCATCAAGCGTGGTGTGGATGTGCAAAACCTCCGCCACCTGATCACCCACCGTCAGAACGGGGTTGAGGGCGGTCATCGGCTCTTGGAAAATCATCGCCATGCGCGAGCCGCGCAAATCCCGCAAACGGTCAGGCGAGGCGGCGAGCAGATCTTCGCCCTCGAGTAAAATCGTGCCGGAAGAGGGCTGCAACTGCCCTTTGGGCAAAAGCCCCATTACGGCTTGCGCGGTCACCGATTTGCCCGAACCGGACTCGCCCACCACACAGACAATTTCACCGGGGTGGATGGTGAGGGTGAGGTCTTGCACCGCATAGCTGCGGTCGCCCGAGGCAGGCAAGGCCACAGAAAGATCACGGATGGATAAAATCGTTTCGGAGGCGGGGGTGTGTGCCGTGTTCATCGCTCACATCCTCTTTGCGATTTTGGGATCGAGACGGTCGCGCAAACCATCCCCCAAGACATTCACGGCCAAGATGGCCAGAGCCAGCGTGCAACCGGGGATCAGCACAATCCACGGGGCGATCGGAAACACAATCCGCCCCTCGGCCATCATATTGCCCCATGAGGGAATTTCGGGCGGGGTGCCCGCCCCCAAAAAGGACAACAAGGCCTCTGTCAGCATGGCGGAGGCTGCGACATAGGTGGCTTGCACGATCAGCGGCGGCACGCAATTGGGCAAAACATGCCGCCATAAAATCAACGGGGTTTTGGTGCCGACCGCAATGGCGGCTTCGACATAGGGCTCCTCGCGCACGCTCAAAACGATGGCCCTGACCAATCGCACCACGCGCGGAATTTCTGGAACCGTAATGGCAATGGTGACGGTGATGAAACTCGCGCCCGACACCGACACGAGACCAATGGCGAGCAAAATGCCGGGGATCGACATCAAGCCATCCATCACCCGCATGATGACGGCATCAAGCTTGCGCATATAGCCCGATATCATGCCGATCAACAGGCCGAGCGAAATGCTCATCAAAGCAACCATCAGCCCGACCATCAGCGATATGCGTGCCCCATAGAGCGTGCGTGTCCAGACATCGCGGCCCAATTGGTCCGATCCGAACCAGGCTTGCGGCGAGGGGGGGCGCATTCTTGGCAGAATATTGATCTTGCGCGGATCGACCGTGCCCAGATAGGGCGCGAGCAGGGCTGCCAGAACAAGCACGATTAAGATCACGCCCGCAACGGCTGTGAAGGGATGGCTGCGGCAGAACTGTCCCCATTTGGCCAGTGTGCCGGTGTCGGTGGTGGAGGATCGGCTCTGCATCAGTATCGGATCCTCGGATCAAAAAATGTATAGGCGATATCAATCAGCATATTGATGATGATGTAGGTGAAGGAGAAAACAAGGATCAAGCCCTGAATGATCGGATAATCGCGGCGCAAAATGGCATCGACCACCAAGCGCCCGAGGCCCGGAATATTGAAGACGGTTTCGGTGACAACCGCACCGCCGATCAGCAAGGCAATCCCGATCCCGATAATGGTGGCAATCGGCACCGCCGCATTTTTCAGCGCATGACGAAACAAGACTTTGCGTTCGATCTGCCCCTTGGCGCGCGCGGTGCGGATATAATCCTCGCTGAGAACCTCAAGCACGCTGGCGCGGGTGATGCGGGTGACAAGGGCGATATAGATCATGCTGAGCGTGATTGTCGGCATGATGATGGAGCGTACAAAGCCCACAGGGTCACTGAAGGGGCTTTTATAGCCTTGGGTCGGTAACCATTTGAGGGTCAGGCCGAACTCGTAAATCAGCAAATAGCCCAGCACGAAAACCGGAAAGGAAAAGCCGAGCACGGAAAATACCATGATCACCCGATCCGTCCATGTACCGGACCGCCATGCGGCCCAGACGCCGAGCGGCACGGCAACCAAAACCGAAAAACAGATGGTGGTCAAAGACAGCATCAGCGTCGGTTCAAGGCGTTGGGCGATGAGGGTGGAGACCGGCATATTGGTGAAAATGGAAATGCCGAGATCCCCTTGCAGCAATTGCCCGATCCATGTGACGAATTGCACATGGATGGGCAAATCCAAACCGAGATTGGAGCGGATGCGGGCAATCTGTTCGGCGGTTGCCTGATCGCCGGCAATGACCACAGCCGGATCCCCCGGTGTCAGCCGCAACATGGCAAAGACAACAATCGCCACAATAATCATCACTGGCAGCGTGGAGAGTACCCGCCGCACGATGAAGGAGACCATCGCAAAGTCCCTTTGCGTTTGAGACGCGCCATGCCCCTTTGGGCTCAGACGCGCTCCTTGGTTGCACATCCGGCGGCCTGAAGGTGAAAAGGCCGCCGAAAGGATTGGATCAAGGCTTCAGCCGAACTTAGCCCGCGACTTCCATATTCCAGAAGAATTGGACCGGCGAGCGGATCATGCCCTTGACGCTGTCGCGATAGCCGACGGGGACAAAGAACATGCCGAGATTGACATAATGGCCATTCGCATAAAGCCGCTGTTGCAAAGCGGTTGCGGCTTTTTTCGCGTCCTCGGGTGAGGCGGCATTGGCGAAGGCATCTTGCATTTTGATGGCTTCTTCATCGCTGGCCCAACCGAACCAGCCTTTTTCGCCGGTGGCACCGAAGCCCACACCCGTCAAGGGATTGACGGTGTCGCCGCCGATCCACCACGTGGTGAACATGTTCCAGCCGCCTTTATCGTTGGGCTCTTTGGACGCACGGCGTTGCAAAACAGTTGACCAGTCCATGGCCTGCAATTTCACATTGATGCCGATGGCGCGAATCTGTTCGGCCAAGACCTGACAGAAGGGGTTCAAGACCGGATGATCGGTGGGCTGCAAGATCACCAGCTCCTCGCCATTATAGCCCGATTGTTTGAGCAATGTTTTGGCATCGGCCAGATTTTGATCCACAAAGCCCGCATCGCTTTCATAGGTCGTCCCGCAAGGATAGATGGACTTGCACAGCTTGTAATAGTCGGGATTGCCGATGGCTGTTTTCAAGAACTCGTCTTGCTTACACGCTTTCATGATGGCTTGGCGCACCATCGGATTATTGGTGGGCGCGACCAGATGGTTGAAGCGGGCCCAGCCCATATTGCCGGTAGGATCGAGATTTTCGATTTTGACATTGGGGGCTTTTTTCAACACATCGATCAAATCGGGGGTGACTTGTTCCCAATAATCAATTTCACCCGACATCAAGGCATTCATCGCAGTATTGGCATCCATCGTATACCATTCGACACGATCCACCTTGGCGATTTTGCCGCCCGCAGCCGAGGAGGCGGCCTCTTTGCGCGGCACATAGTTTTTGAATTTTTCATAAATGGCGAGATTGCCCGGTTTCCAATTCGCCTTGTTGAACATGAAGGGGCCGGAACCGGTCGTGTCTTCAATCTGCTTGTCAGCGGGCGTTTCGGCCACGCGCTTGGGCATCATGAAGGGAACATTGGATGAGATTTTGCCGATGGAATCGAGCACCACGCCATAAGGGCGCTTGAGCGTCAGCACGATATTTTTGGAGCCGTCGGCTTCCAGCTTGTCGGTGACAGCCATCAGGCGCTGGCCCATGCCGTCGCGCTTGCCCCAGCGTTGCAATGAGGCCACGCAATCATCGGCTGTGACAGCGGTGCCGTCATGCCATGACAGGCCGTCCCGCAATTTCATGACATAGCGCAGACGGTCGCCGGAGACATCAAGGCTCTCAACCATTTGCGGCTGCGGCTTGAGATTGTCATCAAGCGCAAACAAGGTGTCGTAAATCATATAGCCATGGTTGCGGCTGATATAGCCGGTGGTCCAGATGGGATCGAGAATTTGCAGATTGGCATGCGGCACCACTTTCAGCACATTGCGCTTGGATTGTGCTTGGGCTGGGCCGGAGGGCAGGGCGGCTGTAGCGGCAGTGGCGGCCGTACCGGCCAGAAGATCTCTGCGTGAAAGACTCATTGGTGTCCCCTTGTCCTGTGTTTTTATAACGCGTGTCACCATTTACACGAGCGTGCGCCGTTTGCGTCTCGCTCTGGATCTGATTGAAGCGTGGACAGCGAGCCATGTCAAACCTGTTTGCGCGGCAAACAGGTGATCATTCAGAACGCAGTTGCACAAAAAAGCGCAATCGTTAGGCTGGGCTCAGGGAAAATCGGGGGAGAATCCTGTCATGCGTCTTTTGCTTGCGATGATGAAGCACGAAACCAATACGTTTTCACCGGTTGTGACGGACCTCAAACGGTTTCGGGCATGGGGCCTGCATGAAGATGCGGCGGTTGTGACGGCCTATCGCGGCACCAATCATCCTCTGGCTGCCTTTATCGACAGTGCCGAAGCAGCGCATGCCGATATCGTAACACCGGTGGCCGCCGAGGCCATGCCTTCAGGTCTCGTGCAAAAAGAGGCCTATGACTATTTATGCGGGCGCATTCTCAGCGCCTTGCGCGATCAGGGGCCGTTTGACGGCGCCATGCTTGATTTGCACGGGGCCATGGTGGCCGAACCCGATTGGGATGCGGAAGGCGGATTGCTGGAGGCCATGCGCCAGATTGCTCCCGATTTGCCGATTGCCGTGACCTTTGACATGCATGGCAATATCACCGAACGCGTGGTGCGAAATTGCACCGTGCTCAATTGTTACAAAAGCTATCCGCATACGGATATGTATGTCACCGGTAAAGCCTGTGCTGACGTGTTTATGCGTGCCTTGCGCGGTGAGGTGAAGCCGGTGATGAGCTATGGTGCTTTGCCCTTGCTGGCGCAGACATTGCGCATGGGCACCGCTGATTTTCCCATGCGCGAGATGCAGCAAAGGACGCGTGACGAGGAAAACCGTCCCGATATTTTGCTGGCCAGCGTGTTCGGCGGGTTTCCGATGGCTGATATTCCGCAAGTGGGATTGTCTGCGATTGTGGTGGCGGATGCACATCAAGCCAATGCGGAGGCTGCGCGTGATCGCTTGTTGGATTTTGCATGGCAGCACCGCGCTGATTTCATCTATCAGCACGAGCCGCTTGCGCAGGCCGTGGCGCGCGCCAAGACGATCACTGAGCAGCCGATTGTTTTGCTTGATCATGCCGACAATGTCGGTTCGGGCGGCACCTCGGACTCCATGGTGGTGATCCGCGAGGTGATCGCACAAGGCCTCACAGATGTCGCGGTCGGGGCGGTCTGGGATCCGGAGGCCGTGCAGCTGATGATGAAAGCGGGGGTCGGGGCCACGCTGACGCTGGATCTCGGGGGCAAAAGCGACATGCCAAGCATTGGTGCGAAAGGCGAGCCTTTGCGTCTGACCGGTCGCGTCAGGCGTTTGTCGGATGGCGAATGGACGGTGCGCGGGCCGATGTATACCGGCACGCATGTCACCACGGGCCCCACAGCGGTGTTTGAAAGCGAGGGCTTGTCGATTGTCGTGACATCCCTGCATCACGAGCCATGGGATGCCGGTATTTTTACCAGTGTCGGCATTGATCCGGCCCATTGCCGCTATTTACTGCTGAAATCGCGCATCCATTACCGCGCGGGCTTTTCGCCCTATGAAAAAGCGCGGGTCACGCTTGATGGCGTGGGGGTGACAACGTCAGATAACAGCCTTTTGAGCTATCGCAGCTCAAACCGGCCGCTTTACCCCGTGCATCCAGAAGCCAAATGGCCGGATTGAGGGGGAAGGTTTTTGACAAACGGATTTGGCAGGGCCTAAATCATTCTTGTTTTTTGGGAAAGTCTGTGGTGTAATCATTGATGTTGGTTCATGCGTTTTTCCTGTTTGAAGTTTGATCTCTTGGAAAGGGCTCATTCCCATGGGCAAAAAATTGAACATTTTTTTCAGGAAGAGAATGGCCTTTTTAAAAGGCTTCAGGCTGGGCTTGGCCAGTCTGCCATTGTTTTTTGTCAATTTTGGTCATGTGCATTCTTCGGCCATCAAACCAGACGGTATTGCGTCTGATTGGCAGCAAGTTGGTGATGATTTGCGTAATGCTTTTAAAAAGGAATTGAATCACTAATTTCATTTGGAATTTTGATGTCTGCATCACAAGATGATCAGGGTTTTGACAAGCCCCATGCTATGCTGACCCCCCAACAATCAAGCCAGATTGAAGCTGTATTGGATCGTGAGATTGGTCCTCTGGTTGGTCCCGCAAAAGCGCCGGATGTGATCAAGCGGACGGTGGATATCCTACATAAAACAGAAATATTCTCAGGGCCTTTACCTCCTCCCTCGCTGATGAGTGCCTATGAGGATATATTTCCCGGCTTTGCCGAGCGTATTCTGGCCATGGCTGAAAAAGAACAAAACAATCGCCATGCCCTGCAGGCTATCGAAGTCAGGCACAGCGCTGATCTGGAAAAATACAGTCTTTGGACGGCCCTGATTTTCGGCATTGCCCTGATTGGCGGTGCGTCTTATTGCGCTTATGTGGATCAAACAACCCTTGGCTGTGCTTTGGTCGGTGCTTTTGGGATCGGTGGTTTAACCTTGTTTTTTAAAGGGCGCTCCGAGCAAGAGAAGCCATCAGTGTCGGCCAGCACGCGTGCAAACAAAAGCGCATCTCATAGCGCCACTGCAGTCAAGACATCTAAAAAACGGCGTTAATGCCTCTATGAGAGGTGTTTCAAGCCCCAATTTTCGGTTGGCTGATGCGTGCAAAGGGGAAGGCCGCTTCATAGGCTTTGGAGGCGCGCAGCACCAAGGCATCCGCATTCATGGGGCCGACGATTTGCAGGCCGACGGGCAGACCTTCGCGCGACAGGCCGCAGGGCACGGTGGCCGCCGGTTGCATGGTCAGATTGAAGGGATAGGTGAAGGGCGTCCAGCGTGTCCAGTCATCGCCCCATGACGGATCGGCGGGCGTATTGCGTCCTGCTTCAAAAGCGGGCAAAGCCAGCGACGGGGTGAGCAGTAAATCATAGCGCTCGTGGAAATGTGCCATGGTCGCGGCCAAGGCATTGCGCTGGTAAAACAGCGCTTCGGCATAATCGGCACCGGAAATGCGCTCGCCATTTTCTGCCATCTCAACAAGACCGGGATCCATTTGTGCCCGTTGCGCTGGTGTGAAGCTGCGGAGCGCCAAAGCACAGCCCGCCTGCCACAAGGTCAAAAGCGGCTCGATCGGATCGCCGAACCCGGGATCGACCTCCTCGACCTGCGCGCCCAAATAGGCAAAATTCTGCGCGGCCTGTTGGGTGAGATGGGCCACATCGGGATCGATCTTGTTGACATAGCCCAGACGTGGCGACCACGCGACCCGCAAGCCCCGCACGCCGTCATTCAGGCTCGCCAAATAATCGGGCGGGCGCTGCGTGCTGGCTGTCATGTCGTGACAATCAGGCTGGCTGATGACCGCGAGCGCGCGCGCCGAATCCTCGACTGTGCGCGACAAAGGGCCGACATGGGCCAAAAAGCCCATGGTGGAGACGGGATAGGCGGGAACACGGCCATAGCTCTGCTTGATGCCGTAAACGCCACAAAAAGCCGCAGGAATCCGGATCGATCCCGCCCCGTCGGTGCCGATATGCACCACACCGAGATTGAGGGCGGCCGTCGCCGCCCCGCCAGCGGTGGAACCGCCGGGATTGCGGCCGGTATTCCAGGGATTGCGGGAAATGCCGGTGAGGGGCGAATCGCCGACCCCCTTCCAGCCATATTCCGGCATGGTTGTTTTGCCGAGCAGAATGGCGCCCGCCTCCCGCAACCGCGCCACCACGGGGGCATCGGCGTCTGCCAGAGTTGTGGGGGTGACCGCCGAACCGCGGCGGCTGGGCCAGCCTTTGACATTGATATTGTCTTTGATGGTGACGCATAAACCGTCCATCGGGCCGATGGGATGGCCGTTTTGCCAGCGTGTTTCCGATTCAAGGGCCGATTTCAGCGCCCCCGCATGGTCAACAAGCGAAAAGGCATTGATCGCAGGCTCGAATTGGTCGATGCGCCGCAACGTATCTTTGGTGACCTCGACCGGCGACAGATTTTTATGGCGATAGGCTTTGAGCAATTCGCTCCCGTTGAGTTCGCCCAATTGGCTCATCGCAAGTCTCCTGTCTTCCGTCGCACGCCGTCACAAGCCTCTAGTGAAAACGAATTTCCATCTTTTCGCAATGCCTTGCGCAAAATTATCACAGCCGTTGTGCTGGGGCTCAGCTTGCCAGACCGGCTCTGCGCAGGGCATGATGGCGTGGAATGATTTTAAAAATGATATGAGGGAAATCGGGCATGCGTAATCTGAAAATCGACCCGCGGCGCTTGTGGGATGAAATCCATGAGACAGGCAAGATCGGCGCGACAGCCAAAGGGGGCGTCAAGCGCCTGACTTTGTCGGATGAAGACCGGCGGGTGCGGGACTGGTTTCGGATGCGGGCGGAAAAGCTTGGTTGCACGGTGACGGTGGATGGCGTGGGCAATATGTTCGCCCTCAAGGCCGGAAAAAACCCAAACCGCCTGCCGATTGCCATGGGGAGCCATCTTGATACGCAGCCCACCGGCGGCAAGTTCGACGGGATCTTGGGCGTGCATGCGGGCATCGAGGTTTTGCAGACCCTTGCCGACAACGATATCCAGACCGATGCGCCTTTGCTGGTGATCAACTGGACCAATGAAGAGGGATCACGCTTTTCCCCCGCCGTCATGGGGTCGGGTGCCTTTGTCGGTGCGTTTTCGCAAGCCGAGGTGCTCGCCAAAACGGATCGGGATGGCGTGAGCTTCGGATCGGCGCTTGACAGCATCGGCTATCGCGGCGCGCAGCCCTTGGGGGCCATGAAAATGGCGGCCTATTTTGAACTCCATATCGAACAAGGGCCTTATCTCGAAGCAGAGAACAAAGATGTCGGCGTGGTGACCTTGGTGCAGGGGATCCGCTGGTTCAACGGCCAATGTGTCGGCATGGATGCGCATGCGGGGGCAACGCCGATGCATCGGCGTGCGGATGCTTTGTTGGGTGTGGCGCGGCTGGCTGATCGGCTTGAGGCGATCGCCTTGGCCCATGCACCGCATGCGGTGGCGACCATGGGCGTGATCGATGTCAAAGAAGCCTCGATCAATGTCGTGCCGGGTCTTGTGCACTTCACCATTGATCTGCGGGATCCATCCGATCATGTTCTGGATGCGATGGAGGCGGAGATTCAAAAAGCCTTGGCCGAAATCGGGGCGCGCAGTGGTGTGACCTTGACCATAAACCGCTTCTGGAACGCGGCCCCCTTGCCGTTTGATCCGGTCTGTGTGGATGCGGTGCGGCAGGCCGCCGCCAAATCGGGCTTTACCACGCGCGATTGCACGTCAGGGGCCAGCCATGATGCTGCCTATATGCAAAACATTGTGCCCTCCGCCATGATCTTTGTGCCGTCCAAAGACGGTCTGTCGCATAACGAGCTGGAATATTCATCCCTAGAGGATTGCGGGGCGGGGGCGCAGGTTTTGCTCGATGCCGTCTTGTTGATGGATGAAGCCGGTCATTGATCAGGCACAAAGCCTCATAAAAAAAGCCTCCCTGCGGGGAGGCTTTTTCATGTATTGCGGCCAAGGCCTGCGTTTTATTATCAATGCAGCAGATGCAGGATGAAGGGCACGTCGAAATAAATCCCTGCCAGCACGACCACACCCAGCGATCCCAAACCGGCGGCCGCATAGGCAAACAAAATAATGCCGGACAGCAAGGCAACGGAAGACAAGACGATGGACAGCTGGATCATCAATGAGGAGGTCTCAAAGGCGTGATATTTGCCGAAGTGGAAATCACGCTTTTCCTCAAGCATTTTGGCTTTGGCCATCAGCTCTTTTTTGCCTTCATTGGTGGCCGGTTCGCTTTCATAGCGCTCAACCGTTTTCATCCAAGCCGCGATTTGCTTTTTGACATCTTCATTGTCTTTATTGGCGGAGGTCTGGGCGCTTTCGGCGGTCACCCGCAACATGGTCTGGCGGATCGATTTCGCCTGATAGAAATTCCATGTATCGGACGCCTCGATATTCACGTTGAGGCCGGTCGTCTGGTGCATTTTGCCGTTCATTTCAGACAAGGACAAAAACAGCGCCAAAAAGGCGATCATCAGACCGATCTTTTTTTCCGGTCCTTTGCCGTGATGGCTCTCATGTGCGCTGTCATCGGCCAATTCTTCAATCGCGTCACCCATAGAACTCTCCTTTTAACGCAAAATACGCTGCAAACTGACATTGCTCTTAGACTGATTCGGGCTTTTTTTCATGACAGTCTTTGCTTTGGGCTAGACCACAGCCCGTTAAGCGCCTAATTTGAACGCTCTTTTTTGGCCTCGAACCATCCCTGTCCGGAGTGATCCCATGCAACGCTCAACATCTGTTCTTCGCAAGCCTGCGGTTAAAATCGAGCGGGTGATTGATCAGGTGACGCTTGATCATGACGGGCGACACAAGCGCCGTGTGGTTTTGACCGGTGAAAATGGCACGAGTTTTTTGCTCGATCTGGAAAAAGCCACCATTCTCAATGACGGGGATGCGCTCAAACTTGATGATGGGGGTCTGGTGCTGGTTAAAGCCGCTGCCGAGGCTTTGCTGGAGATCAAAGCCGATAATCCCCTGCGCTTGCTGAAAATGGCGTGGCATATCGGCAACCGCCATACGCCTGCGGAAATCACCGCTGATGCCATCTATATTCAGGATGACCATGTGCTGGCTGAAATGGTGCGCGGGCAGGGCTGCCAGATTGCGCATGTGTCACGCCCGTTCCAGCCCGAGGCAGGCGCCTATGCGCATGATCACGCTGGGCATGATCATGGGGCGCATGATCATGGAGCGCATGCGCATGACGATGCCTGTGGGTGCGGGCATGATCACGGGCATGGCCATAGCCACAGCCATTCGCATGGCCACGCACATAGTCATGACCACGCGCATAGTCATGCCCACACGCATGATCATGGCCACAAGCATGATCACGACCACACGCATGATCATCACCATGACCACGATCATCACGGCCATGGCCATAAGCATGACTGAAGCAGAATGGGCGCGGTCGCGGGGTTCAGCTTTTCGCGTCTAATTCCTTGACGATGGCCGCAATCACGCGGCTGTCATTGGGGCCTGTCATGGTCCCGAAAACGGCGGCGATTTGGCCGTCGCGTCCGATCAGATATTTATGGAAATTCCATTTCGGCAGATCATTGGGTTTTTGAGCCGCCGCCCATTTGTAAAAGGGATGGGCGTCATCGCCTTTGACCCGCTGTTTGGCGGTCAGCGGAAAATGCGTGCCATGGCCTTGTTCGGCATGTTGGGCGATCTCGGCGGGATTATCTGCCTCTTGTCCCCCGAAATCACCGGAGGGCACGCCCAACACCATCAGGCCGCGCGGGCCAAAGCGTGTCCATAATTGCTCAAGCCCTTCGAGTTGCGAGGCAAAGCCACAAAAGCTCGCGGTATTGGCAATCAGAATGGGACGATTGGCATAGTCTTTCAAAGCGATCTCCCCGCCTTTCAAAGCGGGAAAGCTGAAGCGCCATGCATTGGTGGTGGGGGCGAGTGACGCCGATTGTGCATAGACAGAGGGCGCCATCAGGCTAGAGCCAAGACCCAGAAGCAGGTGACGGCGATCCAACATACGGGGCATGATCAGGACCACTGCACAGGTTGCAAGCGGAAGCCGTCTCCGTCCTTGAGAATATGGCCGGTGGCGGGGAAGGGCGCATGGTAAAACGCGACCTGCATCCGCTCGGTGGCCAGCATATCCAAGACGCGGCGGCGCGACTGGCGGGCCATTTCGGCATCCATGTCAAACATCACGGCCCAATCCGGCTTGCGCACAAACAGGCCCGGATGGTTGGTGATGTCGGACACCAGCATCAGGCTTTGCGAGGCCGAGCTCAACACAAAGGTCATATGGCCGGGGGTATGGCCAAAGGCGGCTTGCGCGATGAGATTGGGGGCAACCTCGTCGCCGCTTTTGTAAAATTTCAGATCTTTGGCAATCGGGGCAAAGACGCGGCGGACATTGTTGAACGCGCCTTTCATGCCTTCAGGCGCTTGCGCCATTTTGCCGTCATCCATCCAGAACGCCCATTCGGGCTCAGGCACCACGATTTCGGCATTGGGGAATTGCGCGGTGCCGCTTTTCAAACGCAGGCCATTGATATGGTCGCCGTGGAAATGGCTAATCACCACACGATCCACTTTGGCGGGATCAAAACCAGCGGCTTTGAAATTGGCCATGAACCGACCGGCGGTGGGGGCGCCGCTGTCACCATTGCCGGTATCGACCAGCGTGATCTTGCCGCCGCTTTCGATCACCACTTGGGTGAAGGTGATGCGGACTTTGTCTTTCGGGAAGAATTCCTGTTCGGCGATTTTGCGCACATCCTCAAGCGGGGCATTGCGCACAAAATTTTCAAGATTGGTTTCGCCATAGCCGTCATGGATCGCGGTGATGGTGGCATCGCCGATTTTATAGCGATAGAAAGACGGGGCCTGCTGAAAAGCCGGTGCTGACTGAGCCTGCGCGGACGCGATGGGGGATGTGCTGTTTTGTGCCAAGGCCCATGTGGTCAAGCTGGCTCCTGCGATGATCTGGCGGCGATTGAGTGACATGGCGAAAGGCTCCGGAAAAAGGGCGGATGGTGCTCATTGCAACTGAGGCTTGGCGATTATTCCAGACCATCATGCCTGAAATCAAGACTGTGGGGAAGCGTTATCTCCTCGCTTGACAGGCAGCGCTGTTTGGGAGGAGAGTTCACGCATCCGAGGGGTGCCCCGCTGAAAGGGGCTGAGAGACGGTAATGGCCTGAAGCCAAGTCCGTAAACCCTTTGAACCTGATCCGGTTAAGACCGGCGGAGGGACGGGACTTCTCAAGCGCATTGATTGTGGCCCAAGCTCTGGGGCCATCCATGCATAGACGGATACCCCCTTGCTTCCCCTGATTTTGGCCGGTCCACACCGCAAAGGACAAGCAGATGGACCGTCAGACACCACAGGCAAGCACAAGCGAGACATTTTCCGTGACCACGGGCGCTTTGCCCGCCTCGCGGAAAGTGCATATCGAGGGTGAACTCTACCCCGAGATCCGCGTTGCGATGCGCGAGATTGGTTTGTCAGAAGGGGCGCATGAACCCGCATTGCGTGTTTATGATGCCTCGGGCCCCTATACCGATCCGCAAACAGCCATTGATATTCATCACGGGCTTGCGGAAATCCGCCGCGACTGGATTTTAGGGCGCGGGGATGTCGAGGCCTATGAAGGACGGATGATCCGTCCCGAAGACAATGGATTGAAGGCCAGCGAGACCGGTAAGCTTGATGCGATTTTCAACCGCGCCAGCCGCGCGCCTCTGCGGGCCAAAGGGCCAGCGCGCCCGACACAGCTGGCCTATGCGCGCCAAGGCATTGTGACGCCGGAAATGGAATATGTGGCCATTCGCGAAAATATGGGCCGCGCGCGCCTGAAAGAAAAAGTGGTGCGTGATGGCGAGAGTTTCGGGGCGGAGTTGCCCGATGAAGTGACGCCTGAATTCGTGCGGTCTGAAATTGCGCGGGGACGGGCGATTATTCCCGCCAATATCAATCACACCGAATTGGAGCCGATGATCATCGGCCGGAATTTTCTGGTGAAGATCAATGCCAATATCGGCAATTCCGCCGTCACCTCCTCGATCTCCGAAGAAGTGGAAAAGCTGGTCTGGGCCATTCGCTGGGGTGCGGATACGGTGATGGATCTCTCGACCGGTAAAAACATCCACACGACACGCGAATGGATCTTGCGCAATTCGCCCGTGCCGATTGGCACGGTTCCGATTTATCAGGCTTTGGAGAAAGTGGGGGGCGTGGCTGAAAACCTGACATGGGAGATTTTCCGCGACACCTTGATTGAACAGGCCGAGCAGGGCGTGGATTATTTCACCATTCATGCGGGGGTGCGCCTGTCTTATATTCCGCTGACCGCCCAACGGGTGACGGGGATTGTGTCGCGCGGTGGTTCGATCATGGCCAAATGGTGTCTGGCCCATCACAAGGAAAATTTCCTGTACACGCATTTCGAAGAGATCTGCGCCATCATGAAGCGCTATGATGTGTCTTTTTCCTTGGGGGACGGATTGCGTCCGGGATCGATTGCCGATGCCAATGATGCCGCCCAATTTGCCGAACTCGATACCTTGGGCGAGCTGACACACATCGCTTGGGCGCATGATGTGCAGGTGATGATCGAAGGGCCGGGCCATGTGCCCATGCACAAGATCAAAGTGAATATGGACAAGCAGTTGAAAGCCTGCGGCGAAGCCCCGTTCTATACGCTGGGCCCGTTAACCACCGATATTGCGCCCGGTTATGATCATATCACCTCTGGCATCGGGGCGGCGATGATCGGCTGGTTTGGCTGTGCGATGCTGTGTTACGTCACCCCCAAGGAGCATCTGGGCCTGCCCAATCGCGATGATGTGAAAACAGGGGTGATCACCTATAAAATCGCTGCCCATGCCGCAGATCTTGCCAAAGGTCATCCTGCCGCCCAAAAGCGCGATGATGCCCTCTCACGCGCCCGCTTTGAATTCCGTTGGGTGGATCAGTTCAATCTGGGGCTTGATCCGGACACGGCGCGGCTTTACCACGATGAGACCTTGCCTGCGGAGGGTGCGAAGGTGGCGCATTTTTGTTCGATGTGCGGGCCTAAATTCTGCTCGATGAAAATCTCGCAGGATGTGCGCGAAGCGGCACGCGGCATGGAAGAAATGGCCGAAACTTTTCGGGCCGGCGGATCGCAACTCTATCAAAAGGTGGAGACGGGATCTTCCAACCGCGCCTTGGAGCACACCGCATCCTCAAGCTGATGAGGACGGTGCCAAGGCAGCGGCCTGACGTGAAGGAATGAGAGGGACACGCCCATGATGAACCGACGGACATTGTTTAAGGGGCTCGCTTTGGGTGGGCCTCTCGCAACACCTGCAATCGCACAGTCGAGGCGGGGCTATCGCTGGCGCATGGCAACGGCGTGGCCGCGGACCCTGTTGGGGCCTGCGACCTCGGCGCGGCGGTTGGCCAAACGCATTGAAACGCTGAGCGGTGGCGCGATCATCATCGATGTGTTTTCGGCAGGGGAGATCGTCCCCGCTTTTGCGGTGTTTGATGCGGTTTCGACCGGCACGGTAGAGCTTGGGCATTCCGCTGCTTTTTTCACGGCGGGCAAAATTCCGGCCTCTGCCTTTTTTACAACCGTGCCATTCGGTCTGACAGCGCTTGGCCATCTGGCTTGGCTTGAGGCGGGCGGCGGACAGGCCTTGTGGGATGATCTCTATGCCGATTTCGGGGTGAAGGCCTTGATCGGCGGCAATACCGGCGCTTCCCTTGGTGGCTGGTTTCGCAAGCCCTTGCAAAGTGTCGAGGATGTCAAAGGCTTGCGCTTGCGCGTCACAGGTCTCGGGGGGGAGCTTTATCGCCGCTTGGGTGCTGTGCCGCAATCCATCCCGCCGGGCGATGTCTATCCGGCGCTCGAACGCGGAACCATTGATGCGGTTGAATTATTGGGGCCGATGAATGATCGTGATCTCGGTCTTGTCCGCATTGCGCCTTATGTGATGATGCCGGGCTTCAACAAGCCGAACGGGGCCTCCGAATGTCTCATTCAGAAAAGCCTCTATGATGATTTGCCCGAGCATCTTCAGCAGGTGATTGCCATGGCCTGTGCGGCGGAACATGCCACTGCTTTGGCGGAAGCGCAATTGTTGCAGGCACAGGCTTTGGAGGCCATTGCCGAGCAAGGGGCGCAATTCATGATGCCGCCCAAGGGCCTGTTGGAACAAGCCCGCCGTCATGCAGCGGATTTGATGCAGGAGACGGCGGCGAGCGGGCCCAAAGCGCAAGCGATTGTCACAAGCTATTTGAAGGCGCAAAAGCAAATGCAGCCTTGGGACCGGCTGACCTATGTGCCGCCTGACGCGCTTTAAATCGCGCTGCGGCCCTCTAAGGCGCGATCAACCGCCGCGCGTAAATGTCGGGCGGCTGTTGCGGGCTTTTGGGCTTTGAGCACGGCACCAATCACGGCAATGCCGTCAGCCCCATGCGCGATCACGTCAGCGAGATTATCCGCATCAATCCCTGCAATCGCGCCGACCGGTAAATGCGGCACTTTTTCTTTGATCAAGAGGCGCAAGGCCTTGAGCCCTAAAAGGCCGATGGGCTTGTCGGGATTGTCTTTATGAACGGTGCCAAACACCCCGCCACAGGTCGCATAATCAACCGCTTCATGCGCCAATTTTTGCGCATGATCCTGGTTTTTGATGGTGCGGCCGATAATGGCTTTCGGACCCAACAGGCTGCGGGCATCTTGAGGGGTAATATCGCTCTGGCCGAGATGCACGCCTTGCGCTTTTGCAATCAATGCGACATCCACGCGGTCATTGATCAAAAGCGGCGGATGATCGTTCCCCAAAGCCTGCAAGATGGCGCGGGCCGTTTCAACCATCACACCGCCATCGGCTTCTTTGTCGCGATATTGCAATAAAGTGGCACCGCCTTGCACGGCCTGTTGGGCAAGGGCAGGGAGTTGTTCGCGCGGCGCTGCAACCGGATCGAGCAGCACATAAAGACGATGATCGACAGGGTTCATGCCTGCTCCATTTTTTTCAAATCATAGGCGAGACGGTCTGCGCTTAAATGATGCAGGGCATCGACAAGCCGCATGGCGAAACTCGCCGGGCCTTCCGCGTCTTGGCCTGCGATCTCTTGTGCAATGCCATAGGCGGCAAAGGTCGTGACAGCGGCCAAGGTGGCATCGTGTTCCACGGTGAGGACCGCTGCCATCAAGGCGCTTAAGCCGCAACCCGCACCGGTGATCTGCGCCCCGTAGCGATGTCCGTGCGAAAGCGTGATCTGGCGCGTGTGGTCGATCACCTGATCTTGTGCACCCGACATAGCAAGGACCGTAGCGGGCGGGCGCGCTTGTATAAGCCCCAAGGCGTCCGCCTCCGCCTGATTGCAGCGGATGATCTGCGGCCCTTGCTCAACTATGGTGCGGGCAAAGGCGAGGCGTTGCGGCGAACGGTCGACAAAGACCGGATCCAGCACAAAGGGTTTTTGGGATCCGCATGCGGCAAGGGCCAAGGCAATAGCTTGCTTGCGGTCACCATCCAACGTGCCGAGATTGATCAGCACGGCATCGGCGGCCCGAACAAAATCGCTGATTTCGCCAAGGTCTGTTGTCATGCTGGGCGTGACGCCGATCGAAAGCAAGAGATTGGCTGTCCAGTTCTGGACAACGCTATTGGTGATGCAATGCACGCTTGGACGACGATCCAGCACTTTTTGCCAGATCGCCCCGATCCTGCGTGCATCCACGGCTGTCATGGGTCAGGCCGATCCGAAGACGCGTTTGAAAATCGTATCGACATGTTTGAGGTGATAACCCAAATCGAATTTTTCTTCGATTTCGGCATGGGTCATCGCAGCCGTCACGTCTTTGTCTGCTTTGAGAAGTGTCAGGAAGTCACCTTCCCCCCGCCAAACCGGCATGGCATTGCGTTGGACGAGACGATAGGCGTCTTCGCGGCTCACCCCTTTTTGCGTCAAGGCCAGCATCACCCGTTGGGAATGCACAAGGCCCCCGAGACGATCGAGATTTTTCATCATGTTTTCGGGATAGACGACGAGCTTTTCAATGACGCCTGTCAAACGCGCCAAAGCAAAATCAAGCGTGATGGTCGCATCGGGTCCGATCATGCGTTCAACCGATGAATGGGAAATATCGCGCTCATGCCACAAGGCGACATTTTCCATCGCAGGGATGGCGAAAGCGCGCACCATGCGCGCCAGTCCCGTCAGATTTTCCGTCAGCACGGGATTGCGCTTATGCGGCATGGCGGACGAGCCCTTCTGGCCGGGTGAGAAATATTCTTCCGCTTCCAACACTTCCGAGCGCTGCAAATGCCTGATCTCTGTCGCCAACCGCTCAATCGAGGAGGCAACCACAGCCAATGTTGCAAAATACATCGCGTGGCGATCACGCGGGATCACTTGGGTTGAAACAGGCTCCGCATGCAGGCCCATGGCTTTGGCGACATGCTCTTCGACGCTGGGGTCGATATTGGCAAAGGTTCCGACCGCACCGGAAATCGCACAGGTGGCAATTTCTTCCCGTGCGGCCAATAAGCGTGTTTTGCACCGGTCAAATTCGGCATAGGCCAAAGCGAGTTTGATGCCGAATGTGGTGGGTTCGGCATGGATGCCATGCGAGCGACCGATGGTCGGGGTCATTTTATGCTCGAAAGCGCGTGTCTTCAGCGCTTTCAGCAAAGCGTCCATATCGCTGAGCAAAATATCGGTGGCCCGCACCAATTGCACATTGAAACAGGTATCCAGCACATCCGAGGATGTCATGCCCTGATGCACAAAGCGGGAATCGGGGCCGATGAATTCACCCAGATGCGTCAAAAAGGCAATCACGTCATGTTTGACTTCGCGCTCGATGGCGTCGATTTTCTCGACATCAAATTGCGCCGCTCCGCCTTTTTCCCAGATCATGCGGGCGCTATCCGCAGGGATGACGCCGATGGCAGCCAGCGCATCGCAGGCATGGGCTTCGATTTCAAACCAGATCCGGAATTTTGTTTCCGGTGACCAGATGGCAACCATGTCGGGGCGGCTATAGCGCGGGATCATTGTAAGTTCCTTCGATAGGATCGACTTGAAAGAAAGGGGCGATCAGATTTGTGCGGCCTCCGCCGCCTCGCGAATGGCCTGAATGGATTTTCTGTATCCGTCTTCATGGCCATATTTAAAAACGGCGGATCCGGCGACCAGCACATGCGCACCGGCCTCGACAATCAAAGCCGCTGTTTCGGGCGTGATGCCGCCGTCCACTTCCAGCATGATGTCATGATCGGCAATCAGCTCACGCACCGCCGCACATTTTTCAATGACCGGATGCAAGAAGGCTTGCCCCCCGAAACCCGGATTGACCGTCATCAGCAAAACCAGATCAATGACATCAAGCAGCGGCTCGATGACCGTGATGGGTGTGCCCGGATTGAGCGCCAAACCCGCTTGGCAGCCCATGCCGCGGATGGCTTGCAGGCTGCGATAGACATGGGGGCCGGATTCGGCATGCACGGTGATGATCTGGGCACCGGCATCGGCGAAATTGCGCAAATAGGCATCGGTGGGCGAAATCATCAAATGCACGTCAAAGGGCTTCGTCGTCAAAGGCCGGATGGCTTTGATAATATCGGCGCCATAGCTGATATTGGGAACGAAATGCCCGTCCATGACATCGAGATGGATCAGGTCGGCACCAGCGCGGTCAACAGCTTTCACCTCTTCGCCCAGACGGGTGAAGTCCGCAGCCAATAAAGAGGGGGCGATCAGAATAG
>CAIJVU010000026.1 GCA_903824185.1 uncultured Hyphomicrobiales bacterium
AAACTCGCAGCAGTTCGCGCGGTCGTGCCCGCAACAAAATGTTCAATCAATCGGTCTTGTTTATAAACGCTCAGACGGCTCTTGCGCATAGCACCCATAATAACCCCTTTTCAGAGTTATCTGGGACAGCCCCAAATTTTATCGCAAAATGTCTTGATAAGCGCCGAAAATTCCATATGTGGCACCATCTAGGACACTTAGGGTTGGCTCACAATTGTTAGTATTCAGCTCTTAAAATCTTTTGATCAACTAGGGATTAATCTGTTCCGTATTTCAGATAGAATTTTGTCAAGACCAATCAACACAGTTCATAACAACGCGGCTGAAAAAGGACGGAAGGCCAAGACATCTTCAAGAAACGCTGATTGCGTCGATCCTGTGCGTGCCCCCTTCTTGCTGAGGGAGGCCCAACTGACATGTTGTCTGTCTCAAGATGATCCGTTACTCATGAAAATCGTTCAAAAAATCACGGTGCTTTGATGAAATATCATTTATCTGGAACTGTTATGCAGACTGTGGCCATTGATCTGGCACCGGGAGAAATTGTCTACAGCCAAACAAACAGCATGTGCTGGATGAATGATGCCATTGAAATGGATACCAATACGGGCGGAGGTCTGTTGACCGGCCTGATGCGCAGTTTTACCGGTGGCAGCTTTTTTATTACCGAATTCAAATCTCGCGGTGATGGGCATGTCGCCTTTGCCCCACGTTTTCCCGGCACAATCCTGCCGGTGACATTGGGGGCCGGGCAATCGCTGATTTGCCGCAAAGAGACATTTCTCTGCGCTGAGAAATCAGTCACGCTTGAACTCGCGTGGCAAAAGCGGATCGGTGCTGGTTTTTTTGGCGGAACTGGTTTTATTTTGCAAAAAGTCACAGGGCTCGGCACTGTCTTCCTCGATCTGTCGGGAGAGGTTGTTGAAAAGGATCTGGCGCCCGGTGAGCGTTTATTGGTGCATGCCGGCCATGTCGGTGTCATGGACCCCACAATCAGCTATGACATTCAAAGGGTGACCGGCTTTAAAAACATGTTGTTTGGCGGTGAAGGCCTGTTTCTGGCCACTCTGACTGGCCCCGGTCATGTAGCGCTGCAATCCATGCCGATTTTAAATTTAGCGGAAGAAATTGCCCAGTATATACCTTCAGCACCGGAGGCTAGCGGAGCGTCCGGAGGTGTTGCAACAGCCGCCGCCGTCGGCAGCGTTTTAGGCGGGCTGTTTGGCTCGTCAAACAACAACGAAAGCTAAGGCTTCAATAGATGCTGCCCGATCTCTTCACGAGTCGGGCCGATATTCCATGAGTCCTGATCAAAGAGCCTTGGTCTCAGAGACCAAGGACTTTCCGCAATTCGGCTTTTGCCGCCTGCATATCTTGCCGGAATTGCGCATCGGCCAACAATGTGGCCGCCATAGCCGTCCCAGCCAGTTTACCGGCTTCGAGATCATTGGGGTAATGCATGCCGCCAACAATCCGGCTGAAGGCATAATCGTCAGCCCGCGCAAAAATCACATCATGATGCTCCGGCAACATAACAGACAGAATGATTGCCATCATTCTTGAACGCGAAGTATGGCCGGACGGATAGGCACCGCTTTTTGACGGCTTCACATTGGCCTTGATCTCAGGATTGTTCATAAAAGGACGAATGCGCCCGAAATGCGCTTTGACAGGATCAACAACGGCATCTTCCGTCTCGCCCAGTCGCGCAAACATTTGCGTGGTCAGGGGCAGGCTTTCAGGTTTGAATTTTTCACCAATCACGCGACCGAACATTGCATAGACTGTTTCTTCGGAGTCACTGTTAGCCAAGGCAATCCGCTCGGCAGAAGCAGATTTTTGGACTGCGATCACCACGGCCTGCTGGGCCTTGTCTTCTTCACTGCCATTGGCAACGGGCTTGGGAAGAAAAGGAATGATATTGAATTGCTCATGGGTCAGATAAGGCTTTTCCGCAGCATGAACAGGCAAGCAGAGTGCAAACATCAAAAAGCAGACTATAGAACGCAGCATGGCAATGTCTCCCAAACCATGAAACAGACGGAAGCTTTTGTTAATGCCGCGTCCATGACACTTTGATGACATTGGGTGATAAGAACTTTTTAAAGGGGCGATTCTTCTCTCATCTTTCAGAGAATCATCAAGACAACCGTGGTGACATGGGCAGATTCGCAACCCATATATTTTTCAAATCACATTTAAAGGGTCTTTTATGAAAGACAGAATCGTCACCATATGAAGGAACATGTTCCTGCAATGAATGGATCTGGTGATGGAAAACGTGCTTCAGACTGATGTTGACCATGGTCAAGCGCTTCGCGTCGACCACACAACATTTGCCAAAAGGCAAGCACATAGCCAAATCCATGCATTTATGGATTGCTATCAAAAAGACATGATTGGCAGGCTGACCCCCAAGCCCGCTTCCTACGAGCAATCACAAGAACGCATCATGGTCATAGCCCAAGCTGAAAATGACAATGCAGGGGGTCAAGAAGAAAAAACCGTTCATCGCAACAGCGACAGAGAGCGGCTTCATAAAATTTGGCTGGCAATGAAACCGGTTTTTAAACCCTCGACGACTTTTTGAGGCTTGTAAAAAAACCAGCCAAAATCTGCCCACTCAGTGTCTGATCTGAGGCAATGCTTTCCCAACCAAATCGGTCAAAGCGCTTTGGTTTTTCTCATAGGCTGCCATAAAATCCTGCCGCATTTTTTTCGACCAGAATTTATTGATATGCTCGGCAATAGAGGAGATGGCCTTTTCTTCCGGATAGTGGGCAAAAAAAGATTCTATCTGCCCGGCCATTTTTGCAAGTTTCAGCGCGGCTTGTTCTTGATGGGTATGAGAGGTATGGGCATCGCTCATGCTTGATGGATCTCCCTGTCAATGGTGTGGCTGGATGTAAATTTGATCATGGAATCGTACCGCGCAACCCCATAAAGGGTGACACCCAAGTCTTCAGCGCGGCGGATAGCGAGGGATGTCGGGGCCGAAATGGCAACAATCATCCTGATGCCAAAAAGAGCTGCTTTTTCTACCATTTCAAATGAAGCCCGACTTGTAATGAGCAAAAACCCATCTTGCGCTTTCATGCTCTTTTGTAAAAGGCAGCCTATCAGTTTATCCAATGCATTATGCCGCCCCACATCTTCGCGTGCCGCAATAATGAGCCCCTGCCCGTTACTCCATGCTGCGGCATGGACACTGCGCGTAACTTGGTTCAAGGGTTGATGCTGGGCCAATTGGCCTAGAGCCTGATGAACCGCATCCAAGGAAATAGGGGCGCTATCAGAGGGGCTGATTTGATGGGCAACCGGCAAATCGGCCAGTGTCTCAACGCCGCATAAACCGCATGAGGTTCGGCCAGACATCATCCGCCTTTTGGCAAGATGAGCCTGAAACTGGGCAGAGGATAAAACAATCTTGATGGTGATATGATCACCCGCCGGCTCGACACGAATGTCACGGATGTCTTCAGCTTTTTGAATAATACCTTCTGTCAGACTGAACCCATAAACAAAGTCATGCAAATCCTCAGGCGTTGCCATCATGACCGCATAAGGCATGCCACCATAGACAAAACTGATCGGCGTTTCTGTTGCAACATCGATAGCGCATTGTGTCCGCTGATCACCAGCGAACACAATTTTTTCAGCCGCAAAAGGCAAGGTCGCCTCATGCCTCGTGTTCAAATCACTCTGCCGCTTCAACATGGTCGGTGGCTATGCGGCGCATGATTTTATCTTCTTCGTTGTTACGTTCTTGCCATTGCGAATAATGATTGGTCCGACGCACTTCGACAGCCGTGACTTTATATTCGGGGCAATTGGTGGCCCAATCGGAATTATCCGTTGTAATCACATTGGCGCCTGTCACCGCATGGTGGAAGGTTGTGTAAACAACCCCAGGTTGGACACGGTCTGTGATTTCGGCATGCAACGAAATATCACCCGCGCGGCTTGCAACGGAAACAAGATCTCCCGTTTTAATGCCGCGACTTTCGGCATCAAAGGGATGGATTTCCAAAACATCCTCCTGATGCCACCGCGAATTTTCCGTGCGGCGTGTTTGGGCGCCCACATTATATTGCGACAAGATACGACCCGTCGTGAGCAATAAGGGGAAACGCGGCCCTGCACGCTCCTCTGTGGGCACATAATCGGTAATCATGAATTTGCCCTTGCCCCGCACGAAGCGATCAATATGCATCAAAGGCGTCCCTTGCGGCGCTTTCTCGTTGCAAGGCCATTGTATCGACCCCAACTCATCGAGACGCTGATAGCTGACGCCGCTAAAGGTGGGTGTCAGACGGGCAATCTCATCCATGATCTCGCTTGGATGGGTATAGGACATCTCATAGCCAAGCGCTTGCGCAAGCTCGCAGGTAATCTGCCATTCATGCTTGCCCGACAAAGGAGCCATCACCTGCCGGACACGATTGATCCGCCGTTCGGCATTGGTGAACGTTCCGTCTTTTTCCAAGAAGGACGCACCGGGCAAAAAGACATGGCCGTATTTTGCCGTTTCATTCAAGAACAGATCTTGAATGACCACGCATTCCATAGCGGCGAGACCCGCGGTGACATGTTGGACATTGGGATCAGACTGGGCGATATCCTCGCCTTGCACATAAATCCCTTTGAAATTTCCACCCACGGCTGCATCAAGCATATTGGGAATACGCAAGCCCGGCTCGTCATCGAGCTTCACGCCCCACAGCGATTCAAAAATGTTGCGGGTTGCATCATCGGAAATATGACGATAGCCCGACAATTCATGCGGGAAGGATCCCATATCGCACGAGCCTTGCACATTGTTCTGGCCCCGCAACGGGTTCACACCCACGCCATCACGCCCGATATTACCGGTGAGCATTGCGAGATTGGCCATGCCCATCACCATGGTCGATCCTTGCGAATGCTCGGTCACACCAAGTCCGTAATAAATCGCCCCATTGCCGCCTGTGGCATAAAGACGGGCCGCAGCCCGCACATCCGCAGCCGGAACGCCGGTGAACTGTTCGGTTTCCTCAGGCGAGTTTTTGGGGTCGGCAATGAAGCGTGCCCAGATTTCAAAATCCTGCAAATCACAGCGCTCGCGCACATAATTTTCGTCCAGCAGGCCTTCGGTGACAATCACATGCGACAATGCATTGATCAAAGCCACATTGGTGCCCGGACGCAAAGGCAAATGGTAATCGGCCTTGATATGTGCTGATTTGACCAGATCGATGCGCCTAGGATCGGCCACGATTAATTTCGCACCCTCACGCAAACGTTTTTTCATCCGCGAGGCGAAAACCGGATGCCCATCGGTCGGGTTGGCCCCGATCACCAAGATGACATCCGCTTTGACAACCGATTTAAAATCCTGTGTGCCCGCCGATGTACCGAATGCCGTGCTCAAACCATAACCGGTCGGTGAGTGACAAACACGCGCACAGGTATCGACATTATTATTGCCGAAACCGGCGCGGACGAGTTTTTGCACCACGAACACTTCTTCATTGGTGCAACGCGAGGACGTGATGGCCCCAACCGATTCATACCCATATTTGGCCTGAATGCGTTTGAATTCGGATGCGGCATAGCCGATTGCCTCTTCCCAAGTCACTTCCTGCCAAGGATCGGTGATGGACTTGCGGATCATTGGCTTGGTCTTGCGATCCGAATGGGTGGCATAGCCCCACGCAAAACGACCTTTCACACAAGAATGCCCCTCATTGGCTTTGCCGTCTTTATAAGGCACCATGCGCACTAGGCGATCGCCCTGCATTTCCGCTTTAAAGGAACAGCCCACGCCGCAGTAAGCGCATGTGGTGATCTTGGAATGCTCCGCCTGCCCCATGGCAATGACAGAATTTTCCATCAAGGTTGCAGTCGGACATGCCTGCACACAGGCACCGCAGGACACACATTCCGAACCAAAGAAATCAGTGGGGCCCGGTTTCACACGGGATTCAAATCCGCGCCCTGTGATCGTCAAGGCAAAGGTGCCTTGCACTTCTTCGCAGGCCCGTACACAGCGGTTGCAGACGATACATTTGGAAGGATCATAGGTGAAATAGGGATTAGATGTATCTTTCACATCATGCAGATGATTATGACCGTCATACCCATAGCGCACTTCACGCAAGCCCACAGCGCCTGCCATATCCTGCAATTCGCAATCGCCATTCGCCGAACAGGTCAGGCAATCAAGAGGATGGTCGGAGATATAGAGTTCCATCACGCCTTTGCGCAAAGTCGCCAGACGATCATTTTGCGTATGGACGACCATGCCAGCCTCGGCGGGCGTCGTGCAGGAGGCAGGCGTGCCACGCCGCCCCTCGATTTCCACGAGACAGAGACGACAGGAGCCAAAAGGCTCCAGCGAATCCGTGGCACATAATTTAGGAATTTTGGTTCCCAGCGACATGGCTGCCGCCATGACTGATGTGCCTTTCGGAACCGTCACCGACTGCCCATCAATGGTTAAAGTGACCATCGTTTCTGAAATGCGGATGGGCGTGCCGTAATCAATTTCTTTAATCAAGCTCATCTGCTTCTCCTTATTCAGCAGCCAAAGGCATTGCTGGACGGGTGAAATCTTCGGGATAGTGGTTTAAGGCGCTCAAAACAGGCATCGGGGTCAAACCACCCATGGCGCACAAAGAAGCATCCGTCATCAATTGCGTCAGATCACGCATTGTTTTGATGTTTTGATCTCTGTCCTTGCCTGCGATGATATGATCCATCAATTCAACGCCCCGCGTGGCTCCGATCCGGCAGGGCGTGCATTTGCCGCAACTTTCCTTGGCACAAAATTCAAACGCGAAACGCGCTTGTTTGGCCATATCAACCGTATCGTCAAACACCACCATGCCACCATGCCCCAGCATAGCCTGAATGCCTGCCAAGGCCTCATAATCCATGGGCGTATCGAATTGTTCTGGCGGCACATAAGCCCCCAAAGGACCGCCAATCTGCACAGCCCTGACAGGCCTGCCACTCAATGTGCCAACGCCAAAACCTTCAATGATTTCGCGCAATGTGATCCCGAAGGCCAATTCGATCAGCCCGCCATGTTTGACATTGCCAGCGATTTGAACCGGCAATGTGCCGCGCGAACGACCCAATCCGAAATCCGCATAGCTCTGCGCCCCATGGGCCATAATCCACGGCACGGAGGCCAGCGACAAAACATTGTTGACGATTGTCGGCTTGCCGAACAATCCGTGCAAGGCTGGAATGGGCGGCTTTGCGCGCACGATCCCCCGCTTGCCTTCAAGGCTTTCAAGGAGCGATGTTTCCTCGCCGCAAATATAAGCACCCGCTCCCAATCTCACTTCAAGGTCAAATGCCTTGCCCGATCCAAGAATAGAGGGGCCTAGCAAAGCGCTTTCTTGGGCAACTGCAATGGCCTTTTGCAAAACCGCATGGGCATGTGGATATTCTGAACGCAGATAAATATAACCCTTTGTGGCACCTACGGCGACGCCTGCGATGACCATGCCCTCGATCAGGGTAAAAGGATCACCTTCCATCAACATGCGATCGGCAAAGGTACCACTATCCCCTTCATCGGCATTGCAAACAATGTATTTTTGATCCGCTGCGGCATCATGAACGGTTTTCCATTTGATACCGGTGGGAAAGCCTGCGCCACCGCGCCCGCGCAAGCCAGACGCCCGTACTTGCTCGACAATATCAGCCCCGCTCAAAGCCAAAGCAGTTTGTAAACCCACAAGCCCGCCGTGCTTTTTGTAGTCTTCCATCGACAGGGGATCGATAAGGCCAACCCGCGCAAATGTCAGACGGGTTTGCTGTTTCATCCATTGCAGCTCGTCAACGATGCCAAGCGCCAGCGGATGCTTGCCAGCCTGCCCCAAACCGGCTTCAAACAAGCTCGCCACATCATCAACGCCGACAGGGCCAAAACCGATGCGCCCTTGGGGCGTCTCTATTTCCACCAAAGGCTCCAGCCACAACATGCCACGCGAGCCATTCCGCACCAGAGAAATGGCTATTTTACGGTGTTCGGCTTCCTGAATCATTTTTGCAGCCACCGCATTGGCGCCAACCGAAACTGCGGCGGCATCCGCAGGCACATAAATCCGGATGGATGATGTCATGACCGGCCTCCCGCTGTGCTGGCTGCGTGTTCAATAATCTGCGTGAATTTCTTTTGGTCAATCCGCCCAACAAGTTCGTCATTCACCAATGCCGCAGGTCCAAGTGCGCAATTGCCAAGACAATAGACGGTTTCCAACGTCACGCTGCCATCCTCTGAGGTGTTGTCCATCGATAGGTTGTGATGGCTCTTGGCATGCGCAACAAGTTCTTCACAGCCAACCGACTGACAGGCCTCCGAACGGCAAAGCTTGATCACGGTCCGCCCCGGAGGCTCATGCCTGAAATCATGGTAGAATGTAATGGTACCGAGCACTTCCGCTTTGGAAATATTCAAAGCCTCGGCCAATAAAGGAATTGCCGCCTCGTCCACATAACCAAATTCATTTTGCAAAGCGTGCAAAATGGGGAGCATGGCGCCCTCAAGATGGAGATGCTCGGAAATGAGCGATGCGGCAAAAGCCTCATCCCTCTGCATATGTTTCGTCATCGCTTCCTCGGCTCAGAATATTATTTAATTTTATCAGAATTTATTTGAAGCAGGCCCAATCATATTGATTTTAAGAGCCTAGATTAAAATGCCTCACAAAGCTTATTCTTCACAACACTCAAAGCTTAGTCAGTAGATTGATTGTAAAATCTAAATCCATTTCATGCAAATGAGGATTTATTACGCGGCATTTTAAAAAAACAACAATATCAATGGCATAAAACAAATAATTTTTCCTGATCTCATTTTTATGCCGTGCCATCTCTAAAATGACTGCCTCTTTTGAAAATCAGAACCACATATTTTGATGCAATTGAGCGATCCAGAACCACGTTCTGATCAATGTGCGCTATCCATCGAGCGGTTTTATCGAAAAAAGTCTCAATAAAGCGCATTTGAATTGCCAATCACCCGAAGGCTGGACCTCCGCACTTTTTGCATTGCAACAATGCGTGAACGGGCTCTATCTGTTGCATATTTAAAAAAATCAATAATATCAATGTTTAATTCTTATTTGCGGCTCATAGACGCCCTGCAATCAGTCCGCTTTTTCCATTTCAAAAATGCTGCAATGCATATAAACTCAACCTGAGTTTGGCGTAGAGGCTGATTTCTGCTCGCATTTTAAAAAGCAGAATTGGTTTTAAGGCAAAAATTACTTTTGATGGAGATCACGATGCTTTTGATTCTTGTAAAAATTTGGAACTTCTTTCTTTCTGGGCAAGAAAAGCGTGTCCAAAAAATGATCGAAACCAACAATTATCCCCGTTATTTCTGATCGGTGATTGTTTTCACCGACAGCTCATCTTGGCTATAATCAAAGTATCATGGGGTTGACCTTTTTTTTCAGAAAAGGGCTCAAAGCTATGCTGGTTGCTTGGTCACCACAGACAAAATTTGATGAGCGAGGCCTAAAATCATGGATATTGTAATCCACCACAATCCGGATTGCGGAACATCCAGAAATGTTTTGGCCATTATCCAAGCCGCCGGATACGAGCCCTATATCGTTGACTATTTAAAAACAGGCTGGACGAAACCACAGCTCAAAGCCTTGTTTGCGGCAGCCGGCCTTTCACCAAGACAGGCCTTGCGGCTGACGAAATCACCCGCGGTTGAATTAGGGTTGGATGATCCCTCTGTCAGCGACGACATTCTCATCGAACAGATGCTTCTTCATCCTGTGCTGGTTAATCGACCACTGGTTTGCACTAAAAAAGGGGTCAGGCTGTGCCGCCCCAGTGAAACCGTTCTCGATTTGCTTGACCGTTTGCCGGCCGGACCGCTTTATAAAGAAGATGGTTCACTGCTGATCAATGAACATGGGCAGCGCGTTTAAAGCAAAGCCACCCTTTAAAACAGCTTTGCTCTAAACGCATCAAGGCCGACCCCTTTGAAGGCCGGCCCTAAAAATAGATTTAGGATGTGAATTATTTCATCCACTTTTCGACAATACGGTCATATTCGCCACTCGCTTTGGCGAGATGCAACCATGTATCGAACCAGCCTTTCATCGCGGCGTCCCCACGAGGCAAAATGTAGCCCATTTCCCCATATTGCAATGGCTTGTCGGGATTGACGGCACAAAGACCGGGACGAATTTTTTGCTGCACCAATGTCTCAATGGACTCTGAAATCATCACATCGGCATTGCCTTTGAGAATTTCATCAAAAATAGTCACATTATCATTGAAGACAACAACTTTTGCCGCCTGCAAATTAGCCCGAACAAAACGTTCATTGCTGCCACCGGGATTGGTGATGACCGTTACATTTGGCTTGTTGATATCAGCCACAGTCTGGAATTTAGCAACATTTTCACAGCGTGTGATCGGCGCTTTGCCATTGACCATATAGGCTTGGGTAAAGCCAACACGCTTGGCCCGTTCGGTTGAAACCGAAATACCGCCTACGGCGACATCGCATTGAGCCGTATAGTCATCAATCAATTTTGACCATGTGGTTTTCACCATCTCGACTTCAACGCCCAAAGCTTTGGCAGCAGAAGTGATAAGATCGATATCAATCCCTTCAAAAGAACCGTCGGGTTTAGCCAAAGAGAATGGCTTGTAATCACCGGGCGAGCAGACCTTTATTTTTCCTGCTTTGAGAATGGCATCAAGTCGGGAATTTTCCTGCGCTTGTAAACCAATGACCGAAACCAAACCTTGCAGCAAAACGGCTGCACCCACTGCAAAAATTCTCATCAAACATTCCCCCTGAGTTGATTGATTGTCACAAGACTAGCCGTAGTTGCGGCTATGGGCAAGCAGGCTCAAAAGACCTGAATCATAACAAGAGCGGATAAAATCTCCTTAAAACCTGACAATCCATGCCGACCTTGCCCTTGCATCGATAATATGCAGGATCTTGGATCAAATCAGCCCCGTTCAAGGTCATCTTTATGCGCCATCAAGCCAATGCCCCACAAGATGCCGAACAGCGTCGTTCTATCCGTCCGGTGGTCTGCTACGCAGTCGAGACATTACCAAAACCGGATATGGCTCTTTATGAAAAGGCGCGCACAACATTAAAAAAAATCGAAACCATTATTGTACCGGCACGAGAGGCCCGTTGTTTTGAAGTGAAAGCGGGTCAATTTTTCCGTATTTCCAGCATTGAAGGTCCGCAGGTCGGCGATTTGAATTTATGGAATAGGCATGACCTCAATGAACGGTTTTTCAGCGGCAAGACCCGCGCTTTGCATGCGACCCATGTCACCACCGGCCATCGTTTGTGGTCCAGCCTTCCAGCCCTGCGGCCGATGGCAACGATCACGCATGACACGTTGGGCTGGTATGGATTTGATCAGGATGGTGGCGGTATTCATGACGTCATCGGCACGCGCTGTGACCCCTATACGAACCGCTTGTTAAAGGGGAATGATTATCATCATTGCTGCCATTCCAATCTGACACGGGCACTTGCCGACCATCGCCAGCTTCCGTTACTGGAAGCCGAAATGCATATCCATGATGTTCTGAATGTCTTCATGTGCACCGGCTTTACCCATGACACGCATCAATATTTCATGAAAGCCAGCCCTGTAAGGCCCGGCGACTTCATTGAATTCATTGCAGAGATCGATTTGCTGGGAAACTTATCCGCCTGCCCGGGCGGTGATTGCGGCCAATCGCATTCCGATGATGTGGCCATCTGCCATCCATTAGCCATCGAGATTTTTGAAGCAGACCCGAAAAGCCTTGAAAATTGGGCACCGCAACCCAAAAATGCCTATTCCCGAACGCATGGTGTTTAAGGGGCAAGCCGTATGTTTTTCTTCACTTAAATGACTTCACGTCGGGAGGCTTTAATAGCTTGAGCCCGCAGTTCAAAAATATAAATTGCAATTTGATCAATAAAATGCGATAAGTGAAATTCGAACTTTGGCCGGACGATCAGGCTGTATCACTTCGGCCTTGCCTGGTGTGCTTTCAGACTTTCTTACCAAAAACTCGACGCCTGCAACCGCTCTGCCCTCGGCAGAGTGACGTTTTGGCGCGCTTATGACACACCAACAAGGACTTACGAAATGAACAAAGGTACAGTAAAATTTTTCAACACCACCAAAGGCTTCGGCTTTATTCAGCCTGACAATGGTGGCCCTGACGTGTTCGTGCATGTTTCTGCTGTTGAACGTTCCGGCATGCATTCTTTGAACGAAGGCCAGAAGGTTGTTTTCGATACGGAAACCGACCGCCGTTCCGGCAAGCCTGCTGTGAAACATATCGAAGCAGCATAAATAACAGACTCGGGATTTTAATAAGATCCCGAGTTTTTTTGTACGATTCAAAAATTGGAAACGGTTCTCATGCAGCCTCCCGAGACGGATAAACAATTACAGGCCAGACCCGTTTTAACGCGTGCCCAACGGCAACATGAACGCGCGCAATCGTCTTTAAGCGCTTTCGCTGAAATTGAAGCGCACCGCTTGCAACAAGCGGAAAATATGGTGCGGTTGAAAGAATTGCGTCTTAAACGCGATGCAGAGCTCGCTCTCTTGAAAAAAGAGCCTAAAGTCAAAAAGAAAAAACCAGCGGCAACTGCCCTCTAAATCAATGAAGACAAAACCTTAACCGATAAGGGTTGAGGGATAAAAAGGCCTGCGCTTGACCAATACCCGTTGTTTGTCGCAAATAAGCGATCAACAGGCTTCGGTAAAATGGGAGAGCGGCCAAAATGACTACAATTGCTTTATTGGGTGCTGGCGGCAAAATGGGCATGCGATTGGCTCGCAATCTCAAAAATTCTCGTTTCACCATCCACCCTGTTGAAATCAACGAGCAGGCTCAGCAAAAAATCAAAGCCGAATTTGGTTGGGATTGCCTCGACCGCACCCAAGCGCTTCGTGGAGCCGATGTCGTCATTATGGCTGTGCCCGACACAGTGATCGGCGCTGTCGCCAAAGAAATCGTTCCCACGCTGAAACCCGGAACTATTGTTATCATTCTGGATGCAGCGGCTCCGCATGCCGGACATTTGCCTGAACGCTCGGATATTACCTATTTTGTAACCCATCCCTGCCACCCCCCTATTTTTAACGATGAAACCGAATTATCGGCCAAATCTGATCACTTCGGCGGCATTGCCGCCAAGCAGCATATCGTCAATGCCCTGATGCAAGGACCGGAAGCTCATTACGCAATCGGTGAAGAGGTTGCGCGGATCATCTGGGCACCGGTCATGCGCTCTCACCGGATCAGCGTCGAACAAATGGCCATTCTGGAACCAGGCTTGTCAGAAACAGTCTGCGCAACCTTACTGGCCGCCATGCGCGACGCCATGGAAGAGGCCATTCGCCGCGGTGTACCGCGCGAGGCAGCGCGGGATTTTCTCCTCGGCCATATGAATATTCTGGCGGCAGTCACATTTGAAGAAATCAATGGTCAGTTTTCTGATGCCTGTAACAAGGCGATCGTTTTCGGGAAAGAAACCATCCTGAAACCAGACTGGCTGCGTTTATTCGAGGCCGATGAAATCAAAAGAAGCGTCGAACGCATCACCTGATGCATAGCCTTCAGCGCTAAGAGGGATAAAAACCTCTATTTTGCAAGGATCAAGCGATCAGACGGGTCAATGGAATGCTCTACGATTGTTTTACATTTTTCAACGAGCTGGAAATTCTTGATATCCGGCTCCATGAAATGGCCCCGATTGTTGACCGTTTTGTTCTCGTTGAAGCCCGAAAAACCTTCCAAGGCAAGGATAAACCCCTCTATTTTGAGGATAATAAGGCGCTTTTTGCGCCCTATCTCGCCAAGATAGAGCATATTATCGTCGATTTTCCGCCCGAGATAGACTATCTCCGCCCTGCAAAGTCCCCGGCATGGGCGCGCGAATATTTCCAGCGCGACCAAATTGCCCAAGGCCTGACAACCGCCAGCCCTGATGATCTGATCCTGATTTCGGACGTAGACGAGATCGTCAAAGCCCCGATCTTGGAAAAGGCTTGTACCCGTTTGCGCAAAGGGGAGATGGCTGTTTTTACAGGCTACAGCTATGCCCATTATCTCAATCGCCAAGTCTCGAACCAAATCTGGGAACTTGGTCCCCGTCTATGCCACTTCGCGGATTTCCGGTCAGCCCAAACAGTCCGCAATATCAAATTGCATGCATCGCGCTCTTTACGACACACGCCTCTGGGTCCATGGCATACGCGATTAAAAAACTGGCTTGATTGTGATTTTTCAGGTCCATTGATTGAATATGAAAATGCTATTTGGCATTTTACATCCTTAGGTGGCTGGGAACGCTTCCGTACAAAAATCGATGCCTTCGCGCATGAGGAAGAACGCGAAAATATCATCTATCAAAATGAAGCGGCGTTTCTTGACCATATCAGCGCATCGTCTCATCGAGTTATGCTCGATGAGTTACCCGAAATTGTCAAAATCAAACAATCGACCCTCGCGCAACATCTGGATTTACCGGACCCGCATTGAATTTAAAGAGACATTAAAAAAATCATTGGAAACGAGGTGCCCTCCTTTGATTGCCTGACACAATCAGCGATATATGATAGGGCCGTGGGCGACCGTATTGTTTTGAAGCGTAAAGAGATTTGTCATGCGTTACCTCCATTCATTTGTTTTGTGTTTGATCAACGGATTATTGGTTGCCACACTCCTTTCGAACCCGGCACAGGCCGAAGGGGAATGCAAACTCAAAACCGGCAAGGGTTTTGAAATCAAACCGGATCAAGGCCCCGTCACACTCAATTGGGTGCTGGAAAATACCAGTCTCTGTAGCGTCCGCGTTTTGGTGGCTTCTGACTATGCCGTCAACAGCATTAGTTTGCAGGATCAACCCAACAATGGCAGCATCAAGCAATTAAGCCAGACTGTTTTCGATTATAGCAAGAACAACAAATTTTTAGGTACTGACCGTTTTACAGTCAAAATTTGTGGCAAAAAATCATATGGGACCAGTGCCTGTTCTGTGGTCACCTACCAGATGGATTCCATCCAAAAATAAAGGGCCTTGCGCTCTTAAAAAAGCGACCGGCCAAAAGGCCTTGCGCTTACTTCCAAGCCTGAAACGCATCCAGCAAGGCTCTATCGCCTGCCAAGCCTTTTTCAATCAACAATGCAGCGCGGCGCCCATTGGCAAAACGCAGGGGGATCACCATCCATTTGCGGCTGCGCAAGAGATCAATATTGAATTCAATGCGATCAGGCAAATTGGTCAAGCCGATCAAAAACACATTATCCGTCACAGGCACAGGCAAGCCAAACAGAGCTGCGCCACGGGTTGTTTCATCGACCCGCATTTCCGGCAACGTCATATCGCGGACACGGCCATTCGAGGATGCCTCAGGCGTCACAAACGTCACTTCCAAAAGATGCGAGGCCGGAAAAGACAAATCACGATTGCGTTTGAACGTCAGGGACATGCTGCTCAATGAGCCAGACAATCCTTTGACTTCGGCTTTCACAGCCACATCACCCGCACCATTCGCATCCCGTATTGTATCAAGCGACCATGCAACCTGCCCAATAACGGGGGGCGGCGGCACTTGCCCTTCAGGGATTTCTTCCAGAAAAATAGCCCGCTGTCCGCTGGTTTGCCCTGAAGGCGCTGCAGCTTTCGCAGCCTCAGCCTGGGGCGCATTGTCACTGGGCAAACGGTCATTTATTTTGCGACTTAAATCCGTGCGTTGTAAGCCCGCGTTTTGTTCGAAATCACTGGGTTGGTCCCGCAAAACCCACGCCGTCACACCCACCGCGGCTATAACGCTGGCAAAAACCACAACCATCACCAGCTTGCGCACCATGTCCCGATCAAGCCGTCTCTTTTGCAACAAGCGCGGACGACTCTCGTCCTCGCTCAACTCCAAAAGACCCGCTGCGGCAGCATCGTCTTCATTCGCGGCGGCGGGGACTTCCGCATCGCCTCCCTTCGAAGGTTCGGTCTCATTCTCTTCTTTTTTGGACTGATAAGCCTCACCCCAAAAAGCCGCCTTTGCGGCTTCGGCATCCATTTCCGCATCGGGTAGTGCGGTCACCGATGAAGACAGAGCCCCCTCTTCATCCGGTTTGGGTGGATCGTCTGAAGCCTCCGGTGGTGGAGTCCATCCATGCCAGAACACCGAGGCTTCGCCTGTCTGCGATACCACATCGGTCAAAGCCTGCGGCATTTCCGGGAGGCTCGATTCTGCTGCCTCTGAATGAGGGTCTTCAGCGACACCCGTATCATCAACCAAAAGAGGCGCAGCGTCTTCGGATGAGGATTGTTCCGATGGCTCATCCTCTGGTGGAATATCTGGCTCGGGGGCATTATCCTCTTTTGACGCCGCAGCCGTAAAATCTTGAGACAACCAAGGAATTAAAGAAAAATTGTCCGCGGGTAATGCTGCAGCTCGCCCTCTCACCTCCCCGCTGACAACATCGGCCAGCAAACCGGACGGCGTATCAACAACAATGGGGGCGGCGGGCGGCGTCAAAAGCAAAGAAGGTCTTATCTCCTCAGGTTGCTCCTGCTCTTCTGAAGAGAGCCGTCCAACCTCGTCCGGTTGATCACGCAAAGCACCGTCATCAATATGCGACTCCTGCTCCGGCTCAGATGTTTGTGCTTCAGCCAATTTGCGCACATGTGCTTCGGCCAGAGCATCCAGCGGATCTCCCTCAATCACAGATGTTTGGACCAAGGGATGATCCACAGCATCACCGTCATGATCGATAAAGGGATCATCCGCCTGCGTATCCATAACGGGCACAGGGACTGCGTCCAGCTTGACCGATGGGCCAGATAAAGCGGGGTCGCTCAAAGGCGGCAAGTCAGCTTTAAGCCGCTCTTGCGTGGCAGCCGACCGCGCCGCGGCGGCCTTGGCCATCAAATCACTCAAACGAGCAGAGATATGCCGACGCGTCGAATGTTCTCTGGTGACGTCCTCATCCGTATCGCCTTTCAGGCTTTCAAGCGAGAGCATCTCGTTTTCGAGTTTGACAACGCTCTGCTCGAACAGTTCCAGCTCTTTGGCGATAGCATCTGGATCCATCGGCGGGTCAATGGCCGAGAGCTGCGTTTCAACGACAACCCGTGCGCGTTGATAAACAACCTGACGTTGCTCAGCCGTGCTGTTGCCCAAAGAGGCAATGGTGCGTGAAAGCAACGGAAAGTAATCGGCCATGCGATATTTTTACCTTCGCGAATTATACCCTCACAAACCAAATTCGAGGTGCTTAAGCCTCAAACGGGTTTTGCACGAGAATTGTATCATCCCGCTCGGGACTGGTTGACAGAACCGCAACCGGCGCACCAATCAGCTCTTCAATTCTGCGTACATATTTGATGGCTTGCGCCGGAAGGTCAACCCAAGACCGCGCATGCGCGGTTGTGCCTTTCCAACCCTCGATGGTTTCATAGACAGGAACGACACGCGCCTGCGCGTCCTGACTGGCGGGCAAGTGATCAAGATCGACACCATCCAGAAGATATCGGACGCAAATTTTAATCTCGTCAAACCCGTCCAGAATATCCAGTTTCGTCAGGGCAATGCCATGAATTCCCGATGTACGGACCGTCTGTCTGACCAGCACCGCATCAAACCAGCCACACCGACGCTTGCGACCTGTCACGGTGCCAAATTCACGACCCCGTTCTCCGATCAGATTGCCGATATCATTGTCTTGCTCTGTGGGGAAAGGTCCGCCACCCACGCGTGTTGTATAGGCCTTGGCAATTCCCAAAACATAGCCGACCGAAGACGGGCCGATCCCCGACCCTGTTGCAGCCTGACCGGCGACCGTATTGGAGGAAGTCACATAAGGATATGTCCCGTGATCAATATCCAGCAAGGCGCCTTGCGCGCCCTCGAATAAAACGCGTTTTCCGGCGCGTCTTTCTTCATCCAACAATTTCCAAACAGTATCCATATAGGGCAATACGCGGTCCGCCACGCTTGCCAATTCGTTGTAAATGTCCTCTGCCTTGAATTCCGGCAAACCATAGCCGCGCCGCAATGCGTTGTGATGGGACAACAAAGTTTCGATCCGCGCTGGCAGGACTTTCAAATCAGCCAGATCCATCACGCGAATGGCACGGCGACCGACCTTGTCTTCATAAGCAGGTCCAATACCCCGCTTTGTTGTGCCGATCGCACCCGATGTTGCGCTTTCACGCAAGGCATCCAACTCACGATGAACAGACAAGATCAGGGCGGCATTATCGGCCACACGCAAATTCTCGCGCGTGACTTTCACACCCTGCTCGCCCAAACGGGTGATTTCAGCAACCAAAGCATGCGGATCGAGAACAACCCCGTTGCCGATGATCCCGAGTTTACCGGGACGCACGACACCCGAGGGCAATAAAGAGAGTTTATAGACGGCACCATTGATCACCAATGTATGACCGGCATTGTGGCCCCCTTGAAACCGCACAACCGTATCGGCCTGTTCAGACAGCCAATCGACGATTTTGCCTTTTCCCTCGTCGCCCCACTGAGCGCCAACAACCACCACATTGCCCATGCCTGCATCCTCCCCGTCGATCCCCTTGCAGGGAACCGACCCACAAAAAAACCTCGAACCAATCCGCAAGTCGGAAAAGGCCGAGGCTTGCGGACGAGAGGTACCCGATCATCCCCCCAAGGTAAAGCCTGTCGGGCAGGGAAATTCAGGCTCTTCCACGCTTAGATTGTGTCGGACGCACCTGATAGTCCAGAAAATTGCGGATTTCGGTCAGACGGCAGGCTTCATCGAGCACATCATCCCCCAATCCGTACCGCCACGCCAAATCCTGCCGCTGCGGCTGATCATGCAACGTGTTCAAATCCTTCACATAATTGGCATGGTCTTCAGGGTTTGAAAAAAATCTCTCTGCTTGCATCGACGGCCCCAGAAAAGCGAGAATCGACGCCAGTTCAGCCAAACTGAATTCGGGATGATATTGCACGCCCCAAAACACCCCGCCCTCGTGGCGGATTTCGGCGGCTTGAATGGGTGTCAGATCATTGGAGGCGAGAATCACACAATCAGGGGTCGGTCCCGCGACAATATCGAGATGCACCGCAGGGGCGTCAAAGCTTGCTGGGCGACCAGCCAGCAACGGATGCAACGCGCCAGCCGCATTGGGAACAATTTTTCGGGCAAAGCCAATTTCGCGCTTCCTTGGATTGGCAATAATCTCGCCACCTGCGGCTGCGGCTCCGATTTGCAACCCCCAACACGATCCAAAAGCCGGAACCCCCGAACGATAAACCGCCCGCATCAATTCGATCTGCTGGCGGATTTCCTCACCCCCTTGATAAACATGCAAAGCAGAGCCCGTCAGACAAACACCGTCATAGGATTCAAGCCCAGCCGCATCGGGAAGATTGGATCCTGCATCAGCCGGCAAAGCAATGTCGCAGATGATGGTCTCTGGTCCCGCAACAGCCTGCAAAGCGGCAGCATAGCCTTCGCCCGGTGTAATGCCAAAGCTTTTGCGCCGGTTTTCACGGCCCGTCTTGTTATTGCCATCAACGACCAAAAATCTCAGTGCCATCTTTGATCTCCCCACTCTCACAAAAACCAAACGGCCCAAACGCATGCGCTGGGCCGTCCAGAAGGCTACTTGATCGCTGCGGCGCTGTCACCGCCAAAGAGCGACACTTCAGAATTTTAAAGCGCGGGCTTGCTTGACGCCGGGCAATTTCTGGATCTCTTCCAAAACATGGGCAGGCACCTCACCATCCACTTCAACCAAAGCAATTGCAGAACCGCCTTTATTGTCGCGGCCCAAAGCAAAGGTTGCGATATTGACCCCCGCATTGCCCAACAAACCAGCAAAGCGGCCAATGAAACCGGGCTTGTCTTCATTGGTGACATAAATCATGGAGGGGGCGAATTCCGCATCCACCTTGATATTTTTAATGGCGACAATACGGGCTTTGCCATCATGGAACACCGTTCCTGAAATCGAACGCTCCATATCCGCGGTTACGATGGTCAGGGTGATGAGCGATTCATAATCACTGTCGTCATCCGAACGTGTGATTTCTTCAATGGCAATCCCGCGCTCTTTGGCAACCACGGGCGCAGACACGACATTGACGTCTTGTAATTGCGGGCGCAACACACCGGCAATTGCCGCGGCTGTCAGGGCTTTGATTTTCAAGCCGGACACTTCGCCTTCATAGGTAATGCGCACTTCCTTGATGCCGCTTTCCGTCAACTGGCCCGCAAAAGAGCCCAGACGTTCGGCCAAAGCGATGAAGGGTTTTAACTTGGGCGCTTCTTCTGCGGTGATGGAGGGGAAATTGATGGCATTGCTGATGGCGCCGCGCACCAAATAATCAGCCATTTGCTCGGCAACCTGCAAGGCCACATTTTCCTGCGCCTCATTGGTGGACGCGCCGAGATGCGGCGTGCAAATCACATTCGGATGGCCGAATAAGGGGTTTTCCGTTGCAGGCTCTGTGACAAAGACGTCAAAGGCCGCCCCGGCCACATGCCCGTCATCCAGCGCCTTGCGCAAGGCCCCTTCATCAACCAGACCACCGCGCGCGCAATTGATGATGCGCACGCCTTTTTTCGTCTTGGCAATATTGTCTGCCGAGAGAATATTTTTGGTCTGTGCCGTCATCGGGGTATGCAATGTGATGAAATCGGCACGCGCCAAGAGATCATCGAGTTCAACTTTTTCGACACCCAGATCCAGCGCCCGTTCTGCTGTAAGAAAAGGATCGAAAGCCACAACGCGCATGCGTAAACCCAAGGCACGATCAGCCACAATCGAGCCGATATTCCCGCAACCGATAATGCCCAAAACCTTGCCGGTGATCTCAACACCCATAAAGCGGTTTTTTTCCCACTTGCCGGCCTGCGTGGACACATCGGCGGCAGGAATTTCGCGCGCAATCGCAAACATCATGGCAATGGCATGTTCCGCGGTTGTGATCGAATTCCCGAATGGTGTGTTCATGACAATGACACCACGGGCTGTGGCGGCGGGGATATCGACATTATCGACGCCAATGCCCGCACGGCCCACGACTTTCAGATTGGTGGCGTTGGACAGAATTTTTTCGGTGACTTTGGTGGCGGAGCGGATCGCCAAACCATCGTAATTGCCAATGATTTCGAACAATTTATCTTTGTCCTTGCCAAGCGCGGGTTGGAAATCAACCTCGACACCACGCTCTTTGAAAATCGCCAAAGCAGCGGGGGACAAAGCATCGGAAATAAGCACACGAGGAGCCATGATTTATATCCTTTGATCAAAGACCGCTGATTGTTTGAAACAATCCAAGCGGAGAAAAACTGGGAAAAATTAACTTCAGGAGGGCGCACTGAATATGCAGCGGCCCACCCGATAAGTGCGATGAGGGATTTAGTGCTTCAACCCGGCTTTTGCTTCCGCAACCGCCCAAGAAATCCACTCGGCCAAGATGGCAACATCCGATGTCTCGACGGTCGCGCCACACCAAATGCGCAATCCTGCAGGCGCATCCCGATAGGCCCCGATATCAAGCGCTACGCCTTCTTTTTCAAGCAACAAAGCAACTGACTTTGCAAAGGCCGCTTGTTGATCGGCCGGAAGGGCTTTGACTGTCGGGTCTGTAAAAATCAGACACACGGAGGTATTGGACCGTGTTGCCGGATCTTTTGCCAGAAAATCAATGCCCTCATGTTTGGCAACCAAGGCATTGAGGCAAGCCGTATTGGCATCGGCTCTGGCAATCAAGCCTTTCAGGCCGCCAACTGATTCTGCCCATAACAGCGCGTCAATATAATCTTCGACGCACAGCATGGATGGCGTGTTGATCGTTTCACCTTCAAACAGGCCTTCGATCAATTTGCCACCTTTGGTCATGCGGAAAATTTTGGGCAAAGGCCAAGCAGGGCTGTAGCTTTCTAGACGCTCAACAGCACGGGGCGACAAAATCAGCATGCCATGGGCTGCTTCCCCGCCCAGCACTTTCTGCCAGGAAAATGTCACGACATCGAGCTTTGGCCAATCCAGATCCTGAGCGAAAGCGGCAGAGGTGGCATCGCAAATGGTCAAACCCTGACGATCGGCTGCAATCCAATCACCGTTGGGAACCCGGACGCCCGATGTTGTTCCGTTCCATGTGAAGACCACATCGTGATCAAAATTAACGGCACTTAAATCAGCGATTTCACCGTAACCCGCTTTTAAAACCCGTGCCTCTTTGAGCTTTAATTGCTTGACCGCATCTGTCACCCAGCCCTCGCCGAAGCTTTCCCAAGCCAGCAAGTCAACGGGACGCGCGCCCAAGAGCGACCACATCGCCATTTCAACTGCACCGGTATCGGAGGCAGGCACAATCGCGATTTTGTAATCAGCGGGGACTTGTAAAACGGAACGGGTGAGATCGATGGCCTGCTTCAGCTTGGCCTTACCCACTTTGGCGCGATGAGAGCGACCGAGGGAAGCATCACTGAGGGCTGAAAGTGTCCAGCCGGGGCGCTTGGCGCAGGGGCCGGAAGAAAAATGCGAATTGGCTGGCTTCTGGCCAGGTTTGGTCTGTGTCATCTGTTTTTCTCCATCCTTACAGATGGGCGCCCCTCGTTGGGGAGGGATGTCCCGCTGCTGGGGTTACGCCCATTGGAACCTCCCGTCAATCACTCATTCGGATGAGGCCCCATAAAAAATGGGGCCCCCGAAAACCTGATTTCGGGTCAAAAATTACGCCCGATCGGGTTGAAAACGCTCGAAATATAAATTTTTTGGTAAAATTCGCACCCAAGGCGAAGGCCTTTTCGATCAGGCCTTAAGAAACCAGTGCAGACAATTGCTCGGACGTTTTAGCGGCCGCAACGGCCCTGATCAGCTCAAGATGGGCAGGAAGACAGATTTTCTTAAGATCATAGGATTTGACCACATCCTCACGGGCCCGTTGACGCATATCTGCCATCCGATCCGGATGATCAAGCACCCGCTCAATCGCTTGCAGCACTTGATCAGGCGAAAAGAAATCAACCAATAATCCATTGTGCCCATCTTGTATGGCTTCAAGGACGGGCTGGGTTGACGAGGCAACAACGGCACAGCCGGCACTCATCGCTTCAAGAAGCGACCAAGACAAAACAAATGGATATGTCAGGTAAACATGCACAGCAGAAATCTGCAGCATATTCACAAAGACGTGATAAGGAATTTTGCCTACAAAATGAACACGGCTCATATCCAGAAGTTCGCCTACTTCCGACATATATTTTTGGCGATAGGTTTGACCATTGGGCAGTTTGCGCCCGTAACTCACCTCGTCTCCACCGACAATTAAGACATGTGCGTTGGGTCTGGCGCGTAGCAATGACGGGAGCGTGCGCATAAAAGTGGGGAAGCCGCGATAGGGCTCCAAATTACGATTCACAAAGGTAATCACTTCATCATTTTTGGTCAGGCGCAGTTGGCGGGCCTGTATTTCAATAAAGGCATCTGGCGCTGGTCTGACTAAATCGGTATCAATGCCATCATGTAAAACTTTAATACGTGGCTTGAATATATCGGGGAATTGATCTTTCTGCCATTTGGTCGGTGAAACATTGAAATCTGCATGTGCTAATGATTGCAAGATCGTCGAATTACGCAAGGGCGTTGACAGGGTGTAATCTTTAGAGGTCGGGGGATATTCGGGATCAAAATCAACATCACTGCCGCTCGAATGATAATAAAATTCCTGATAGCAAAGCATTTTTGCATGTGGAAAAATGGATTTCATAAAAAGGGCTTCACCCCATCCCGGATGCGCGCAAATAATATCGGGAACAAAGCCGCGCTCACGTAAAATTTCTGCTGATAAGGCCGCTGAATGTCCCCGTTGTATATTGTCCTCATACAAACTCAAATAGGGGTGGCTTGAAGGTTTATCGATATTTGCACCATGCCTAATAATCGTAACGCCAGGAAATTGTCCTGATTGATTCATGCTCAATGCATAAATTTCATGGCCCCCTTCCTCGACCAAGGCTTTGACAATATGGCGGTATTGAGCAGGGAAATTTTGGTGAATAAATAAAATTTTCATTTTGCCTCGACAATAATATCTTTCGTTGGCCCATCAGCAACAATGCGGCCTTTTTCAATAACAATGATACGATCAAGACGCTGCAATAATTCAACACTATGAGTAGCAATGACTAAAGTACGATGCTGGCTATGAGACAACAATCGCTCAATCATCATTTTTTCGGCACTCTGATCAAGACCTGCGGTTGGCTCATCCAAAATTAATATTTTAGGATTCGGCAATAAAGCGCGCGCAAGAGCAACAGCTTGTCGTTGACCACCCGATAAATTAAGGCCTCCCGCAAAAATGGCTTTATCCAGCATTGGCCTGACCCCATCAAGCGATCCAGTTGTTATGTTAGTTTAATATTGCGTTTGGCGCTAGTCTTTGAGTGGCCGGCGTAGCTAGTTGGTGTTGCGAAGCCGGCCACTGTAAAACTTCAGGTGCTGGTGGTTGGTATCGA
>CAIJVU010000027.1 GCA_903824185.1 uncultured Hyphomicrobiales bacterium
AAACTCGCAGCAGTTCGCGCGGTCGTGCCCGCAACAAAATGTTCAATCAATCGGTCTTGTTTATAAACGCTCAGACGGCTCTTGCGCATAGCACCCATAATAACCCCTTTTCAGAGTTATCTGGGACAGCCCCAAATTTTAATATCGTTCTTAATTGCCTGTGGTGGCAGCAAATATATGTGATTTTTTTGGTAATGGCGCGCCAGAGATAATCAAACAGATAACACCTATCTTATTGAATTGAATTTATAATTTTTTACTTTGAAGTGACCGGTCTTTTATAAATTTGTCCTCTCCGAAGGATATATGACACGCCTTGGCTGGCCGGAGGCTTAAGGTCACGACTACCCCGACCACGAAATTCTTCACCGCTTCACCCGCGCAAATGAAGTTTCAGCCGGTTTTTTGTAATGGCTTTGATTATCCGGAACGAACAATACGCTTGAGCCCGACCAGCCTTTCGGCGATCAGGACGATCGCAATGATCATGAAGACCTGTATGGCCGAGGCCGCAGCGATGACCAGTTGTCCGCCCTGAAATTGCAAATAGGAGAAGATCTCGATCGGCAGTGTCGTAACGCCCGGACCGGTGAGAAACAGTGCAGTATTAAGTTCGCCGAGCGAGAGGATGAAGGCAAAAATTCCTCCTGCCAGCATCCCGGGCCAGATGAGGGGGGTGATGATGAAGATGAACACCGCAATCGGCGAGGCCTTCAGGCTTTGTCCGGCCTCTTCCAATGCCGGATCAACGGCCAGCAGGCTTGACGTCACGGAACGGACAACGAAGGGCAGTCCCAAAACGCAATGGGCGATGACAAGCCCGAGAAAATCGGGGACACCGCCAATGCTTTTGTAAAAAATCAGCAATGAAAGCCCGAGCACGATCGCCGGAAAAATCAGGGGCGCGAGAAACAGGCCCTGGACCAGATTGAACAGCGTCCCCTTTCGTCGGGCGATGGCCATTGATGCCATTGTCCCGAGAATGGTCGCGACCATGGACGAGATGGTTGCAATCTGCAGACTGCGGATAAAGGCTCCGCGCATGGATTCACTTGCAAAAAAGGCTTCAAACCAGCGCAATGAGAGGCCTTTTGGCGGAAAGGCGAAAAATTCGGATGCAGAAAACGCTGTGACCACGACGATCAGAATCGGCAACAGGACGACCACATAGGCAAAACCGGTCAGCGCAATAAGAATGCCACGCATTTCAGCCCCTTCCCTGCACGCGGCCGGGCCTGAGGAGAGCGAGAATCAAGCCCGCCACCACCAAGGCCAGCGCGAGAAGCGCAAATGACAGGGCCGCGGCCAGCGGCCAGCGGAAGCCCGAAACCGCATCGAAGACGAGGCTGACCAGAAGCTTCATCCGTGGTCCACCCAGCAGCGTGATCGTCACATAAGCGCTGAGCGTGAGGAGAAAAACCAGCAGGGTGCCGGACGCAACCCCGGGACTCGACAAGGGCCAGACCACTTCAATGAATGTGCGGAAGGGATTGGCCTTCAGCGATTGTGCGGCCTCGATATATTGCCGGTCGATCGCATTGAGCGCATTGATAATGGACACGACCATATAGGGCAGCAATATGGTCATCAGCCCGAATGCCACGGCCTCGAAACTGTTGAGCAGCAGAAGCGGCCCGTCAATCAATCCGGTCGAGCGAAGCATGGAATTGACAACGCCCTGCCGTCCGAGAATCGCGATCCAGCCATAGGCGCGGATGACATTGCTGACCATCAACGGAGCGACGAGAAACAACAGCATGATCAACCGCGTGCGCGGCGGCAAGGGGGCAATCACATAGGCGGTGGCATAGCCGAGCACGAGACAGAGCAGCATGATCGACAGGCCGGCCCAAAGCGTGCGCAGAATAATGGTGTGATAAAATGAATCGGTCAGGATGCGGTAATAGTTCTCGCCCGTCAGATCACTGCCGAACAATTCACTCGATGAAGCCCCGTGCAAGCTCACCCAGAACAAGTTCAGCAAGGGGACAACAAAGAAAATACCGACGAACAGAAGCGGCGGTGCCAGGAGCGCCCAGAAGGCTGTTTGACGGTTCATGGAGAGACCGCTTCCCATCATTCGCTCCGCAATGGCACGGCATGCGCGGGATCGAAGCTCAACACAATGGAAGCACCGGTCTTCAGGCCGGTCAGGCTGGGGTGGCCGCCCGGAACAAACACCACCCGTTCGTCCCCGCTTGCATCGCAATAAAGGCTCACTGTCGCGCCTTTGTAAACAATGGCCTTGATGACCGCAGGCATGCCCGCCGCACCTTGCAGCTGAACGCTCATCCGTTCGGGGCGGATTGCAATCTCGATCTCGTCGCCGTCTTTGCCGGTCGCATCGCCCAGAGGAATGACAATGCCGCCTGCATCGATTCTGGCCGTCTTGCCCGTGCCGAGAATTCTGCCGCGAAGCAGATTGCTCGCGCCGAGAAAAGTGGCGACGAAGCGGTTGACCGGTCGCTCATACACATCCGAAGGCGAGCCGCGCTGTGCGATCCGCCCGTCTCGCATCACCGCGATTGTATCACTGAGCGTCAATGCCTCTTCCTGGTCATGCGTGACAAATACGGTTGCGATACCGAGGTCTTGTTGCAAGCTGCGCAATTCGACCTGCATCTCCTCGCGCAGGTTTTTATCGAGCGCGCCGAGCGGTTCATCCAGCAGAAGGACCGCAGGGCGCATGACAATCGCCCGGGCAATCGCCACACGTTGCTGCTGGCCACCCGACAATTGCTTGGGATATCGGTCCGCAAATTGTGGCAGGCGAACCATTGCCAAGGCCTCACGGGCGCGCTGTTCGCGTTCGGCTTTTCCAACCCCTGTCATCTTGAGCCCGAAGGCCACATTCTCCGCCACACTCATATGCGGAAACAGAGCGAAATTCTGGAACACCATCGCAAAATCGCGCTTATGGGGAACAATGCGCGTCACATTCTGCCCCCGGATGAAAACATCGCCTTCATCCGGCGTTTCGAAACCTGCAATCATCCGCAGGCTGGTTGTTTTGCCGCAGCCCGATGGCCCCAAAAGGGAGAAGAACGACCCTTCGCTGATGTCCAAATTCAGCTGATCCACGGCAACGGACTGGCCGAACCGTTTTGTGACTTGCGACAGGCGGACAACTGATTCTTGTGTGCTCATGACAAAAGTCTATCGGCAGCGGCAACCTGTGACCAGCCATCAAGGATAAGGCAGGCCAGTTCGAGTTCCAGCAGAATTTCGGCCGGACGTTGGCCTGTTTTGCGCGCGAGTGATTGCGTGATGTCTGTGATCAAACGGCTGCCCATCTGTGCGAGATCAGGCTTGGCATTGGTCCGGTGGCGTTCGAATTCGGACAGGACATGGGCAAACCGGATTTTAAAACCCTCCAGCAATTCGGTTTCAAGCCGTCCCGTATCATTGGCAGAGGGGACGAACGCATCCGCTCGCGCCATCCATTCGGCATGAAGTCTTTTGCTGTCGCAGGGCGCGGTCGGTGGCTGATCCGGACGGGCAAAGGCAGATCGCTCTCTCGCAAGTTCCTCGATCGCATTCAGGATCAGAAGGAAACTGCGGGACTCGTCAGGGCGGAACGTCGCCAAGGTTTCGCGCATGACCAGATCGCCGCGTATGGCCTGATAATGCGGAATATAGGTTTCAAAAGCCATATATTTGCGCAGCAAGTCACCCATTTCGGGATGTGGCGAAAAGAGGATGGAGCGGCCGCGCTTTCCGTGGGTGCGCAGGGCCGCAATGCGCCCCCGCATGTCCCGTTCGAATACGTCACGCGATAGCGGATTATTGATGAAGAGGCGGCCGTGGCCGTAATAGTCCCGAAATTCCATCAGGGCTTCGGTTGCTTCGCCAAGCTCGTCCCAGACAGGGCCATGAAAATAGGCAATTTCAAGCGTTGGCGGCAAACCGAACCCTAATCGTTCATCGAGGATCGAACAGGTCAGAACCCCGACGCCGCTCCGCAGATATTCCTGTGTGTTGAGCGGTCTGGCATCGGCAACGCCGAGCCAGCCCGGCCGGCCCCGAGAGAAATAATAGGCCCCGCCGCACGAACCGATGACGGTGCCGCCGCGCAACAGAAAATGCCGCACGGCGTCATCGGCGCCACGCGTGTTTTCTTTCAGATCGAGCGTCCAATTGGAGAAACCTCCCGGCAACACCAGAAGATCGTGCGTGTCGAGCACCCCGCGTGCAATATCTTCACCGTCAACGATCGTGAAGACATAACCGAGCCTGAGAAGGGCAAGGGCATAATAACCGTAATAGGGATAGGCCGAACAGGCTCCGGCAAGCAGCGCAATGCGCGGTGCAACAATCTGCTGAGTGGCAAGGCTTGGGTCCGGGGAGCAGGTTTGAGCCGATAGGCCCAGTTCCAATAATCTATCCGCTGCAGGCGCATCGATCAGATAATCGCCCTTCTCGAAGACCGCAGTATCGGCAAGGACGCGGAAGACGGAATATCCGGCGCGTGCCGCAGCATTGGCGGCGATCGCCACTTGAAGGCGATCACCATTGTCATACCAAGGGAGCCTGATCATCATCCAGCCGAAACGATACGGTTCCAGCGGTCTGTCCAATCAGGACGCTGGTCCGCCATGGTCGTATGATCGAGATCGATCAGGCGCGACATTTCTTCGGAGGTCAGACGAACGCGTTCCTGCAAAGGAGGCGGCAGGAGGCCGGTCATATGGGTGTTGGTGCCCGGATAGTTGAACTTGTCGGCATAGGTCGTTTGAATTTTCGGATCGAGCGTGAGGTTCAGGAATTGCTCGGCAAGTTCCAGATTTTTCGTGCCTTTGGCAATGGCCGTACCCGAAGAATACAGGATGGCTCCTTCTTTGGGATAAACCCATTTGACCGCTGTGCCCCAGTTTTGGACCGTGAAGGCCTGGGACTTGTAAAGCAGGCCGATCACGGCTTCCTCGCTGCGCAGCGCATTCATGATGCTATCGGTGTCTTTCGCCCAGATCGGCTGGAGGGCAGCCATTTTCTTGAGCATTTCAAAGCCGGTTGCCGTATCGGTCGGCGCTTTTCCAGCAGCAATTGATCCGATCGGGACGATGTAGGGTCCGATGGAGTGGTTGATGTCCGGCAGGACGATGCGATTTTTGAATTCGGGGCGCCAGAGATCGGCAAAAGAGGTCGGTGGATTTTTGACCAATTTCTCGTTGTAGATGATGCCGAGTGGCGAGTAGATCATCGCCACCCAATGGCTCTGAATAAAGCGGTCAGGGACATTGGAAAGGTTGGTGAGGCGCGGCGAATTTCGATTGATGGGTTCGAGCGCACCCTGTTTCATTGCCAGAGGGACGATGCCGTCGTGCAATTGAACAAGATCGAATTTCTGGTCGTTGATGTTCACTTTTATTTTTGTGATGCGCTCCGCAGGGCTTGAGCCGCGATCCTGAATGATCTTGATGCCGGTTGCGCTTTCAAACGCCGCATCGGCGCTGTCACGCATGGAATCGCCCCATAGACCACCCCAGGTCATCAAGACCATTTGGGACGGTTTGCTTTGTGCAGCCGCACGAAGGTCGGGCAGGTTAAGCACGCTGCCGGCTGCAGCCGCAGAACCCAAAACAAATTGACGGCGATCCATTTGACTCTCCCTTTTCACCAACCGACCGTATGGCTGCTGCGCCGCATGTCGGCTGATCCCACTAAAGTTGTTCCATTCGCATCGCGCGAAACGGCGCAGATGGCCCCTGCCATGGCCGTCAATGCGGGCCATTCGACCACTTGATGCCCGCGTGCCGCGAGATCGTCTCGAATGGCAGGAGCGATCCGGTTTTCCATGCTCAGTCGTCCGGGCCAATATTCGTGAGGTTCGAAGCTCGAGGGGAAACTATAGGTTGCGAAACGTGGGGCATCAATCGCCTGACCGAGGTCCATGCCGTGCAAGGTGACATTGAGAAGGAATTGCAGCATGGCCTGTGTCTGCACATCGCCACCAGGTGTTCCGAATGCCATCACCGATCCGTCCTCCTGCACAGCAATGCACGGATTGGGCGTGAGGCGCGGCCGCCGTCCCGGCCCCACACAGCTCGGATGCCCCTGCCGCGTGAAGGATTGCGATCCGCGCGAGGAGGGACAGAGCCCCAAGCCGGGAATGAGCGGCGTATCATATGACGTATCGCTAGGCGTTGCCGAGAACGTGTTGCCGTGCCGGTCAATCACGGCAATGTAAGACGTGTCGGCACTGAGACCCGGCGAACCTTCGCCGATCAGAGCGCCCGCGTCTGGCATGGCCGGTATCGCGGTTTTCAAATCGATCACGCTTCGCCGTGTCGCGGCATAGTCTTTGGACAAAAAAGTTGCCAAGGGCACATCGACAAAACGCGGATCACCGTAATAGGCTTCGCGATCTGCAAAGGCGAGCTTCATGGCCTCGGTCACGATGTGAATGTAGTCGGCGGAATTGTGCCGGAGATCTTCTAGCCCTGCGCCGTCCAGAATGGTCAGGATTTGCCCGAGTACCGGCCCCTGACACCATGGGCCACAGGTGAAAACATCCAGCCCCTTCCAGCGGGTCCGCACAGGCTCTTCATAATGTGCGCGGAACGAGGCCAGATCATCAAAGCTTAACCAGCCGCCTTCTGCCGCGTGGTAATTGGCTATCATGCGTGCAATATCGCCGCGATAAAAAGCGTCATGGACGGCATCGAGAGCCTCATTGCGTCCTCGTTTGGCCGCGGCCTGTTCGACATCGACCAGATGCCGGATCGTGCCCGCGAGCTCAGTCTGGACGAAGTGGTCGCCGACCTTCAAAGGCATGCCGTCTGGCAGATATAGCGCGGCATTGCGGGAGAATTGTTTGTATTCGTTGACCTTGGACCCGACAAATTCTGCCATCGTAGGATGGACAGGGAAGCCATCCCGCGCAAGGCACAGCGCATAGTGTGCGACATCGGCGAAACACATTGTGCCATGGTCGCGCAGAGCCGTGAGCCATGCACTCGGTGCAGCAGGGGTCACAGTGCGCAATAGACCGGTTGGAATATGTCCGCCAAATTCATCCCGAAAACGACGGACATCGGCCTTTTGCGGCCAAATCCCGAGACCGTCGAGGGTGACGACACGACCTGTTTCGGCCATTCTGATCATGATCGGCGCAACACCGGCAAAATTGACGATATCACTTTGCACAATGCCCAGGACAAGGCCGCCCGCAACACCGGCATCGACCGCATTGCCGCCCCCTTCCAGAACAAGAAAAGCAGCATGGGCCGCAGCATAATGTCCCGCAGAGGCCATGTGGCGGCCACCAAGGACAAAACGACCAAATGATTGTGCGGTTGAATTCAAGCCAAGCACAGCGCGTCACTCCACTTGCAACGAGTTAATCCTATATTTTTAATTCTGTCATCCTCATTCACAAACATAAGACGATGTTTTTTATGATCAGAATTGCCCGTCAAAAAATATGTGCTGGAATATTCCAGAATTTAAAACAATGAAAACTTAACTGTGTAAGCCCCATGATGTTGATATTACTTTTTGGCTAAATGCAGGCGCATTTTGATATCTTGATCATGGTTTCCAAAGCCGCGACCAAAGATGTTGATACCTCCCGGAAGCCCTGCTTTGTCATCAATGCCTATTCGCAATTTGACCGAATGGTGTTCGGCTAATTGGAGTTCATCCAGCGTGACATTGCTTAATTTGATGTCACCCAGATAGGTGCCCTCTCTGGAGATACGCCAGCTGGTCAGGATGCCGTATTGTGACCCTTCCAGTTTCCACCAGAGCGGTGTTAATATACCCCTCTGGTCACCATAGTCACCAGGACATTGCCATGTGCCAATTTTAATGCCGTTAACCCATAGTGAAATATCCGAAGGCCAATCGATATTGGTTCCTGGAACTTCAGAAGATAGCTCCAAAACAAATTCCAAGGCATCGATATTTGCATTGATTACTTTGGCGTTATTTGGGAATTTATATTCGATATAACCGCGACCAAACCAAAGCAAAGCTGCTTTTACGCGTGCCGGATCAAGAAATAACTCGGGAACATCGAGCATTCCTAGTATTTTTTCTGTTGAGCACAAGCCGCAGGGTGCTGAGACATTGGATGTTGTGTAGAGACCAAGCGGCATTTCGACTTCGATGATGTCTTTGTCCCGATTGGTTGCCTCGGGATCAATTTTCACAACAATCTCGGAATAGCGCGCATAGCAAATTTTTTGCTGGCCTTTCGAGGCTTTGCTGATTTTCGTCTCGATCAATCCGGTTTCTTCGAGGATTTGTATATTGCTGGCAATGGTCGATTGGGGTTGGCGAAAGGCCTTGGCAATCTGGTTGATGTTGAGAGGGCCCTGCTTGAGAAGATGCCGCATGATCCGCAAGCGGAGGGGCGAGGCCAGTCCCCGCAAAATCTGATATTGCCGATCGGCATTGACAACCAGAAACCCTTTTTCGGAGCCTTCACTCTCTTGTTTCAACGAGCGATGGTTGCCAAGCCGGTCCAGAGACCGGCTTGTGCTTGGACGCTGCGGGGGGACCGGATCACGGACCATGATCTTTGTTTCTCCCTCTTCAATGTATTGCGATCAACCGGCGAGTTTGATCACATTCCATGATGCCGCTTTCAGGGATACCGTAATCTTTCCGCCGGATACCGAAATATCGTTGATCGGTCTTGGTTTGACGCGCAACGGATCGGATTTTGTATTGATGGCTTTCAGATCATTGTCATGGAGCTCTTCGGCTTCCTGAACCTTCAGCGCCCCGAAATTTCTGGCATCAATCGTCACTTCAACGCCGTCTTTGAGGTCTCTGTTGAGCAGGAACAGCGTCAATCCACCCTCGTGATCGGCCACAGCCGACACTTTCAGATAGGGCACCTCGGGAACAGCAAAGTAAAGATCCTGCGCGCCTCTGGGGTCATAGTAGCGGGTGGCATAGGTTTCGGATTGGACTTTTGCTTTCAAAACGGTTCCGCGTCCGTACCGGCTCATTTGCGCAAAGGGCCAGAAGATTGTTTGGCGCCAGGCCGGCCCCCCTGTTTCAGTCATAATCGGTGCGATCACATTCACCAATTGTGCAAGGCAGGCGGCTTTGACACGGTCAGCATGGTTGAGCAAAGAGATACAGGCTCCGCCAAAGACCAGTGCGTCTTCCATGTTGTAGATTTCTTCGAGAATGGCAGGCGCAACCGGCCATCCTTCCTTGACCCGGTCAGCGCGTTTGCGGCGGGTACGGTACCAGACATTCCATTCATCGAATGACAGCATGATCCGTTTGTTGGAACGCCGACGGGCGGCCACAGAGTCGGCAATCGCTACAACCTCCTCGATGAATTGATCCATAATATCGGGGCTTGCCAAAAACGCCTCGGTATCCTCGGCATAATTGTTGAAATAGGTGTGAAGCGAAATGTAGCCGACATCATCGAATGTGTGCTCGAGGACTTCATCTTCCCAGCGGCCATAAGTCGGCATATTGCGTCCGGATGAACCGCATGCGGCCAATTCGATGGTCGGATCAACCCAATTCATCATCTTGGCGGCTTCGTGGGCAATGCGACCATATTCGGTGGCCGTCTTGTGCTCCATTTGCCAATGGCCATCGACCTCGTTGCCGAGGCACCAGAATTTGATGTTGTGGGGCTCTTTCCAGCCATGTTTGATGCGCAGATCGGACAGAGCCGTTCCACTCGGATGGTTGCAATATTCCACCAGATTACGGGCGGCATCTCCATCGCGTGTACCGAGATTGACAGCCAGCATCGGCTCGATGTCGGCTTTGCGGCACCAGTCGATAAATTCGTTGGTGCCGAATGTGTTGGGCTCGGTCGTAAACCATGCAAGATCAAGCCTTGCCGGTCTGTCCTCTACCGGACCGACGCCGTCCTCCCAATTATAGCCGGAGACAAAATTTCCGCCCGGATAGCGCATGATGGTCGGAGCAAGTTCTTTGACCAATTCGAGCACGTCGGTGCGAAAACCATCCTTGTCCGCAGTTGCATGCCCCGGCTCAAAAATACCGCCATACACACAGCGTCCGAGATGTTCGATAAAGGCCCCGAAGAGTCGGGGATCTGTTTCCCCGATCTCAAAATCATGATCGATCATGACATTTGCTTTTTTCATAGCTTCCTCCGTTTATTTTATTGATGGTGATCCAGTGACTTGCGGCGATAAAACGGCATCACGTAATTGCTTCGAATAGGGGTGTTGCGGGTCGGACAAGACCGCGCGGGCCGCCCCTGCCTCGACAACTTCACCCTTCTGCATAATGATCAAACGGTCAGCGATGTAATAAGCCGTCGCCAGATCATGCGTGATGTAGATGATCGACAAACCGAGTTTGTCGCGTAACTCGCCGAAGAGATTGACGATCGCCATCCGCAATGAGGCGTCCACCATCGAGACAGGCTCATCGGCGATAATGAGGCGCGGTTTTGACACCAGGGCACGGGCTATGGCGACGCGTTGCAACTGGCCACCGGACATTTCGTGCGGAAAGCGCCCGCGCACTTCCGACAAGGACAATCCGACTTGCCGCAAAGCGACATCCGCGGCCGCTTCAGCCTCGGAAAGATCGGCCGATCCGCCAAAGCGCATCGCTGTGAGCAGCAGATAATAGTCGATCTTTTTCAGTGGATTGAAAGCTTCGAACGGGTTTTGAAAAATAGGCTGGACCTTGGCCATGAACGCAAGGCGTTCTTTCCGTGTCCTGCCGCCTACCCGATTGCCTTCCAAAGACAGCGTCCCGCCGGAAACCTCCTGCATGCCCAGAATCATCCGGGCCAAAGTCGTTTTGCCGGAGCCCGATTCCCCGATGATTGCAAAAATTTCGGGGCGGTTGTTTTCGATTGTAAAACTGACGTTCTTGACCGCCTCGATGCGATGGCGGGACAATATCCCGCCCCGCATAAAGGACTTGCACACATTGTTGAGCGTCAAAAGGGCTGTCATGCCTGATCCCCCGCAACAGCGTGACAGGCAACGCGATGCTCGGTCGCGATTTGGCGCATCTTGGGTCTTTCCGTCCTGCAGATATCACTGGCAAGCGGGCACCTTGGGTGAAAGCGGCAGCCCGAGGGCGGGTTGGCCAAATTGGGCGGGGTTCCGGTGAGGCCTGTCCGCTGAACCGTATCGCCGATCCGAGGCAGGGAATGGATCAGATGACGCGTGTAGGGATGTTGGGGAGCGTTGAAAATATCGGCAGTGGGTCCCGCCTCGACAAGGCAGCCTGCATACATTATTCCGAGCTTGTCGGTTAAAGCAGCGTGAACGCCCATATCATGGGTTACAAACAAAACAGATGATCCTATTTCACGCTGTATGGAGCGGATCATCCCGAGGACTTCCTTCTGGACGATCACATCAAGAGCCGTCGTGGGTTCATCGGCGATGATGAAATCGGGCCGGCAAATTGTTGCCAGAGCAATGGTGACCCTTTGCCGCATCCCGCCCGACAATTCATGCGGATAGGCATCGAGGACGGACGGATCAAGCCTCAGTCTGGAAAGATGATTGACCGTTTTTGTTTCGAAATCACTCCTTGATCCGCCAATATGAACAGCTGCAAAGTCTCTGAATATGAATCTTATTTGCCTGAGGGGATTCAGAACATTCATCGAGCCTTGCATGATATAGGAGAGCTTGCTCCAGCGGATTTTGGCCAATTGTGCTGGGTCCGCGCCGAATAAATTGGTTTCGGGGGGCATGAATGAAAATTGTGCCTTGCCACCAATCAGTTCCAATGGCGGTGCGATCAGCCCCGCGATTGTTTTCATCAAGGTGGTTTTGCCGGAGCTCGACTCTCCAGCAAGGCCGAAGATCTCGTTGGGTGCAACGTCAAACGAAATATCGTCGACGGCCGGAACCTCGCGATACACCCCGAAATAGCTCGACCGGAAATGCGCTTTCAAATGCTCGACACGAAGGATCGGTTGAGGGGTCATGACTGGCCTCCCCCCATGCGTGACAGGCGGCTGCGGGGATCAATATATTCGTTGATGGAAACCGCGATCAGATAAAGACCGACAAAGGTGGCAACAACCGTGAGGACAGGAAATGTAATCCACCACCAGATGCCTGCAACAATGGCGGTATGCTGGTTGGCCCAGTAAATCATTCCGCCAATCGTCGGGGTGTTGATGTCCATAAAGCCCAAGACGGCCAATGTGACCTCCAGACCGATCGACCAATTCATATTGTTCAACGTGGTCGAAAAAATGATCGGCAGCACATAAGGCAGATGTTCTCTGCGCAAAATTTCAAAGATGGTCATCCCTGAAAAAACCGATGTTCCGGTAAATTCGCGAGTTTTCAGGCTCATGGCAACGGAACGGATTAGCCTGCTGTCATAGGCCCAGCCCAGACTGGACATGATCACGGCAAGCAGAATTGTTGACATCGAGTCCCTTAGGACGAAGTAAAAAAGTATCAGGATCGGAAAAAGCGGAATGACAATGAATGTGTCGTTGATTGCCATCAGCACACGGTCAACCCAGCCCCCCAGATAACCGGACGACAAGCCGACCACGATTGAAATGACCCGTGACAGCAGTGCAACAAGCAGGCCGAAGGCGAGCGTGTTGCGAATGGCGATACTCAACTGCCAAAAAACATCCTGTCCGCGTGATGTGGTCCCCAGCCAATAATCGGCCGAGGGCGGAGCATCGGGGGGGACAACAAAGACATCATTGGGCGGGTAAGGTGAAAAGAACGACAGCCCCGCCATGCACATGACAATCAGGATCAGAAATACCCCGATTCTGAACTCGCTGTTGTATTTGAGCAGGTCGAAAATGATCCGTTTCATGATGCCACCTGCACGCGGGGATCAATCAGCGGGTAGATCAGATCAATCATCAAAACGGACAATGAAACGCCAATGATGGCAATCGAGGTCACGCCAAGCACCAAGCCATAATCACCGGCATAGACCCCGTCGACGAGCAAAGTGCCTAGTCCGGGATAGCCAAAAATCTTTTCGGTAATCACAGCCCCGTTGAATATGCCTCCCAACGACATAGCCAGGCCTGTGACTTGCGGGGCCAGCGCGTTTCGTATG
>CAIJVU010000028.1 GCA_903824185.1 uncultured Hyphomicrobiales bacterium
CCACTTGTTGGGTAATGGTTGAGGCCCCTTGCGGTCTCTTGCCGTTATCGCGCTTGAAAAAATAGACAGCCGCACGCGCCACACCCTCGATATCGACCCCGGGATGCTTGTAGAAATTCTTGTCTTCCGCAGCGATAAAGGCTTGTTTGACCCGCTCAGGAATAGCGTCATTGGGCAAGAACAGTCGGCGTTCACGTGAATATTCGGCCAAAAGACTGCCATCAGTTGCATGAATGCGGGTGGTTACGGCCGGTTGATAGGTCGCCAATTGGGAATAATCGGGTAATTGCTCGGAAAAACGCCAGATCACGATACCGACAAGTGCAGCTCCAATCGCGCCCAAGATACAAGCGAGACTGAATATCCAGCCAAAAAAACGCAAGAAATGCCGCATCATGATGGAAATGAAGTCCTTGTTATTGATCCCAATCCGTTCATTCGACAGGTGAACGGATCTGAACTTAGCGCTTCTCGCGCGCTTTCACTGATCTGGCAAGCATATTGCTGCTCTTTGTGGAAAAATGAGGGCAGAAAATCATCGGATTTTCCGAAATCTTGACCACAGCATTGCCTTATTGCGCGGGGTTGAGCGCAAAATAGCGAAAAACCGCATCAGCGATATCTTGACCGATTTTTTCCCGCGATTGCGGGTCTGTGAGCGATTTAATGTCTGATTGCGAGGACAAATAGCCCAGTTCCAGCAAGATTGAGGGGATATCCGGCGCTCTCAACACGCGGAACCCTGCTGAGCGGATGGGATTTTTGTTGATGGTTTGGCCCATTGTTTCCATGCGTCCCAAGAGAGTGCGTGCAAACAGACCTGAGCGTATCCGGGTTTCCCGTTTTGCTAAATCTTCAAGAATATCAGTGACTTCTTCACGAAGGGCTTCACTTTCATCGCCCCCCATCACATCCGCGCGGTTTTCCGCTTCAGCCAGCAGAGCCGCCTCGGCATCGGTGGCCCGCTCATCATTCGTGTAGATGGTCATCCCCCTCACCTCGGCCGCATTTTGGATCCGGTCGGCATGGATAGAGATGAACAAATGCGCGCCTTGGCTGCGGGCAATGCGGACACGCTCTCGCAATGGGATGAAAACATCGCCATCGCGCGTCAAAGCGACACGATATTGCCCTGATTTCTCTATTTTTTCACGCAATGTTTTGGCAAAAGCCAGCACCACGTCTTTTTCCGCAATATTATTCAGTCCCACCGCCCCGAAATCAGGGCCGCCATGGCCCGGATCAATCATAATCAGTGGTCGCTTTTCATTTGATTTTATAGGGGGTTGGCTTTGTATCGTGTCATTATCCCCATTACGCGTGCGCTGCGCCCGAATTTGTTCGGCAACCGAACGGGCTTCTTGTTCGAATTGACGCGGGTCGGCGGCTTCCAGCTCAATCCGCAAGGCATGGGCGAAACCACTGGCGACAGGCACAAAACCCATGCGGGCAATGCGCGTGGGTTTCGACAAGTCTATGATAATTCTTGATTTTTCAGGCCCCAAGGCACCAAAACGCACCATTTTGACCAAGGGACTTCTGGCTTGCCGAAAGCTATCTGGCACTTGGAAATTGACCAATGGAAGGTCAATAATCAGCCGGTCCGGTTGCATCATGGGGTAGGAAAACACCGAAACTGGCCGCGTAAAGGTCAAAATGAGGATGGATTGGTCTTTTTCGGTGGTTAGTTTGGCTTCCAGAACAACGGCACGTTCCTGAGCATTCTGCTGATTTTGTGCACGACTGTCCTGCACCTGACTGCCAAACATAGCGCAGGATAGGCAGAAAAGAAGCAAGATAGACCAAGAGGAGTGGCGCATTTTGCAGAGATTTTCACGAGATAGGGGCCTATCTCCTACAGGGAGTGGCGCAAAACGAAAAGCCCCATGGAGGATAGAGTTTCAGGAGGATTTCCCGTCCGCACCATAGAATGTCTTGCCAAAGCACAAATTATAACGCTATGAATAAGGAGATTGGTATTCCCTTACGCCGTTGAGGGTTGGCCAGTGCCGTTTGATCTTCTCTGCGCTGAAATCTGCGCATCGGGTCACAGCATGGCCATAACCCGCTCTTCTCCAAGAGCAAGGTGGGAATATTAACAGGGTCGGCAGCTCTTGCTCAAACCGGCTGTTTTTCAGACCTGCGCATCTTGTTGCGTAAGGCTTAACGTATTGAGGTGATGATCGTGAGAGCACGCATCAACCAGAACATAAACAGCACTGAACAGGGCCCTAAGGCTCCGTTGATGTCTGTTGTTTCGGTTGAAAGCCCACGCTCTGGATCAATCCTTTTCCTTTCCAACCCGATTGCCAACAGGCAATCTTATCGCGTCCGTTCCTTTCCGCGATCATCTTATTTTTCAGACGCCCGTTCCAGAATAAATGGATTTGCGTCAGCTTTTTCAAAGCATTGTGAAACAACTGATCAGACCGACCGGACGCCTATGAGAGAATTTCATGGCGAACAAAATGCTTATCGATGCGGCCCATCCCGAAGAAACACGGGTTGTGGTGGTGCGCGGAAACCGGATCGAGGAATTCGACTTCGAGTCCGCTAATAAAAAACAACTTCGCGGCAATATTTATCTCGCAAAAGTCACGCGCGTAGAACCCTCCCTTCAGGCGGCCTTCGTCGAATATGGCGGGAATCGTCACGGTTTCTTGGCTTTCAGCGAAATTCATCCCGATTATTATCAAATTCCGACCGCCGATCGTGAAGCGTTGCTGGCCGAAGACGCACGCGCCGAGCGTGAGGCCGACGAGGAAGAGCAACCACGCCACAGCCGTCGTCCGCATGGCCGTTCGCGCTCGCGCCGCCCTGATCCTGTTAAAACCCAAGAGCTTGATGATGTTGATCATCACATTTTGGATGAAAACGGCGATCCGGTTTCGGCCTCTCACGAGACACCGGTCGATCACGCTTCTCATGAAGACGGTGCGCCGTCCGATGAGCATCAGGCACCTTCTGATGGCGAAAATCATTTGACAGCGCATGATCAAGACCATGCGGTCCCTGTTGCGGATTCACATGAGCACGCGCATGAGCATGAGCATGAAACCGCGCATCATGATGAGACCCATCACGATGAGGAAGAAGAAACCGCCCACGACGATCATGCTCCTCATGCCTCCGCTCATGATGATGACGAGCACGACGAGGACGAGGATGGTGAACCGTCTGAAGAAGACAGCATCGAACAAGTCGGTGCCGAAGACGCTTTGGAAGAAGTGCCTGAGCGCCCCCGTCATTTCCGTCGCCAATACAAGATCCAAGAAGTCATCAAGCGCCGCCAGATTTTGCTGGTGCAGGTGGTGAAAGAAGAGCGCGGCAATAAAGGGGCTGCGCTGACAACCTATTTGTCGCTTGCCGGACGCTATTCGGTTTTGATGCCCAATTCCGGTCGCGGTGGCGGTATTTCCAGAAAAATCACCAATGTGATTGACCGGAAGCGTTTGAAGTCGATCGCGCAGGAACTTGAGGTTCCGGATGGAATGGGCGTGATTTTGCGGACGGCTGGTGCCGCAAGGACCAAGCCGGAAATTCGCCGCGATTTCGAATATTTGATGCGGTTATGGGAAAATGTGCGTGAACTGACTTTGCAGTCCACGGCCCCTTCCCTTGTTTATGAAGAAGGGTCACTGGTCAAACGCTCGATCCGCGATTTGTATCACAAGGATATTGACGAGGTGATTGTGTCTGGCGATGCCGGATACAAAGAAGCCAAAGAATTCATGCGCATGCTGATGCCCTCGCATGCGAAAAACGTCAAATATTATCGTGAACAGCAACCGGTGTTTGCGCGTCATGGGATCGAGGCGCAACTGGATGCCATGTTCTCCAATCAGGTGACGCTGAAATCCGGCGGTTACATTGTCATCAACCAAACAGAAGCTTTGGTGGCGATTGATGTGAATTCGGGCCGTGCAACCCGTGAACACAATATCGAAGACACGGCACTGAAAACCAATCTGGAAGCGGCTGACGAAGTCGCCCGTCAATTGCGCTTGCGCGATTTGGCCGGATTGGTCGTGATCGATTTCATCGATATGGAAGAGCATCGCAACAATCGGGCTGTCGAACGGCGCTTGAAAGATGCGTTGAAAAATGATCGGGCCCGCATTCAGGTCGGACGCATTTCACCCTTCGGCTTGATGGAAATGTCACGCCAGCGCATTAGAACCGGTGTGTTGGAAGGCTCCACTATCCTTTGTCCGCATTGCTCGGGCGTTGGTTTTGTGCGGGCGACGGCATCGGTCGCATTGCATGTGTTGCGTGCCGTCGAAGAGCAGTTGTTGCGCTCAGCCGCGTTCAATCTGACCATCACAACCCGCACGGAAGTGGCGCTTTATATTCTCAATCAAAAGCGTGGCCATGTCAGTGCCTTGGAATATCGGTTTGGCGTTACGCTGACCATTTTGGGAGATGACACGCAATCGGGCACGCATGCCTTCAATATCGCCAAAGGCGAATTGGCCACCCCCGTTGCGCGCATAGCCTCCGGTATTCAGGTCGATAGCGTCATCATGCCTGATGAAGATGATGATATCGTCGATGATGTGGTTGATGAGGATATTGAAGATCAGGACGAGGATGACAACGCCTCCGATGAAACCTCGCGTGATGCGGTTGAGGGTGAAAGCGAGAGCGAAAGTGAGAACCGTCGTCGCAGACGCCGCCGTCGTCGTCGTGGCGGACGTCCTGATCGCGCTGACTCAGATCGGTCTGATATGCCGCGGCCGATGTCCCTTGATGCGCCGCAGCCCGATATTGATGGCATCCCCTTCAATGGCGAAACCTATGAGCAGGTCGAAGGTGTCACGCCTCGCGAGCCGCGTGAATTTGCCGGTGACAGTGAGGGTGCAGACGGTGAAGGCCGCGGACGTCGCCGTGGTCGTCGTGGCGGTCGTCGCTTGCGTCGTGATCGGGATGATACGGGTTTGCCCGTGCGTGAGGGGGGAGAGATCTCCCATTCGGGCGATGAACAACCATCCCCTCGTTTTGCAGGGTCTGATGATGACATCACCCCTCATGACGAACCCGTCTTGATGTTTACGCATGAGCCTTTCACAGCCATTGAGGAACCATCCTCTCACGGTGTTGCGGAGGCATTGCCTGTGTTGGAAACCGCTGATGCACTGCCGGTTGCCCGTCCGCGTCGGGGTCGTCCGCCGCGCCGCGTCGAGGCCGTTGGTACAGAAGACGTTGGGCATGGCAGTGATCAACCGGTTGTTCCTGTTGAACCAGCTGTATCCATCGTTGAGCCCATCGCTGTGACGCAACACGATGTCGCTCCGCCTGTTGTGGACAGTCAGGCTCACGAACCTTTGCCTCCTCCAGAGCCCGAAACAACGGAACCTGTTGTTGTGGGCGCAGACAATAAGCCGCGCCGCGGTGGCTGGTGGGCCCGCAAATCCTGATTGAATAGAGGGCTCTGTTTGCCCCTTTTTGATGAAGAAAAAAGCGCCCTTCGGGGCGCTTTATTTATGCCGTTTAGCTGTGCTGCCGAAAGCGTTTGAGACAGTCCAAGGCTTTCTCACAGTCCTCATAGGTATTGGCAAAAGACAAGCGCATAAAACGATTGCCGCGTTCAAGATCAAAATCCGGACCGGGTGTCAGCGCAATACCTGCTTCGTTTAAAATACGCTTGCAATAATCCACGGAGTCATTGGTATAGTCACCAATATCAATGTAAAAATAAAAGGCTCCATCGACAGGCAGGTACTTTCCATAGCCAAGAGCGGGAAGCTCTTTCATGAACAGTGCACGGTTTCGCGTATAGCCCATTTTGATCTCTTCCAACTCATCCATGCAATCAAAGGCGGCTTCTGCGGCAATCTGGCTGAGCTGTGGAGAGGAAATGTAAAGGCTTTGACTGAGACGCTCCACGGGGCGCACCAGTGTTTCCGGAAGCACAAGCCAACCCACGCGCCAGCCGGTCATGCAATAATATTTGGAAAAGCTGTTTACGATGATGGCTTGATCATCAAATGTCAGGGCGGTGACGGCTGGTTTTTCATAGGTCAGACCATGATAGATTTCATCGGAGATCAACCAGAGGCCCAGTCTTTGGCAGGTTTCAGCCATGTCTTGCAGGGCGGTTGCCGACATCATCGTGCCAGACGGATTGGCGGGCGACATGATGAGCACGCCATTGAGTGGCTGTTGCGCATGCGCTTTTTCAATATCGGCGCCGGTCATCACCCAGTTGTTTTTTTCATCGGTCACAATCGTGACAGGTTCCAAGCCCAAGGCCGTCAAGGTGTTGCGATAGGCCGGATAGCCGGGGGATGAAATGGCAATGCGGGCACCGATGTCAAACATCGACAAAAAGGACAGGATAAAGCCAGCCGACGAACCGGTTGTGATGGCAATGCGCTCGGCAGGCACATTGACCAGATAGGTGTCTGCATAATGACGCGCGATCCGCTCGCGCAACGACCGCATCCCCAAGGCTTCTGTGTAGCCGATTTTTCCAGATTGCAGCGCCTTTGCCGCCACATCTCGGACATGTTGCGGAACCGGAGCCCCCGGTTGGCCGACTTCCATATGAATGACCGGCAGGCCTGATTTTTCCCGTTCGACAGCCGCAGACATCATATCCATGGCAATGAACGGATTGACATCGCCCCGCTTTGATCCCCGCAATGGGGGGAGCCATGCCTTTTCTTTGCCTTGATTATCCGTCATGTTTTTGGCCTTGTCGGTTGTCTCTAGGGTTTGACGCATAGGCAGGCGCGGCTTTAACTGCAAGCGGTAAAGCCAGAATCATGGAATGTTTGCTATGTGGGAACCTCACAATTTCAGTAAAATGTCCCGTTTTTTAAGGATTTTGCATCCGGTGTTGAGCAGAAAAACCATTTTAGGCACGGTTGCCGCCCTGTCAGCGGCGTTTTTTCCGCTCGCGTCACAGGCGCAGGAATTGCGCGGCATTATCCGCGATGCCGAAATTGAAACCTTACTGCGTGATTATTCCCGTCCCATTTTTGCCGCTGCCGGTATTCCTGCCGGATCCACCACCATTGTTTTGATGGGGGACCGGAGCTTTAACGCCTTTGTAGCGGGCGAGCGCCGTTTGTTTATCAATACCGGTGCCTTGATGGACTCCAAAACGCCCAATGAGATCATCGGCGTTATCGCCCATGAATCCGGCCATATCAAAGGCGGGCATTTGTCGCGTCTGCACCAGCAATTACAAAATGCGCAGATCATGTCCGTGGTCGGCATGTTGCTGGGTGCGGGCGCGGCTGTCGGTGCGGCCACAAGCCGTGGCACGATTGGCAATGACGGGGCCGGTGTCATGGGTGCGATCTTGGGCCCGCAGGAAATGGTGCGTCGCTCGCTCCTTTCCTACCAGCGTTCGGAAGAACAAGCCGCTGATCGCTCCGCCATTGATTTTCTCAATGCCACCCATCAATCCCCGCAAGGTCTATTGGAGACCTTCAAGCGCTTCAGTCAGGATTCGATGTTCCGCTCTGCAAGCGTGGATCCCTATGTGTTCAGCCATCCTCTCCCGACAGAGCGGATTGCCAATCTGGAATCGCTGGCGTCGAAAAGTGCTTATCGGGATGTCAAAGATCCATCGGCCTTGCAGGCCCGCCATGATATGGCCCGCGCGAAATTATTCGGGTTTTCCGCAACGGCGTCCGAGGTGGGGCGGCGCTATCCGCTTTCGGATAATTCATTGCCTGCCCGTTATGCGCGCTCGATCATTGATTTCCGTGGCAAGCGTATCAGCGATGCACTGGCCAAGATTGATGGCTTGATCAAAGAGCAACCCGCAAACCCCTATTTTTGGGAGCTGAAAGGACAATGCCTGCTGGAATTTGGACGTGCGAATGAAGCCGTATCAGCGCTGCGCAAAGCCGTCTCTTTGGCCCCAAGTGCGGGTTTGATCCGCATTTTGCTGGGGCATGCGCTGATTTCCACCGATCAGCCCGCCAATATCGATGAAGCGATTTTGGAATTATCCAATGCGGTCAATCGCGAGCCTGATAGTCCCGATGGTTTCCGGCATTTGGCCACGGCCTATAGCCGCAAGGGGCAGATTGGTCTGGCCGAACTCAATTCCGCCCGTGCTTATTTTGCAGCGGGTGAGTATAATGCAGCCGCCAATCATGCGGCGCGTGCCAAAGAAAAATTACCTGCAAATTCACCCGGCTGGTATAAGGCCGATGAAATTCTGAATTTCCGTCCTCCCAGAGCTTAATTCCGACAAAAGGATAGTCGATGTCCCTGTTTTTGAAACGTTTCCTGCCGATCGTCCTGTGTGTTGGGCTGAGTGGCCTTTGGGCACAAAGCGGTCATGCGGCCGAATTGACCGCGGGCCAGCAATCGGAAATCAAAGCCTTGATCAAAGACTATCTGGTCAAAAATCCGGAGATTATCCAGGAGGCCTTGAACGAGCTGGAAAAACGGCAAACGGAAAATGAGAAGGCGGCGCAAAGCAAAGCTCTGACCGATTGGCTGCCAGCCTTGACGCAATCGGGGCGTTCGACGGTTTTGGGCAATCCCAAAGGCGATGTCACGTTGATCGAATTTTTTGATTATAATTGCGGATATTGCAAAAAAGCTTTGACCGATTTGCAAAAACTCATCGATAGCGACAAGAATTTGCGCATCATCATCCGTGATTTCCCTGTTTTGGGGCCGGATTCGGTAGAGGCGGCGATTGTTGCGGTGGCCGCACGTCAACAATTATCTGGCGTTAAATATTTGGAATTTCATGCGAAATTGCTGGAAAGCAAGGGCCGCATCGGCAAAGACCGCGCTTTCAGTGTGGCCAAAGATCTCAATGTCGATCTGACAAAACTGCAAAAGGACATGGATCTGGCTGAAACCAAGGCCATTTTATCGGAAACCATGCAGATCGGCGATGCTTTGCGCCTGCAAGGCACGCCTGCCTATCTGATCGGACAAGAGGTGGTGTTTGGTGCGGTCGGCTATCAAAGTCTCAAGGAGGCGATTGATGCGACCCGTAAATGCGGTAAATCCCAATGCGGCTAGGCTTGCCTGCACTCTTTAAGTTTTTGTAAACCATAGTTGAGGCTGATCATCCTGCTTTGTCTTGGCCTTTCGGGACAAATTGCTGTAAAGAATACGAAATTGATTTTGCATTTCCGTGTGTGTTGGTCCTGACATTCAGCCGCGGCACGGACAAGAAACGGGCACTCTTTCATGAGCGACAAGCATAAAACAGAGCACGATACGGTTGTGGATACCAAATTGGTCAAGCAATTGGCCAAGATGCTGGCTGAAACGCAACTCACCGAAATCGAGGTCGAAAAAGGCGATATGCGCATCCGCGTGGCGCGTGAAGTGTTCACTTCGCCTGCCCCTTATTCGGTCTCGGTCCCCTCGGCGCCTGTGATGCATGCATCGCCTGCAGCTGTTCCTGCACCCGCGGCCCCGTCCGGCAGCAAAGATATCGCCGGAGCTGTTCCCTCGCCTATGGTGGGCACGGCTTATCGTCGCCCCTCGCCCGAGGCCAAGGCCTATGTGGAAGTGGGCTCTGTGGTGAAGGCGGGTGACAAGATCCTGCTCATCGAAGCCATGAAAACCTTCAATGATATTGTTGCCCCTCATTCGGGGACTGTGACGGCCATCTTTGTCGATGATAAGCAGCCGGTCGAATTTGGTCAGCCGCTGATGAGCATCGAATAAGCGAGAGCATATGTTTGACAAGATCCTGATAGCCAATCGCGGTGAAATCGCACTGCGTGTTCTTCGGGCCTGTAAGGAGTTGGGTATTGCCACTGTGGCAGTGCATTCAACCGCAGATGCCAATGCCATGCATGTGCGTCTGGCCGATGAGAGTGTCTGCATTGGTCCAGCGCCTGCCACAGACAGCTATTTGAATATTCCGGCTTTGCTGGCGGCTTGTGAAATCACAGGCGCGGATGCGGTGCATCCGGGCTATGGCTTCTTGTCTGAAAATGCGCGTTTCGCCGATATTCTCGAAAGTCATAATATTCGTTTTATCGGCCCGAAAGCCGATCATATCCGTATCATGGGCGATAAGATCGAGGCCAAACGCACCGCTTTGCGGCTTGGTATTCCTTGCGTTCCCGGGTCTGACGGTGGCGTTACGGAATCGGATGAAGCGCTGAAAATTGCGGCCGGTATTGGTTATCCCGTGATTGTCAAAGCGGCAGCGGGTGGCGGTGGCCGTGGCATGAAAGTCGCGCGCAATGAGGGTGATCTCGTCAATGCCCTGCAAACCGCACGCACCGAAGCCAAAGCAGCATTTGGTGATGATGCCGTCTATCTGGAAAAATATCTAGAAAAACCCCGCCACATCGAAATCCAAGTGTTGGGCGATGGACAGGGTCATGCTGTGCATCTTGGTGAACGCGATTGCTCGCTACAACGTCGTCACCAGAAGGTCTGGGAAGAAGCAACCTCGCCTGCTTTGAATGCGGAGGCGCGTGAAAAAATAGGTTCTATTTGCGCCAAAGCGATGCAAGAGCTTTCTTATCTGGGCGCTGGTACGATTGAATTCTTATATGAAGACGGCCATTTCTATTTCATTGAAATGAATACGCGGATTCAGGTTGAGCATCCGGTCACTGAAATGATCACAGGCATTGATCTGGTCAATGAACAGATCCGAATTGCCTCGGGATTACCGCTGTCCTTCACACAGGACGACGTGAAAATTGCAGGCCATGCGATTGAATGCCGGATCAATGCCGAACATCCCAGTACGTTCCGTCCCTCGCCCGGTCTCATCAGCTATTTTCATCCGCCGGGTGGTCTTGGCGTGCGCGTGGATAGTGCAGCCTATCAAGGCTACCGCATTCCCCCTCATTACGATTCCTTGATCGGCAAATTGATCGTTCATGGTCGCAATCGCAACGAATGCTTGATGCGTTTGCGGCGTGCTCTTGATGAATTTGTTGTGGAAGGTATCGATACAACATTGCCGCTCTTCCGCGAGCTTGTTCGCAATCCCGACGTTCAAAACGGCGATTATGATATTCATTGGCTTGAAAAGTTCCTGAAACCTCAAGACCACTGATAGAGGCAATGCCTGATCAACGATCAGCTAATGATCAATCCTCTCCTTTGCCGGAGATCACGCCGGAATTGGTTCTGCGCGCCTATGCGGCAGGGTATTTCCCCATGGCGGAACATGCGGATTCAAAAGAATTATTTTGGGTCGAGCCCAAAGAGCGTGGCATTTTACCACTGGATGGGCTGCATCTCTCCCGTAGCCTGATCAAAACCATCCGTAGCAGTCGCTTTGATGTTTATGTCGACCGTGATTTTGAAGCTGTCATTAATGCCTGCGCGCAAACGCGCAAGGACACTTGGATCAATGCGCGGATCCATTCTTTGTATTCTGACTTATTCCGCCAAGGCAAAGTCCATACGGTGGAATGTTTTTATGAAGGCCGCTGTGTGGGTGGCTTATACGGCTTGAGCATTGGTCGCGTTTTTTTTGGTGAAAGCATGTTTCATTTGATGCGCGATGCCTCGAAAGTGGCATTGGCTCATCTTGTGGCACGCCTGCGTGCCGGTGGTTATGTTTTGCTTGATACGCAATTTGTTACCAGTCATCTCGCCAGTCTGGGGGCCATTACGGTCCCCAAAATCGAATATCGCGTTTTGTTGCAAGACGCTTTACAGGGCGAAGGGGACTTTTTGGTTTGGCCGCAAGCAGAGCGGGACGACCCGCGTCAGATCTTGGCGCTTCTTGAAAGCCCGTAACATTAAATTCAGCGCGTTTTTTGTTTTTTGGGCGCCTGTTTGGCCGGTTCCGGTTTTTTGGCGGGTTCAGGTTTGGCAGGCTCCGCTTTGGCCGGTTGCACGGGGGCCGGCGGTTGACGGCAGCCGGTCAGCCAGATGTCATAAATCGGGTGTTCGACCCCGTGTAATCCCGGACTGGCTGCAAACATCCAACCAGAAAAAATGGTTTGCACTTTTCCGTTCTGGGAGACTTCCTGCACCTCGACAAAAGCATCTGTTTGCGGGGCTTCTGTCAGGGGGCGCGTGTAACAGGCGCGGGTGCGCATCCTGAGCGTGCCGAATTGAACCAATTCATCAATATCGACCGAGAAGGTTGTGATACGACCGGTGATTTTGTCTAAGCCTGAAAAATCGGCGATGGGATTGGCAATTCTCTCCGCTTGCGCTGCCGTGCCGAGAGCCAACAGCAAAACACAGCCCAAGAGATGGGCGCGCAAGCTTTGCCGTGGTTTTTGTGCTTCGCCAAAATGAGCCAACACGATTGCCGACATTCCTTTTGAAAATGATGACCTCTTCTGTCATCAGGAAAAGAGACAAAATCAAGGTCAATCTTAAAATAAAACGGCCTGCCAAGGGGCAAGCCGTTCCTGAATTGCAAAATCAGACAAGAAAATCAGAGGTTAAGCAGGATTCCAAGGCTTGTAAGTCTCTTTGGCGCTGCTTTGGCTGTTATCTTGCAAAATCGAGCCATGCGGACGATAGGCGCCTGCACTGCCCGTGAGATTGGGTTGGTGGGGCTTTTCCCATGCGCGGGAAATATAATTTTCCTGATGGGGCAAAACATCCAGCTTGTGATGCATCCAGCCATACCAGCCAGCTGGAATCATCGATGCGTCTGCCTCGCCTTTATAAATGACCCAACGACGGACAATGCCGAGGGCCGGATCGACGCGCTGGCCCTTCGTCTGGTAATATTGGTTGCCATATTGGTCTTCCCCGACTTTTTCACCCTTACGCCAGGTGTGAAAAAGGGTGCCAACGGTTGCACCATGCCACCACGTGAAAATACGCAGCAAGATCGCCTTCATCTTAAGCTCCCAAATCAATTCGACCGGACTATGGCGAGCAAATTTGTCTGTGTCCAGTCCGACCTTCTATTGGGTTCGGAGATTCGCTGTGGATGATGTGAAAAGAGCGCTACCGTTCAGGGCAGCTTTTATGCAATTTTAATCTTTCGCTTACCATAAGAATCAAACACATTATGACCCGTGTCAGTCATAGCGTGAGAAGATTCTTGTGTCTTTTCCATGAGTTGTCGGTGTGGTCTATGATTTCTATCCACCCCCTATATGTAGTGATGACATTTTTCTGACATACTAGAACTTGACGATGAAGCCCGCTGGGGGTAGCGTCCGAATCCGTTGCTGCCGTCTGATTGTTTGTTGTTTGGGACCAGTTTTTGGTTTTGCACAGGCTGAAGAATGCGGCAAACCCAGACATCACAGGCCCTTATCGCTGATCCCTCGGGTCGGTGATGTTGGTTGTTTCCGTAGTCGCCGTTTTATTGTCAAAACAGCTGATTTTCACGGTTTCATTCTGTTGGCTGGGGTTCAAGACAGTTTAATTTTTGGAATCACACCGGTTTGTTCCGGCTTGGACGCCTGAGGCGTCGTGTTGAAGGGGACTGAAATGCGTATTGACCGTCGTTACACCACTGCCGGACACTCACCGTATGACGCGCTTGTTTTCCGTCATGCGACCAGTGAGATCCGTAACCCCGATGGTTCGGTGGTGTTTCGTCTGGAAAATATCGAGGTTCCCGAAGCGTGGTCCCAAGTGGCCGCCGATGTGCTTGCGCAAAAATATTTCCGCAAAGCCGGTGTGCCCGCAGTGTTGAAGAAGGTTGAAGAAACCAGCATTCCGTCTTGGTTGTGGCGTTCGGTTGCTGATGAAAAAGCCCTCGCCAAATTGCCCGAAGATCAGCGCTACGGTTCCGAAATGAGCGCCAAGCAGGTGTTTGACCGCCTTGCAGGCTGCTGGACCTATTGGGGCTGGAAAGGTGGCTATTTCACCACCGAGGACGACGCCCTCGCCTTTTATGACGAGCATCGTTTCATGCTGGCGATGCAAATGTGCGCGCCCAATTCGCCACAATGGTTCAACACCGGTCTTCATTGGGCCTATGGCATTGATGGCCCTTCGCAAGGCCATTATTACGTTGATTTCCAGACCGGCAAACTGGTGAAATCCAAATCCTCTTACGAGCATCCGCAACCCCATGCCTGCTTCATCCAGTCCGTGGCCGATGATCTTGTGAACGAAGGCGGCATTATGGATCTGTGGGTGCGTGAAGCGCGCCTGTTTAAATATGGTTCGGGCACGGGTTCCAACTTCTCGATGCTGCGCGGCGAAGGTGAAAAACTCGCCGGTGGTGGCCGCTCTTCCGGTCTGATGAGCTTCCTGAAAATCGGTGACCGTGCTGCGGGTGCGATTAAGTCAGGTGGGACCACCCGTCGTGCAGCGAAAATGGTCGTGGTCGATGCCGATCATCCCGATATCGAAACCTATATCGAATGGAAAGTGCGCGAAGAGCAGAAAGTGGCTGCGCTCGTCACCGGTTCAAAGCTCTGCCACAAGCATTTGAAGGCCATTATGAAGGCCTGCGTGAATTGCGACGGTCCGGCCGATGCTTGTTTCGATCCTGAAAAAAATCCCGTCCTGAAGCGCGAAATCAAGCAAGCGCGCCGCTCGCTGGTTCCTGACAATTACATCAAGCGCGTCATTCAGTTCGCCAAGCAAGGCTATACGGATATTCAGTTTGATACCTATGATACCGATTGGGATTCAGAAGCCTATCTGACCGTGTCCGGCCAGAATTCGAACAATTCGGTTTCGATCAAAGATGACTTCCTGCGCGCTGTCGAAAAAGACGGTGACTGGAATTTGATCCGCCGCACCGATGGCAAGGTTCACAAGACTTTGAAGGCGCGTGATTTGTGGGAACAAATCGGTCATGCGGCTTGGGCTTCAGCTGATCCCGGTTTGCATTTTAATACCACGATGAATGATTGGCATACATGCCCTGCGGCTGGTCCGATCCGTGCGTCCAATCCCTGCTCCGAATATATGTTCCTTGACGATACGGCGTGCAATCTGGCCTCGCTGAATCTCTTGCAATTCCGTGAGGCGGATGGCCGCTTCAATGTCGAGTCTTACGAGCATGCGGTGCGTTTGTGGACCGTTGTTCTGGAAATCTCTGTGTTGATGGCGCAGTTCCCCTCCAAGGAAATTGCCGAGCGGTCTTATCTCTATCGGACCTTGGGTCTTGGTTATGCCAATATCGGCGGCTTGCTGATGACCAATGGCATCTCCTATGATTCAGACGCCGGTCGGGCGATGTGTGGGGCTTTGACCTCCATCATGACAGGTGTGTCTTATGCAACCTCTGCCGAAATGGCTGGTGAATTGGGCCCCTTCCCGCAATATGAAGCCAATAAAGACCATATGTTGCGGGTGATCCGGAATCATCGCCGCGCTGCGCGGGGTGAGGCCACGGGTTATGAAAATCTCTCTGTTCATCCTGTGCCGCTCGATCATGCCTCCTGCCCTGACATGACGCTTGTCGCCCATGCCAAAGCGGCGTGGGACAAGGCGCTGACTTTGGGTGAGCGTCATGGTTACCGGAATGCGCAATCCACCGTGATTGCACCCACCGGCACCATCGGTCTGGTGATGGATTGTGATACGACCGGTATCGAGCCAGATTTTGCGCTGGTGAAGTTCAAGAAACTCGCCGGTGGCGGTTATTGGAAAATCATCAACCGCGCTGTGCCCGAAGCGCTTCGGACTTTGGGTTATGGCGAAGCCGATATTGCTGAAATCGAGGCCTATGCGGTTGGTCATGGCTCGCTTGCGCAAGCACCGGCGATCAACCATTCCTCGCTGCGCGCCAAGGGTTTTTCGGAAGAGAAAATCCAGTCGCTGGAAAGCGGTATGGCGTCTGCCTTTGATATTAAATTTGTGTTCAACAAATGGACCTTGGGCGAAGAGTTCCTCACCGAAACCCTCAAAGTGCCGGCTGAAAAACTCAATGACCCCGCCTTTGAATTGCTGCCTTATCTCGGCTTCTCAAAGGCCGATATCGAAGCCGCCAATATTCACGTCTGCGGCGCCATGACCTTGGAAGGTGCACCGCATTTGAAGCCGGAGCATTATTCGGTGTTTGATTGCGCCAATCCATGCGGCCGCATCGGCAAGCGCTATCTTTCAGTCGAAAGCCATATCCGCATGATGGCGGCTGCCCAGCCCTTCATCTCGGGCGCGATTTCCAAGACCATCAACATGCCCAATGATGCAACCGTTGATGATTGCAAAAACGCTTATATGCTCTCGTGGAAATTGGCATTGAAAGCCAATGCGCTTTATCGCGATGGCTCGAAACTGTCACAGCCTCTCAACAGCCAGTTGATTGCCGATGACGAGGACGAGGCCGAAGAAGGTATGGAAGCCATTGCCGCCATGCCCGCCGCTGCCCGCGCCTCGGCCATGGCCGAAAAGATTGTCGAGAAAGTGATCGAGCGGATCGAGCATGTGCGTGATCGTGATCGTCTCCCTGATCGTCGCAAAGGTTATACCCAAAAGGCGATTGTCGGCGGCCACAAAGTCTATCTGCGCACCGGCGAATATGAAGATGGTCGCTTGGGTGAAATCTTCATCGATATGCATAAAGAAGGCGCTGCCTTCCGCTCCTTGATGAACAATTTTGCCATCGCGATTTCGTTGGGCCTGCAATATGGCGTGCCTTTGGAAGAATATGTGGAGGCCTTCACCTTCACACGCTTCGAGCCAGCCGGTTTCGTGCAAGGCAATGATGCGATCAAGAATGCCACCTCGGTGCTTGATTACGTGTTCCGTGAATTGGCGATCTCCTATCTCAGCCGTCATGATCTGGCGCATGTCTCGCCTGAATCGATAGGCTTTGATGCCATCGGCAAAGGCGATAATGAATCCAAGGCGCCGAGCTCGCACGGTGCCGCCATGGCTGCGGCGCGTGTCGTATCGAAGGGTCTGGTGCGTGGCAAGCCCACCAATCTCATGGCGATTGAGGGCGGCGTCAGCTTCGAGGCGCGCGCTTCCGACGGGACAGTGGCAACCGCTTATGCAACGGTTGGTGCAACGGCCTTGAAATCCGGCGCGTTGGTGGATGAAAGCCCGATGACCATTGGCGATGCTTCGACCGATACCGCTTTTTCGGGCGTGGCCTTCCAAGCAGTGACTGCGAAAAAGCCAGCGCCTTCGGCGCTTGATAAACGCACCGAAGCACGCATGAAAGGTTATGTCGGCGAGGCCTGCCCCGAATGCGCCAATTTCACCTTGGTGCGTAACGGCACCTGCCTGAAATGCGACACCTGCGGTTCGACCACCGGTTGCTCGTAAGACTGATCAAACGACCAGCGGATTGCAACCGCTGGTTGGTTGTTTCATGACGCGTCAGACTTAAAATCAAGGGGACCATCGGTCCCCTTTTTTTGTTTTTGATATATGTCTTTGCGTCATTGCGAGCCGCCGCAGGCGGCGCGGCAATCCATTTGGGATTGAATATTTGAATAGGCATTATCTGGATTGCTTCACTGCGTTCGCAATGACGCGGGGGGCTTTTTGCATTTAAGTGGACTTCTATAGATTGCTTCCCGTCTCGCTTTGCTCGCGGTCGCAATGACGCGGTGGTTAAGAGGTTTACTATTCCCTGCCCGCTTTGATCCCCGCTGTGATCCCCCTCTGTGTCCATCAGCGACTTTTGCGCCAGAATCGTTTAGACAAAGCATTAGGTTTTTGTAAGTTTCCAGTGTCACACCCAACGCGAGGCGCGTTTCATGGCAAAAAAGCCACATGAGATGGAAGGCGCTGACACTTTACCGTCACGCGAAGACATCCTCTCCTTTTTGCGCGGCGATCATTTTTTATCCCAAGGCCCTGTCGAGTCAAAAAAGAGCAAGTCGAAAGATGATGCCTCTCAACCCGTGAAAGCACCCCGCGCCCAAACGCAGAAAGTCGGCAAGCGCGAGATTGCCAAGGCCTTCGGGATCAAGGGTGCGGCGCGCATCGCGTTGAAAGCACTGCTCAAGGAACTTGAAACAGAAGGTGAAGTTGCGCGTCGGGGCAAAACATTGGTGAAACCGGGCGCCATACCCCCGACGCTCATTGCCACCATCACCAGCAAAGACCGCGATGGTGATTTAATCGGCAAGCCGCATGATTGGGATGAGGCGCTGTCTGGCCGCCCGCCCCGTTTGATCATCGGCGCGTCACGCGGACATAAACGGCGTGACAGCGGCCCTGCCCCTGCAGTGGGCGATCGTGTCTTGCTGCGCTTGTCTGACCAACGCGAGGGCACAACCATCCATGCGCGGGTGATTAAAATTCTCAGCCGTGACAAGGCGCAGATGTTGGGTCTGTTTCGCTCAAGTCCTGCAGGGGGTGGCCGTTTGGTGCCCGTTGATAAAAAGGAATTGGGACGGGAAGCCTTTGTGCCCATCGGGTTTGAGGGCGAGGCCAAAGACGGGGATCTGGTGCTGGCCAATCTCGGACGTAAAACCAGTTTTGGTTTGATGGAGGCGCGAATTGTCGAGCGTATCGGCCCCGCCAATTCCGAAAAAGCCGTCAGCCTGATTGCGCTCCATGCGCATCATATCCCGACCGAATTTTCAAAAGCCACGCTGGATGAGGCAGCGCTAGCACGCCCTGCCGGTCTTGAGGATTGCAAACCCGCCAGAGAAGATTGGCGCAACCTGCCTTTGGTAACGATTGATCCGTTTGACGCCAAAGACCATGATGATGCCGTCTATGCGCGCGAGGATGATGATCCCGATAATGTGGGCGGCTTTGTGGTGACGGTCGCCATTGCGGATGTCTCGGCCTATATCCGCACCGGTTCCTCGCTTGATCGTGAGGCCTTGCAACGTGGCAATTCCGTCTATTTTCCAGACCGCGTTGTTCCGATGCTGCCTGAGCGGATCTCGAATGATTTATGCTCGCTACGGCCTTTGGAGGATCGTCCCGCCTTGGCGGTGCGTTTGGTGCTCGATGCTGATGGTCACAAGCGCAGGCATAGTTTTCATCGGGTGCTGATGCGTTCAGCGGCCAAACTCAGTTACCAGCAAGCCCAAGCGGCCATTGATGGGCAAGTGGATGAGACCACCCGCCCCCTCATCGACACTGTGTTGAAGCCGCTTTGGAAAGCATGGCGGGCAGCCATGCAAGCGCGCGCCCAACGGGCCCCATTGGCGCTTGATTTGCCGGAACGCAAATTGGTTCTCAAACCCGATGGCAGTGTTGATCGCGTGATTGTGCCCGAACGGCTTGATGCGCATAAAGTCATCGAAGAATTCATGATCCTTGCCAATGTGGCGGCGGCGGAAACACTTGAAAGCAAACGCACGCCCTTGATCTATCGGGTGCATGAAGAACCAAGCATGGAAAAGATGCAGATCTTGGGTGATGTCTTGGCATCGGTTGGTATCAAGCTGACATTGCAAGGGGCTTTGCGTCCGGCTTTTTTCAACCGTATCTTGGCGATGGTCGAGGGCGGAGAGCATCAATTATTTATCAATGATGTTGTTTTGCGCTCACAGGCCCAAGCCCAATATAGCCCAGATAATATCGGGCATTTCGGATTGAACCTGCATAAATATGCGCATTTCACCTCCCCCATCCGCCGCTATGCGGATTTGATCGTACACCGTGCTTTGATCAGAGCCTTGCGATTGGGGAATGATGGATTGGCAGATCAAACGATCAGCGAATTGGCAGCAATCTCGACCGACATTTCAGCGGCGGAACGGCGCGCCATGGCAGCCGAACGCGATACGATTGATCGCTTGATTGCCTTTCATCTGGCCTCGCAGATCGGTGCCGTTTTCAAAGGACGTGTGGCGGGTGTGACCCGTTCGGGACTGTTTGTAAAATTGGCTGATACCGGTGCCGATGGCTATGTGCCTGCTGCCAGTCTCGGCATGGATTATTATGCCTATGAAGAAGGGTTGCAGGCCCTTGTCGGGCAAGGCACGGGCGAGGCTTGGCGGCTCGGGGATCAGGTCGAGGTTAAATTGATCGAGGCAGCTCCTGTGGCCGGTGCCTTGCGATTTGAAATGCTGAGTGAAGGACGTGTGCTCAGTGGCCGTGGCGGGGGCAAACGTGCTATGCGTCGAGGCGCTGGACGCAACCGGCCCCATCTGTCACAAGGGGGAAAATCCAGACAAAGCAAGCGACCTCGAGGTTCATGATGGATCATAAAACGGTGATATGGCAGCAACCCAAAGCTGAATCGGATGACCGCGATCTGGTGCAGGCTCTTTGGCGGGGGTCGAAGTTGCATTGTCCCCAATGTGACAAGGGCAAATTATTTACCAGCTACCTCAAAGTAACCCCCACCTGCAGCGAATGCGGCACGGATTACACGCCTCAGCGCTCTGATGACCTGCCCGCTTATCTCGTTTTGTTTATCGTCGGCCATATTGTGGTGGGCGGCATGATGTCGGCCGAAATGCATTATGACTGGCCGGTTCTTTGGCACATGGTGATTTGGCCTGTTTTGTGTGTTGTTTTGACGCTGGCTTTGTTGCCCCCTGTCAAAGGCGCTGTGGTTGCGATGCAATGGGCATTGAAAATGCACGGTTTTTCGAAATATCCGGATGGGGATGACCAGCCGGTGCTGCGTCCTGTCGAAACCCATAATGATGCTTTGACAAGGCCTTCCCTATGACAGGGGTTGAGACGGATCACCCCTATCTCGCCTTGATGAATGGTGCGGATCGTGACTTACGCTGGCCCAATCAGCGCCCCCGCGATGCCGCCACCATGATCATTATTGACCGTTCCGGCAAAAAACCCACGGTTTTGATGGGAAAACGGCATGAGGGTCACAAATTCATGCCGGGGAAATTTGTCTTCCCGGGGGGGCGGATCGAGCCTCATGACAGGCTGATGCCGGTAGCCGGTGCTTTGTCCGAATTTGTCGAGACCCGATTGCTGCAACATGTTCAACGTCCGACCCTTTCGCGCGCGCGCGGTCTGGCACTGGCAGCCATCCGCGAAACCTTTGAGGAAACGGGTCTGATGATCGGTAGCCGTGATTATGGTGCACCGGAACAGACCCCCGCTGGTCCTTGGCAGCACTTTTTGGAACAGGCTATTTTTCCCGTTTTGGAAGAGATCCATTTTGTTGGCCGTGCCATTACGCCGCCGCGACGCCCCAAACGCTTCGATACACGGTTTTTTGCGGTCGATCGGACTGAAATCAGCCATGAAGTGGGGGGAATCATTGGTCCCGAGGCCGAATTGGTCGAATTGGTCTGGGTTCCCATTGAAGAAGCGCCCGCTTTGGATCTGCCCATTGTCACGGAAGTGATGCTGAAAGAGCTGCAAGATCGTATTTCCGCGGGCTTTACCCATCAATTACCGGTTCCTTTTTACCGGTGTGTGAATGGACGCTTTGTTCGAAGCCTGCTGTAATCGCTAAAAAAAAAGGGTTTCTATGGTTGACTTTCCTACATATCTCGCTAGGAAAGAGACAACCGCCGCAGCTTTGCGGCGACTTTTGTTTTTTCCGGAGCTTGCTCCGCACCTCAGAGGATGCCGTTATGGCCAAGGCAACCACCATTAAAGTGAAACTGCTTTCAACAGCAGATACCGGTTTCTTCTATGTTGCAAAGAAGAATTCCCGCACCATGACCGACAAATTGTCCATGCGTAAATATGACCCCGTGGTCAAAAAGCATGTGGAATTCAAAGAAACAAAGATCAAATAAGCTGATTTGTCTTATAAAAAAAGCCGCCTCTGGGCGGCTTTTTTTATGTCTGTTGGGGCTTTTGTCTTAGCTTGAAAAGCTCTGCACGACTTCCAAAAAGCGACCGACCGAAATGGGCTTGGAGAGATAGGATTCGCAGCCTTTAGCCCTGATGCGTTCTTCATCGCCCTTCATGGCAAAAGCCGTCACGGCAATGATCGGGATCGCCCGCAAACCGCTATCGGCCTTGAACTGCTCGATCAAATCTTCCCCTGAAATATCAGGGAGTTGGATATCCATTAAAATGACATTGGGCTTGTGCTGGCGGGCCAAAGCCATGGCATCCTGACCGCTCATCGTTTTGATGGTGACATAGCCATAGGCCTCTAGAAGATCATTGAACAATTTCATGTTCAATTCATTGTCTTCAACAATCAAAACGGTGCCAGCCATATGAAATCCATGATTGTAAACAGGCGTGAATGCCAATACGCGCTTGATAAGGCCTCATCCTTAATCATATAAATCCGTTCTGTCGATTGTCGAAAAGAACATGAGGGGCCTGAACAACCATGAAAACGCCCCAGACGGACGCCGCAGAAACTCAAGCCATTGCAATATTGGGATTTTTAGCCTCTGATCCCGAACGTTTGGGTCGATTTCTAACGCTCACAGGCGTCGATCCGGGCGATATCCGCCGCTTGATGAAAGAACAGGGATTCTGGCAGGCGATTTTTGATCATCTGTTTGACGATGAAAGCCTGTTGCTGGCCTATTGTGCCGAACAGCAGATACAACCAACCAGCCTTGTCCGCATCCGACACAGCCTATCCCGCCCCAATGAAGAGGGGCTCAGAGAGGGCTGATGGCCTATTTCTTGTCGCAGGTTGAGGCTTTCAGCATTTCGAGACCTTGCAATTTTCCCGACAAAGCAAAATCACCGAAATCAATGACAATGGTGCCGATCACGCCATTATTGTAAACATTGAAACGCATGGTTTGGGCGGGGACGCCGTCTCCCTTTTCACGCTCGAAAAAGCTCATGCTCATCGGCCAATAGGGCATGTTAGCCAAGGGGGCCGTAAAGGACTGACCGTCTGTTCCCTCTTTGCGCGGGCCGATGGTGACGACCGTGTCAAAGACTCGATTGTCCTCATCCGCGCCATCAAAGAGAGGCGCTGAAAAACGGGTTTCCCCATTGCGGGCCGCTTGAATGAGACGCCGCATATGTTCGGTGGGAAATAAGGTTCCCTCTGGTAAATCCAATTGTTTGCGCTTGGGTTTGCTGATCATCAGCAAAATACCGCGATTGCGTTTTTCAACGGCACCTTCGGCTTTGTCGGCTGGCTCACCCGATTTCTTATTGTCGCGGGAAAACCGAAACCGCGTCGCATCGCCTGCCTCAAAAGTTGTGGAGCGATAATCAAGTTGCGCTGCCTCCCCTTCGGATGCGCTTAATTGCACAACCTGTCGCATGGTTTGGACATAACCGTCACAGGCCGAGCCTGAAAATTCGACGACAATGCGTCCGCGGGCGGATTCGGGACCGCCATTGCTGGATTTGAGCAAAGACAGATCATAGATCGCCCGATGGGCGGCCATATCCGGTCCGGATTGCGCAATACCCACGCCGCACAAAGCCAAAACAAGGGTCGATGCAAGAAAAAGCGTATAAAGACCAGGCCGCAGAGACATAAAATTTCCTCAAAACAATAGGATATGTCAAACTAACACGATCTGGTTAAAACAATGCAAAGAGGATTTGAAACGTCCTCTTGATGATAACGGGTTGGCCTCGCCTTTGAGCGTGAACGCCACAAACGGAGAACAGATGAATGTCGGTTGAAAAAAGATTAAAGGCTGAGGGTATTATTCTCCCCGTTGCTGCGGCGCCTGTGGCCAATTATGTCGGAGCCGTCAGGTCGGGGAACTTGGTGGTCGTATCCGGTCAGCTGTGTTTTGATCTTGACGGTAAACTGCCGATTGATTTCAAGGGCAAATTGGGAGCGGGGATTTCGCTGGAAGCGGGTCAGGAGGCGGCCCGTTATTGCGCCATGAATATTCTGGCACAAGTCAAAGCGGTGACCGGTTCTCTCGATCACATCACGCGTTGCGTTCGGCTTGGTGGTTTTATCAATGCAACGCCTGATTTTGCGCAATTGCCGCAAGTCATGAACGGCGCATCCGATTTTATGGTTTTGGCTCTTGGCGATGCCGGTCGTCACGCCCGTTCAACCATTGGTGTGGCGCAATTGCCGATGGATGCCTGCGTCGAAGTCGAAGCCATTTTCGAGGTGAAGGATTAACAGCCTGTTTGGTTTGCGATGACCCCTTCCCCCTTTCGTTTCAAAACATGCCAATCGCTTTCAAGCATCAACGCCGCTGACTGGGACGCGCTGGTCGGACAAGATCATCCGTTTTTATCTTATGCGTTTTTAAACGCACTCGAAATCTCGGGTTGCGTCGGTGCTAGAAGCGGCTGGCATGTGTTGCATCTGCTTTGTTATGACGACCAAAGCCGCCTTGTGGGGGCTGCCCCGTGCTATATTAAATCGCATTCGCAAGGGGAATATGTGTTTGATCAAGGCTGGGCTCAAGCCTATGAGCGTGCAGGTGGAGCCTATTACCCCAAATTGCAAGTTGCCGTTCCCTTTACCCCTGCAACGGGCCCGCGTTTACTGGCAAAGGATCATGATCACACCATCAAATTAGCGCTAGCCCAAGCGTTGAAAAGCGTCTGCCTGCAAATGGAATTGTCCTCGGTCCATGTGACATTTCCCGTTGCAACTGATCACCAGCTTTTATGTGAACAAGGGTGGCTTGAGCGCCATGACGAGCAATTTCACTGGGTGAATGAAGGCTATCAAACCTATGATGATTTTTTGCAAAGTCTGCAATCACGCAAAAGAAAACTCATCCGGAAAGAACGACAAAGTGCTTTGGATAGTGGTCTTGTCATCCGCCATTTGACAGGCACGGATTTAACCGAAGATGTTTGGGATGCGTTTTTTGAATTTTACATGGATACAGGTGCGCGCAAATGGGGCCGGCCTTATCTCAATCGCGATTTTTATTCCTCCATCGGCGCGACCATGGCCGACAAAATTTTGTTGGTTTTTGCCTATCGAGACAACAAGCCGATTGCCGGAGCGATTAACTTTATCGGCGGCGATACACTTTATGGTCGCCATTGGGGCGCGATCGAGCATCACCCGTTTTTGCATTTTGAAATCTGCTATCATCAAGCCATTGAATTTGCCATTCGCCATGGCTTGAAAAAAGTCGAGGCTGGCGCGCAAGGCGAACATAAATTAGCACGCGGCTACAGGCCTGTGACGACGAAATCCGCCCATTTCATCGCGGATCCTGAATTGCATGCAGCCGTTGCCTCCTATCTTCAGCAAGAGCGGCGGCATGTCGAGGCACTGCATCAAGAACTTGCGCAGCATACGCCCTTTCGTAAAATTCAAATCGAGACCATCGAAACCGATCATCTGGAGACATGACATGACGGCCGCTTATGATAACGCCAATATCTTTGCTAAAATTTTGCGCGGTGAATTGCCCTGTGAAAAAGTTTATGATGATGAGCATGTTTTGGCTTTCATGGATATCATGCCGCGTGCGGATGGCCATGTGCTTGTGATCCCGAAAACACCCGCACGCAATATCCTCGACATTGATGCGGCGCATTTATCGCAGATGATGCCAAGCCTGCAAACGGTTGCCCGTGCGGTTAAAACAGGGATGCAGGCGGAAGGTTTGACCTTGCAGCAATTTACGGAAAGCGCGGGTGGCCAGGTGGTTTTCCATTTGCACTTCCATATTTTACCGCGCTGGGAGGGCGTCAAATTGCGTCCCCATACCGGTGACATGGAAAAGCCGGAACGTCTCAAAGACCATGCTGCGAAAATCCGCGCGGCCTTCTAATCAAGGTGCGGTCATATAGACGGAGGTGATGACAATCACCTCCCCGACAATCACGCCCACAAAAACGGAGCGTTTGCAGAGCATGAAGGCGATGAAGCCCAATGTGATAGCCCCCATGCGCCCCCATAAAGGCGCCAAAGCCAGAACGCCTGACGGATTGGCCAGTAATTTGGCCACCACACCGGCCAGCAAAGCGGTTGCGACAAAACGCACCCATTCAAACACTTCTGATTGATTGGAGAGCCTGCGCGCCAAGAAGACAGCGCCAATCCGCCATATGCCCGTCGGCAAGGCTGCAACCAAAAGCATTGTCAGAAAATGCTCAATTCCCATTGGCAGCGTCATCATGATGAGAACAGCCCTTGATGGGGTTTCAATCGCCTTTTTAAAAGATAGGCCGCTGTGCCACCAACCAAACCGAGAATCAATAAATCAAATTCAGGGCCCATCCATGCCGAGAGCACAGGTTCAAGAAAAAGCCCCGAGGCGATAGCAAGCCAATCGGCGGCATTGCGCGCACCTGCTGCAATGGAACAGGTAAAAAAGATCGGCGTTAAAAACAGCAATCCGGCTCCGAAGGCTTGCGGCACAGCACTGCTGAGCATGAAGCCCAATCCTGTTGAGATCATCGAGAGACCAATACAGCCAGCTCCAAAGCCCAGATAATAGGAGACGCGGTGTCGCTCATCGATGGACGGGAGGCGGCGTAAACTTTCAGCCCAGACAGTCACCGAGGCCATATGGCCGATGGTTAATTGAACGGGTAAAGAATGATCTTTCATCGGAAGCAGCGGTATCAAAGCCATGGTCATCGGCAAAAACCGCATGGAAGAAAGCCCGATCACAAAGGCCAAAGCGGGCAAGGCCATTCCCGCAGAAATACCGCTGAAAAACAAAACCTGTGCAGGCCCCGCCCAGACAAGCAAAGTGGAGGCAATCGCCAAATCAATTGAGTACCCCGCTGATTGGGCTAATGGACCCACCCCAACCAAAGAGGCGCCAACCACCCAAGCAGGCAGACCCAAAGAGTCACGCACGCCTTTGATAAAAAATGCGGGAAACCAATGAGAGAGAGTATGATTTGAACCGCCCTTTTGCACCTGCCAGGGCCTTAGGGTTGTTTCGTTTGTTGACCAAGAAACGGCAACAACATGGTGCCAAACCGTTCCTTCACTTCAAGACCCGCCCAGATCAAACCCCAGACAATCAATGGCACGACAATCCAGCCCAAAACCTCCTCCTGCCGATGACGTGAACGGCGGCGGAGTTGACGGCGGGTCAAAATCTTTTTGGGTGCTGGTGAGGATGATGTGACAGCCATGGTTTCACGTTTCGTTTAATCGTTTTTAGGTTTAGACAGCGGCAGTTTGGGCACGATCTGAACGGGCGGCAAGTTCTTTTCCGTCGGACCAGCCTCCCCTTTTTGCGCGGCCTTAGCTGATGATTTCACTTTAGATTTTTTAGGGGCGGCAGCTGACGCGCTTCGTTTTGGTTGTGTCGGTTTCTTTTGAATGGTCTCGCGTTCAGGGCGTGGTTTGATCGGGCCGCTTTCATAGACAAAGTCGATCCCCTTCTGCGCGGGAGACTGGTCTGCCTCATCTTTTGGCTTGTCTGCAATAATGACTTTGACATGGCCACCGTCTTTCAGGCGTCCAAACAGCAATTCATCAGCCAAAGGTGTTTTAATATCACTCTGGATCAAACGGGCCATCGGGCGTGCACCCATGGCCTCGTCATATCCATGATCGATCAACCAATCGCGCGCTTCATCGGACAAGGATATGGAGACTTTGCGGTCCGCCAATTGGCCGTCGAGTTCCGCCATAAATTTATCAACAACGCGGGCAATCGCTTCGCGCGGCAAAGGCGCAAAGGAAATGATCTTATCAAGCCGGTTGCGGAACTCCGGTGCAAATAAACGATTGATGGCTTCTTGATCATCGCCTTCCCGTCTTGTGCGGGTAAAGCCCATGGGGGCGCGGGCAAGATCAGCGGCGCCAGCATTGGTGGTCATAATCAACACGACGTTGCGGAAATCAATCTGCTTACCGTTGTGATCAGTCAGTTTGCCGTGATCCATGACCTGCAACAAAATATTGAAGAGATCAGGATGGGCTTTTTCAATTTCATCCAAGAGCAAGACACAGTGGCGATGCTGATCGACACCATCGGTGAGAAGCCCGCCTTGATCAAAACCCACATAGCCGGGAGGTGCGCCCAACAAGCGCGAGACCGTATGCCGTTCCATATATTCCGACATGTCAAAGCGAAGCAGTTCAACGCCGAGGCTTTTGGCCAACTGCCGCGCTACTTCGGTTTTACCTACGCCGGTTGGTCCTGCAAACAAATAATTCCCGATGGGCTTTTCAGGATCACGCAAACCGGCACGGGCCAATTTGATCGCCGATGTCAAAGCGGTGATGGCTTGATCTTGGCCATAAACCACGCGCTTTAATGTATCTTCTAGATGTTGCAAAACTTCCGCATCATCCTTGGAGACTGTCTTGGGCGGAATCTTTGCCATGGTCGCAATCGTCGCTTCGATTTCTTTGATGCCGATCGATTTGCGCCTCTTGGACAAAGGCAAAAGCATTTGCGATGCGCCACTTTCATCGAGCACATCAATGGCTTTATCGGGCAATTTGCGGTCATTGATATAGCGCGATGACAACATCACTGCGGCTTCAACTGCTTCATTGGTATAGCGCAATTGATGAAACTCTTCGTAATAGGGTTTGAGGCCTTTCAGAATAGCAATCGCATCGGGAATGGAAGGTTCCGCGACATCGATTTTCTGGAAGCGCCGGACCAAAGCGCGGTCCTTCTCAAAGAACTGCCGGAATTCTTTATAGGTGGTGGAACCGATGCAGCGCAAAGATCCCTGTGCCAAAGCGGGCTTGAGCAAGTTCGAGGCATCCATCGCCCCGCCTGATGTCGCGCCTGCACCAATCACGGTATGAATTTCATCAATGAACAAAATCGCCTTGGGATGTTGTTCAATTTCTTTCATCACTTGCTTGAGGCGTTCTTCAAAATCGCCGCGGTAACGGGTTCCCGCCAAAAGGCTCCCCATATCCAAAGCATAAACAGTCGCGCCTTGTAAAACCTCCGGCACTTGTTTGCGTTCGATCATCAAAGCAAGGCCTTCGGCAATGGCTGTTTTGCCAACACCCGGATCACCCACAAACAATGGATTGTTTTTTTGACGGCGGCACAAAACCTGAATGGTGCGCGCCACTTCCGCTGTGCGACCAATTAACGGATCAATACGGCCATCAACCGCTTTGCGATTCAGATTGACGCAATAGGCATCAAGGGCTTCAACCTTGCGTTCCCCTTCGCGACTGCCACGGCCTTGGCCGCGCTCGCTTGCCTCATGTTCGTCATCCAACGGGTTGTCAGCACCACGCGGAATGCGGGTTTCGCTGCGCGCTCCGCCTTTGGCAATCCCGTGCGATATATAATTGACGGCATCATAACGCGTCATATCCTGCTCTTGCAGAAAATAGGCGGCATGGCTTTCACGTTCGGCAAAAATAGCCACAAGCACATTGGCGCCTGTGACCTCTTCACGACCAGACGATTGCACATGGATGACCGCGCGCTGGATCACGCGTTGAAAACCCGCGGTCGGCTTGGCGTCGTCGCCGTCATGGCTCACAAGCGTTGCCAAGTCTTCATTGAGGTAATGATTGAGATTTTTCTGCAACAAAGGGATATCGACATTGCAGGCGCGCATCACGGAAATGGCATCCTGATCATCGGTCAGGGCCATCAGCAAATGTTCGAGCGTCGCAAATTCATGGTTATGCTCATTCGCCAAGGCAAGCGCCCTGTGTAAAGCCTGTTCGAGGTGGATGGAAAAAGACGGCATCAGACCTCTACCTTCATGATTTTTCCATCACACATTGCAATGGATGTTGATGCTTCCGCGCAAAGTCCATCACCATCGTGACCTTGGTTTCGGCGACTTCATAAGTAAAAACGCCACATTGTCCGACACCATTTTGATGGACATGCAACATGATTTCCGTGGCTTCCTCAATCGATTTATTGAAAAACCGCTCCAGAACATGCACCACAAATTCCATGGGCGTATAGTCGTCATTCAGGAGTAAGACTCTATAAAGATTGGGTTTTTTGGTTTTAGTGCGGGTCAGCAATAAAGTGCCGGATCCGCCTTCTCCGTTCTTTTCATCCTCGCGCCCCATGACAGGGGCATGGCCCCTCTTCTCTGCATGAGCGTCAGAGACGGGAAGCAATAACCCATACGCACCCGCGAAACGCGATGGAACGGAATGAAAATCTGCGAGAGGGTTCAAAGCTTTGCTCATCATGATCAGAAAAAAGGCTTGGCGTAATCGGACCTTCTAAATGTAAGGCTTGGGGGGCTTATAAACCAGTCCCCGCACAATTTATTTTCATGGTGATCATTCATGGACAAAGGGCATAAAAAAACCCGGCCAAAGCCGGGTTTCGAATAGATCACGAAGGGCGATAAAACCCCTCAATGGCTAAACCATTGATTACTTAGAAGCTTTTGCAACAGCCGCTTCGAAAGGCTTTACGGTGTCTTTGGCAATGGCCGAGAACACTTCGCCAACCTTTGTGGAATAAGCTACAAAGTTTTCGTAAGCGGATTTGGAATAAGCGGTCTGGATTTCGAAAACCTTGTCGAGGCTCTTGGCAGTAGCCAGCTTTTCAACGACATCGGTTGAATCTTGGAACGCTTTTTTCGAATAATCGGTGGTTTCGGTAGCCAGAACCTGAATGTTTTTGGCAGTGTTGCCGAGGTTGGCAACAGCAGCGTCAAAATTGGTCTTGCCGATTTTTTGGAATTCTTCAAACTGAGTATACATGATTTTCTCCTGAAAGTGGTTGCGCCAACGGGCTTGAAATTACAGGTATTCCAATGACTTAAAGTGACGGGCGCAAGCCCTCAGTGTCTATAAGTCAGAACCTGTCTGACAGGTCCTATTATTTAAATATATGCAGCGCACAAATAATGTCAATAGAAATTGTGCAATGCAAAATATCAAAAAGTTGAATTCACCGCTTTGTTAACCGAGCGGTAACTCCGGATTTCTATGGTCGCTCTGTCTGGGGGCGCAGCGATTCTGCTTTGTCTGCTCTTCCATTGGTCCAAGCGGGATTAAAGGCGACATGACAGGTTTAAGAGTTGTTGCAGCGCATGTTTTTAAGATTTCGACTTTTGTTGTGGCTGCAGGCCTCTCCTTTGGCTGTCTGATCTCTGAGTCCCAAGCCCGTTCGCGTCCCCAAGTCGGCGGTTATGCGCCACCCACGGCTCAAATCGTGGTCGATGCCAAGACGGGCAAGGTTTTGTTTTCCGAAAACCCCGATGCCCCGCGCCATCCCGCCTCTATCACGAAAGTCATGACCCTTTATCTGCTGTTCGAACAGCTTGATCGGGGCAAGTTGTCGCTTCAGAGCGATTTGAAAGTGTCCGCCTTTGCGCAACGCCAAGCGCCGTCAAAATTGGGCGTTTCAGCCGGTGATACCATTTCCGTCGAAGATGCCATCAAAGCGATTGTGACACGCTCGGCCAATGATGTCGCGGTTGTCATTGCTGAAAATATCGGCGGCACTGAAAGCAATTTTGCCCAGCTGATGACCCGCAAAGCGCGCGCGCTCGGCATGTCGCATACGGTCTATCACAATGCTTCTGGTCTTCCCGATCCTGGTCAAATCACCACGGCGCGCGATCTCGCGACCTTGGGTCGGGCTATCCAAAGCCGCTTTCCGCAATATTACCCCTATTTCGCCATGCGCGGTTTTTCCTATGACGGGGATTACATCGGCAATCACAACAAGTTGCTGGGGCGTGTCGAGGGGGTCGACGGTATCAAGACCGGCTTTACCCGCACATCCGGCTTTAATTTGCTGACCTCCGCCAAATTGGATGGCCGCCATATTGTTGCGGTGGTGATGGGCGGCCGGACCGGTGCCCAACGCGATAATCAGATGGTTCGATTGGTCGAATCCTATCTGCCTCGCGCAAGCACGGGAGGCTCCCTTCCGGCAATCGCAGAGGCGGATAGGGAAAATGCCCCCACCACGACAGGATCGGTTGTCGAAAAAAACCAAGGCAAATCCAAAGCCGAAACCGCTCAACAAGCGCACGCACCCAAACAAAAATTAGCCGCGCCTGTTCAATCCGCCGCATGGAAGGTTTTGGTGGGTCAGGCGCATAGCGCCAAAGAAGCCCAAGCCTTGGCCCATCAGGCGCGCGAGAAATCGAAAGGCGTGCTCGCCAAGGCCAGTACCAGCACCTTGTCCCACACGGTTCACCACAAAACGGTCTTCAAAGCGCAATTTACCGGTCTGTCGCAGCAGGATGCTGCCAGTGCTTGCAAATATCTCAAATCAACGGGGTTCGCATGTCAGGCGACAAAAATCTAATTCAGCTTCATCCAGCAGATAAGCAGGGTTTGGCGCGTCCTGCCCGCAAGCCCATTGCTTTATTGGCCGAGCAACCGGTCTCGGGCTTGATTGACCCGCGCCGCAAGATACGTCGACCCCCCCTGATCGGGATGAATTTTCTTAATAAGCTCCCGATGGGCTTGCAAGATAGCCTCTTCCGTAGCTCCCGTTTCAAGACCCAGCACCTCATAGGCTTCCTGTTTGGACAAGCCCGTGCTCGCGCTATGCTGCGGACTCCCCGGGTTGCCATTTCGCTCATTTGCTTCACCCCCAGCGGGCGTCCCGCCGTTCGCTTGCGAATGAAACAATCCTGAAACGCTGCCGGATAAGAGCCAAAAGCCTAATCCGGCCAGTCCCACGGCCATGTCTATCCGGCCTTTGAGCAATAAGACGACCGCAAAACCCAAGGTCAGGACACCGCCGCCCTGTCTGAGTTTTTTGATGAGCGCTTCATCATCGCCATAGGTTTTCAAGCCCCACCAAATGAGGCCCGCCGCCAGTAGTCCCATGATGATCAATGGCATGCGTCTGAGCCTGTCTCTCTGGTTTCAGCTCTTATAACAGGCCTAGATTGGCGAGGTCACGCCGTAATTCTTCCGGCATTGCCTGCATAGCGGCACTGTTCAGTCCCAGATCATTCGGCTTTTCATGATCTTGCAGATAACGCCAGCCCTGAAAAGCCCGATGCGGTCGCGGTACAACCACTGTCACCACGGGTTCCAGCACAATATGACAGCGGCCAATTCCTTGGCTGTCCGTAAAAGGGCGGATATCCAGAATGGGCTGCCGACACGCCACCTGCCCTTTAATCACCCAATAGAGCGAGCCACCATCGGTCAGTTCATAGGCCCGTTTGGGAACCATGCGCGTGGTATGGGCCTGCTCCAGTGCCAAACCCTGCCTCTTCCGATGTGTCATGCTGAGTGCAATCCAATCCTCCAGATCGGCAATGGACTCGCAACCAACGCAAAGTTTCAACAGATGCAGGGTCATAGCATGCTTTCGGTGAGGTCGGGTGTTTACATCACCAGAATCCCTTCCCCTGATAAAGGGGGCAAACCCGTAAGCCTGTGGACAGTGGGCTTATTTGGGCTGCGTTTTAACGCCCTCTTCGACCGGCCCGCCCGCTTTTTTCCAAGCGCCAAACCCGCCATCAATATGGGCAACAGGCGTCAAACCCATATCTTTGGCCGTTTTGGCAGCCAAGGCAGAGCGCCAACCACCGGCACAGAAAAACACAAATTTTTTGTCCTGAGCAAAGACCGTCTTGTGATAAGGGCTTTCGGGATCAATCCAGAATTCCAGCATGCCGCGCGGGCAATGAAAGGCACCGGGCATCTTGCCTTCGCGCTCCAATTCACGGGGATCGCGCAAATCAACAAGCACGACATCCTCACGCCCAATCAGGTCAAACGCTGTTTCGGTCGGGATGGTTTCAATGGCGGCATTCGCCTCATCCAAAAGCGCCTTATAGCCTCGCGTGATCTTTTGCGGCATGATCATGATCCTTTTCCTACCTCAAAAAATGCGACCGAGTTTCTCGCTTGTCAAATTTTAAATCAAGGTTAGGTAAGGGGAGCGTCTCAACGGCAACCATCTTGGGCTGAAAAGGATCAATGCGCATGGCAGATTTTACATCGATGGATGCGATGGGCCTGTGCCTGTTTTTGATAGCGTGGATGGGCTATCATATGGCCGTTGAATCCTCGTTTTTATCGCATAAAAGCCTCAACCAGATGATGCATGTCTATCGGGCGCAATGGATGGACCGTTTGTTGTGGCGCGATGTCCGGATCATCGACACGCAAATCACGGCAGGTCTTCAAAACGGCACCTCTTTCTTTGCCTCCACCTCCTTGTTTGCCATTGGTGGTTCGCTCACTTTGTTGCGCATCACCGATGATGCGATGACCTTGTTTTCCAATCTTCCCTTTGGTCTGACCATGACACGCACAATGTGGGAGATCAAAGTGTTGGGTCTCGCTTTGATTTTCACCTATGGCTTTTTTAAATTTGCCTGGTCTTACCGCTTGTTCAATTATGCCGCGATTTTAATTGGCGCTGCCCCTCCGCATGAAGAAAGCGGCATGCCGCAAGCCAAAGCCTTTGCCAAATATACAGCCGAATTATTTACCGATGCCGGTCGGCAATTTAACCGTGGTCAAAGGGCCTTGTTTTTTGCCTTGGCCTATATCGGATGGTTTGTGTCACCCACTTTATTAATGGTCACGACCATTGCCATTTTATGTGTCATGGCGTGGCGGCAATTTTATTCGCCCGCCCATGATGCGATCGCGGCTTTGACGATCGCGGCCCCCTATGAGGAATCGCCTATGCGTGACACACAAGATCAATTCCCATGGCCCCGTGGGGATTGAGTGCTAACCCAGCAAAGGCATTGAATGCATGGATGATCATCAACAAAGTTTACCCGAGCAGATCGATGCCACGTTAATCGGCATGGCGCGTGATCGCGGCCATGAAAAATCCTTTTGCCCGTCTGAAGCTGCGCGCCGGATCGCAGGCGATCATCCCGATCATTGGGGCCCTTTGATGCAACCCATTCGCAAATCGGCTGTGGCATTGGCGCAAGCCGGACGCTTGCTTATTTTACGCAAAGGCAAACCGGTTGATCCCCTCGATTTCAAAGGGGTTTATCGTCTCTCTTTGCCCAGAGAAGATTGATAAAGGTCTTTTATCTTCAGAAATCTCAAGACGTTTTTTCAAACAATTCTCGCCCGATCAACATGCGGCGAATTTCACTGGTGCCAGCCCCGATTTCATAGAGCTTGGCATCGCGCAGCAAACGTCCTGTCGGATAATCATTGATATAGCCATTGCCACCCAAAAGCTGAATGGCATCAAGGGCACATTGTGTGGCTTTTTCAGCGGCAATCAAAATGGCACCGGCGGCATCTTCGCGCGTTGTTTCACCGCGATCACAGGCTTTCGCGACAGCATAGACATAGGCTTTACAGGCATTCATCGTCACATACATGTCAGCGATCTTGCCTTGAACCAATTGAAATTGTCCGATGGATTGTCCGAATTGTTTGCGCTCATGCACATAGGGCATCACAATATCAAGAGCCGCTTGCATAATACCCAAAGGACCAGCGGCCAATACGGCGCGTTCATAATCAAGGCCTGACATCAAAACATTGACGCCTTTGCCAACCATGCCCAGCACATTGTCTTCCGGAACTTCACAATCTTCAAAAACCAATTCGGATGTATCGGAACCGCGCATGCCAAGCTTGTCGAGCTTTTGCGCAGGATAAAATCCTTTCATGCCTTTTTCGATGATAAAGGCCGTGATGCCGCGCGCACCTGCATCCGGATCGGTCTTTGCATAAACAATCAAAGTCTCCGCTTGTGGACCATTAGTGATCCACATTTTTGAGCCATTCAAAATATAGCGGTCGCCTTTTTTAATGGCCTTTGTGCGCATGGACACAACATCAGACCCTGCCCCGGGTTCGGACATGGCAAGCGCACCCACATGCTGACCCGAAATCAGTTTGGGGAGGTAATGTCGCTTTTGCTGTTCGTTACCGTTACGGCGCAATTGATTGACGCATAGATTGGAATGGGCACCATAGCTCAACCCGACCGAGGCCGAAGCGCGCGAAACCTCTTCCATGGCAATACAATGTTCGAGATAACCAAGGCCTGACCCACCATACTCTTCTTCAACGGTTAGCCCATGCAGACCCAAAGCGCCCATTTTCGGCCAGAGATCACGGGGAAATTCATTGTCCCGATCAATCTCTGCCGCGCGGGGGGCTATTTCTTGTTGCGAAAAATCAAAAACCGATTGGCGGATGGCATCGGCGGTTTCGCCAAGATCAAAATTGAAAGGACGCATGGCATTGGCGATCACGGTGCTTCACTCCCCAGACTAGATTGGCTTTGTTTGCGATCAGTCTAAGCGGGGAAAATAGTTTTGACCATGCGCCCTAAGGCCAAGCTGGCAAAACATGAGGGGGCTTTTCAAATCATGGTGCGGCCAAGAGGACTCGAACCTCCACCCGTGTTACCGGACTAGCACCTCAAGCTAGCGCGTCTACCAATTCCGCCATGGCCGCAGCTGAAAATGCGGGTTTTAAAAAACCGCACTTGGTATGGGGGGCTCGTGTAACAGATCCATTGTGTCCAGACAAGTCAGCCCTTGCTGTTTGATCCGGATATCTTGAAAAGAAGGGACTTTTTTTGAAAAGCTTATCCCTTGACCAAGAGACCAAGCTTGGAGAAAAAGAACAGATGAAGCCAAAGTCAGCCCCCAGTACCCGCTTGATGGTCGCACCCCCTGAGACATTTTTGCATCCTTCGGGGCATAGGGTCGAATGGCTGATCAGTGATCGCGCGGTTCCCTATGAAACCGCGTTGCAGCGCATGGAAAGCCATGTGGAGGCGATGATCAGGGATCAAGCCCCTGAAAGAGTTTGGCTTTTGGAACATCCCGCCCTTTATACAGCCGGGACATCGGCCGATCGCGCTGACGTGCTGCAATCGGATTTTCCCGTGTATCAAACAGGCCGAGGCGGGCAAATGACCTATCACGGCCCGGGCCAGCGTATTGCCTATGTCATGCTCGATCTCAGAGCCCGCGGGCAGGATTTAAGGCGGTTTATTGCAGCGCTGGAAGGGTGGATCATCGAAGGGCTTGCTCAACTCAATATCAAAGGGGAGCGTCGCGAGGATCGTGTCGGCGTCTGGGTCCAGCGTCCCGACAAGGGCATTGGCCACGAGGACAAAATAGCTGCCATTGGCATTCGCGTGCGCCAATGGGTCACGTTCCACGGAATCAGCATCAATATTGACCCCGATTTGAGCCATTTTAACGGAATTATCCCGTGCGGCGTCGCAAATCCAGATTTTGGTGTGACCAGCCTCACCGATATGGGGCATTTGATGCTGATGGGCGAGTTCGACATCATCTTTCGTCAGGCCTTTGAACGGATTTTCGGACCGACTCAGACTGTTTTTGAGAAAGAATAAGCATGTCTCAGCCGCCAGCCTTCGCCTTGCCTGACGGGCTCTCCTTGCATCTGGGATGGAAAGCGGGACTTATAGGCTGGATTGTGCGCCAACACGGGCTTTATTATGCACAAAACTGGCAATTGGGATCGCAATTCGAGGCGATTGTGGCCCAAGCCTTGGGTGAATTCATGCTCCGCTATGATCCAAGCACTGACAGGCTGATCAGCCTTTATAAGGGCGGAGAACCTGTTGCCTCGCTGACCCTTGATGGGGGGCATGAACGCGTGGCCGAGGATGGCGCTCGTATCCGATTCGTGATCATTGACCCAAATTGGCAATCTCAGGGCTTGGGTGGGGTCTTAATGTCAGAAGCCATGCGATTTTTGCGCGAGACTCACATGCCCAAGGCCTATTTGACGACGTTCAAGGGTTTGGAGGCAGCCAGAAAGCTTTATGAGCGGTTTGATTTTCAAAAAAGTGAAGAACATTTAGACACGCATTGGGGCGTGCCTCTTTTTGGGCAAAAATACATTTGGCAAGCCAAATGATTCGTTTTGAAAATTTTCTTGTTTATTTTCAGTTATTTATACAATAAACGAAATCTTAATTTTTGACACATGCCATGCAAAATATATTCAATTATGAAGATTTTGTGGCATACCATGCAAAATACGCATAGCTGCATTCGACCTTTGGACCTTCTTCGCACTGCACCATTAGTCTATACGCAATGCAACAAGTTTTGTGGAACTCAGTTCGGGTTCCGGAATGTCTGGAGAGTATGTCATGATTATCATTCACGCTTTTATCGAACGTGTCCGTCGTTGGGCCATGTATCGCACAACGGTTCGTGAATTGTCCGTTTTGTCCGACCGCGATCTCAATGATTTGGGGATCAACCGGTCCGATATCGAATATGTCGCCCGCAAACACGCTTCCGCCATCTAATCCTGTCCCCCCTCCCCTTTGGATTGATGGTTTTGAGAAAAGGTCCACTTCGGTGGGCCTTTTCTTTTTTGTTTTGCCAGTCAGTTTCATGAGTTGCCGCTGCCGGTCTTAGGCTTTATGTCTCGCCCATGACGCAGAAACATTCTTCTCCCTCGATTACACCCGTTCACATCATTGGCGGCGGCCTTGCGGGCTGCGAGGCGGCTTGGCAATTGGTCCATCGCCAAGTGCCCGTGATTTTGCATGAAATGCGCCCCAAACGGATGACCGAAGCGCATCAGACGCATGATTTGGCCGAACTGGTCTGTTCCAATTCCTTCCGCTCGGATGATTCGGACAGCAATGCCGTTGGTTTGCTGCATGAGGAAATGCGCCGCATGGGCTCCTTGATCATGCAATGTGCCGATCACAATCAGGTGCCGGCGGGTGGCGCTTTGGCTGTTGACCGGATTGGATTTGCGCAAAGCGTCACCGAAAAAATTACGAAACATCCGCTCGTCACGCTTGATCGCAATGAAATTCAAGGCCCGCCCGATCCTTCATGGGACAAGGTGATTATCGCCACGGGCCCTTTGACCTCTCCCTCTTTGGCACAAGCCATTTTAGAGGTGACCGACCAAGCGGCTTTGGCCTTTTATGATGCGATTGCGCCCATCGTCTATCGCGAGACCATCAATATGGATGTGGCGTGGTTTCAATCCCGCTATGACAAAGTCGGCCCCGGCGGCAATGGGGCTGATTACATCAACTGCCCGATGGATCAGGAGCAATATAACCGTTTTGTCGATGCCTTGCTTTCGGGCGATAAAACCGAATTCCGCGATTTCGAAAAAACACCTTATTTCGACGGCTGTCTGCCTATTGAAGTCATGGCGGAGCGCGGACGTGAGACATTGCGGCATGGGCCGATGAAGCCGGTTGGTCTGACCAATCCGCGTGCGCCTTACAAAAAGCCCTATGCCATTGTCCAGCTGCGTCAGGATAATAAATTGGGGACTTTGTATAATCTCGTCGGCTTCCAGACCAAGTTAAAATATGGCGCGCAAGCAGAAATTTTGCGGATGATCCCCGGCCTTGAACAGGCCGAATTTGCACGGCTTGGCGGCTTGCATCGCAACACCTATTTGAATGCGCCGCAATTGCTAGATCCGACCTTGCGCTTGAAAGCACAACCGGCATGGCGCTTTGCCGGACAAATCACCGGATGCGAAGGCTATGTGGAAAGTGCCGCCATTGGTTTGCTGGCCGGACGCATGGCGGCAGCAGAACGCCTTGGCGCGCCCTTATCAACCCCGCCGATCACCACCGCCATGGGCGCTTTGCTCAATCATATCACCGGCGGGCATCTTGAAACTATCGATGCGGGTCCGCGCTCCTATCAACCCATGAATATCAATTTCGGCTTGTTCCCGCCGCCCGATGAGCCTGTGCGCTCCAGTGAGGGAAAACGCTTGCGCGGTCCCGAGAAAGCCAAATCCCGTAAAATGCAAATCACGGCGCGCGGCAAAGAAGCCATGACCCAATGGCTGGCCGAACAAGACGGATTTAATCTCGTTTGATGATTAAACCCGTCCCCAAACAGCAGCCATCCAAAGCCGCATGATTTTGGCTAAGGGATTGATATCAGCCACAGGCTCGAAGGGTTGATAAGACGGGCTCATAAGAGCTTTTCTTAAAAGCTTGATACGCGGCTTAACCAACCCCATCAGGGCAAAGGCTGGTCGCACAGCGGCTGGCAGAGATGGTTTGAGCGTTTGAAATTCATCCAATCGGGTTTGGGCGAGGTCCAGCAAAGGCAGGATCAAAGCCCGAACCATTTCAGGATCCTGAAGGCTCTGGATTGTTTGAGGCTCAATCCCCGCTTTGTGTAAAAGTGTTTGGGGGATTTTTAGCCGCCCGCTGCGCACATGGTTGGGCAGCTGCAAGATCATCTCGGTCAGTGCAAAGGCGACACCCGCAGGGCCGGCGGTCTCAGGCTTGCCCGCATCGCCACCATCCGCCAGCATCAAACTGGCATAGCGCATGAGAACCGAACTTGTTTGGCCGCAATAAAATTCCAACGCCGTGAGGTCGTCGGGTGGATCATCATAGAGATCATCCATCAGGCCGTCGACGAGATCAACCAGTCCCGTCACCGGCAATTGAAAACGTGCCAATTGCATCAGCACATGGCTTGCCAAGGGATGTGCCTCGACTTCGTTTTTGGGGCGTTCGCCCAGTAAAGCCTCGCGCCACCATTGCAGTCGGATTTCCCCCATCATGGGTTCGCGCGCGCGCCATGTGACGGCATGAAGTTCCGCTGCAAAAGCATAAAGCGTTGTGACGGCGTCCCTTTGAGGACGTGGAATAAAACCACAGGCAAGACTGTGATCCGGCATAAAACTTTGCAAATGATCAAGGGCGTCTTCCGGTAATGGGTTGGGATCGGACGACACAGGGTTCAGGCCTGCCCGACAGCAATCAAGGCTGCAGCCACACGGCGGTTTTCCGATTGCATGATATTGTAAATCCGCGCAGCGGCACCGGTCCCCATGACATCAATGGCCATTTGCCCGTCTTTCAAAAAATAATAAAGCGGCTTGGGCAAAAAGGCCATCGTGTCACCCGCACCAATCAGCAAAGTATCAATCGATTTGCATTCTTTGAGCACGCGTTCAAAATGGGCGGGTGATAGATCTGAAAATTGTGTCACGGGCCAAGCATAGACGCCGGATGGCAGCGCTAAAACCGATCCTTTATGCGACATATTGGCAAAGCGGAAACCACCATTGCCATAACTGTCGAACAAGTGCCGTCCGGGGACAAACCCTTGTCCGGTAGGATCATCCAGCGTTGTCACGAACCCGCCTTTTCAGCGCCATCGGCAGACTCGATATCACCGGCATTGCGCACACCCAAATAGATCAAGACTGGGGCCGCAATAAAGATCGAGGAATAAGTGCCCACCACAACACCAAAGAACATGGCCCAACTGAAGCTTTTAATGACAGCGCCACCAAAGAACACCAAAGCAATCAAAGCCAATGCCGTTGCAAGCGACACCATCAAAGTCCGCGACAAGGTCGAGTTGATGGAGAGATCAAGCAGTTCTGATGCAGGCATGGTTTTGTAGCGGCGCAGCAATTCACGGATACGGTCAAAAACAACCACCGTGTCATTGAGCGAATAACCGACAATCGTCAAAATGGCGGCAATCGACGTCATATTGAATTCGATTTGCGTAACGGCAAAAAAACCGATGGTCAGCACCAGATCATGCAAAGTGGCGATCACGGCTGCCACAGCAAATTGCCATTCAAAGCGAAACCACAGATAAACCAGAACGGCTGCAATCGATAAGACAACACCAAGCGTTCCCGATTGAACCAGTTCTCCCGAGACACGCGGCCCCACCACTTCGATGCGGCGGAACTCATATTCTTTTTCAAAAACAGATTTGACCCGTTCCATGACAGCCTGTTGCGCCTTTTCGCCACCGGGCTGCAAGCCAAAGCGAATAGACACACCGCCAGAGGTGCCAAACTCCTGAACCTCGGCCTCTCCAACGGCCAGATCAGCGGCGGCTTCACGCACCGTGCTGATATCGGCTTTGCCCAAACGCGATTGCATTTCGATCAATGTGCCGCCGGTAAAATCGATGCCGAAATTCATCGTAATGAAGAAAAATCCCCAAACGGAAATCACCGACAACAAGGCCGAAAACGGAAAGCAAAAACGGCGAAACCGCATAAAGCCAAAAGTGGTGTGGTCTGGAACAATGCGAAGTAATTTCATGATCAGATCACCTTTAGAACGGCATATGGGTTGGACGTGCCTGACGGTACCACACGGCAATCATCATGCGGGTCATGGTCACGGCTGTGACAACCGTTGTGATGATCCCCAAAATCATGGTGACCGCAAAACCGCGCACGGGGCCCGAACCGAAAATAAACAATAAAACGGCTGCAATCAGCATCGTCACATTGGCATCGATAATGGTCGCAAAAGCACGATCAAAGCCTGCCTCCAGAGACGATATCATACTTCGGCCATTGTGGTTTTCTTCGCGGATGCGCTCATAAATCAACACATTGGAGTCAACAGCGGTACCAATGGTCAGCACAATACCGGCAATGCCCGGCAAAGTGAGTGTCGACCCCAACAAAGACATCATGGCAAAGATCAAAACGACGTGAATGATCAAAGCAATATTGGCGAAAATACCGAACAGGCCATAGGTCACCAGCATGAAGCCAATCACCAAAGCGGTGGCCCAATAAGAGGCCAATTTACCGGCTTGAATGGAATCCTGACCAAGCCCCGGACCCACCGTGCGTTCTTCAACAATCGTCAATGGGGCTGGCAAAGCACCGGCACGCAACAGGATCGATAAATTATTGGCAGCTTCCACGGTAAAGCGGCCGGAAATCTGTCCCTGTCCACCTGTAATCGGTGTTTGAATACGGGGAGCGGAAATCACCTTTTTATCAAGCACAATCGCCAAAGCGCGCCCGACATTTTCGGTGGTAGCTTGCCCGAACCGTTGAGCGCCGCGCACATTGAACCGGAAATTGACGATCGGCTCGCGGGTCCGCGAGTCAAAGGCAGGCTGGGCATCAATTAAATCTTCGCCTTGCACAATGACGCGTTTTTCAACCGCAACACTCCCGCCACCTTCCTGATAAGGCATGGTCTCGACATCGCCGGGCGCTGCCCCTGTTTCAGCCAAGAGGCGGAATTCAAGCTGCGCTGTGGTGCCTAAAATATCTTTGAGTTTGCGGGGGTCTTGCAATCCGGGGACTTCCACCAGAATGCGGTCGATCCCTTCGCGTTGAATATTGGGTTCGGTTGTGCCCAAGGCATCGACGCGCCGACGCAAAACCTCGATCGCTTGATCAATGGCTTTGCGCATTTTCTCGTTCACACCCGCTTCCGTCATGGTCAGAACAAGCAATCCGTCAGCCTGCTCTTCAACAATCATCAAAGGAGCGGAGCCTGTCCGCGTGGCAATCGGGCCCAAAACAAAATCGCGCAATTTGCCTAACATGCGTTGGCGATCATTGGCATCGCTCAGGCGCAGGCTGACCCCGCGATTGACCAAGGCAATGCCGCCCGACAAAGCAATTTTTTCCTCCCGCAGAATACGCCTGACATCATCGCGCATGCCATTGATCTGGGTACGGATAATGCTGGCCGTATCGACTTCAAGAAGGACATGCGAGCCCCCTTGCAAATCAAGCCCCAAGACAATGGCTTGATGAGGGATAATCCAACTGGGAAGGAAAGACAGGGATTTGCGAATGCCGTCCCTCTGCTCGGGTGTCATCATGCTGGGCATGGCATAGATAAATCCGCTGAGAGCCAGCAAAATCACAGCCATTGTCTGGAGGCGGGAATAACGCATCATGACCGGGCACTATCCTTCAAGCAAAAGAGAAGACAATCGGGGCAAAGATTGCCCCGCTGTAAGAGATCAATGAATTAGTCCTGAGCGTCAGTTTTTGCAGGCTCGTTTTTAGAGCGCACCTCGGCAATCATCGAGCGGATCACCTTAACGCGGACATTTTCGGCAATATCCAATTCGATTTCTGGACCTTCAGCCACCTTGGCCACTTTACCGATCAGACCACCGGTCATCACGACCGTATCGCCGCGACGGACATTTTCGATCAAAGCCTGATGGTCTTTTGCACGTTTTTGTTGCGGACGAATGATCAAGAAATACATGATCACAAAGATCAGCAGAAAAGGAACCAGCTGCATCAACATATCAGTGCCACCAGGCGCACCGGCGGTTTGGGCGAAAGCGGTTGAGATCAAGATGAAAACCTCCAAAAAAGGGATCAAATCCCAGACAAATCCTTAAGTGGCGCGGACTATAGCGATGCATCAACGGATTGCAAATAAAACGAGATGGGTGGACGTCATCGCGGATCAAGGCTAATGGCTAAAGCCATATTTCCAATCAAATCCGGTCAAATCAGCCATGAACATGCATCAAGATAAAGATTCCATCCATTATCTGGCCCAAATTGCCGAATATCTGGGCCGAATCGCTCCGCCAGCCCCGCCGGTTCCCGATCTTGATGCTGCCGATGCCTTTGTCTGGCACCCTTCCCCGCCGCGTCTGGCGCCAGTGCCACGGGTCAATCGGGTTGAAATGGTGCTTTTGAAAGGTATTGATTTCGTCCGCGACCAGTTGATTGCCAATACCGAACGCTTTGCTCGGGGCTTGCCAGCCAATAATGCCTTGCTATGGGGCTCGCGCGGGATGGGTAAATCCTCTCTCGTCAAAGCGGCCCATGCGGGCGCTGTGGCCAAGCGCAGCGAATGGGCGGGTGCATTGCCTTTAAAACTCGTTGAAATCCATCGCGAGGATATCGAAAGCCTGCCTCTGCTCATGAACATCATGCGGGAGGCCCCCTGCCGTTTCATTGTCTTTTGTGATGATTTGTCCTTTGACGGCCATGATACATCCTACAAATCGTTAAAGGCTGTTCTGGAAGGCGGCATTGAAGGCCGTCCGGACAATGTCATTTTTTACGCCACCTCGAACCGTCGGCATCTGTTGCCCCGTGACATGATGGAGAATGAGCGCTCGACATCCATCAATCCCGGCGAAGCCATCGAGGAAAAAGTATCCTTGTCAGACCGGTTTGGTCTGTGGCTCGGGTTCCATAAATGTTCGCAAGATGATTATCTGGACATGGTGCATGCGTATTGTGCCCATTACGGCCTCAGCATCGAGAAGTCCAAATGCGAGGCTGAGGCCTTGGAATGGGCGACTACACGTGGATCGCGCTCAGGCCGCACAGCCTTTCAATATATCCAGGATCTCGCCGGTCGGCTTGAAAAAACGCTGGTATAACAGCGTTTAATTGCCTGAAAGATATTGCATCGGATCGACCGGTGTGGCGCCTTTGCGCAATTCAAAATGCAATTGCGGCGAGGTGACATTGCCGCTCTGGCCCGATGTGGCGACGACCTGTCCACGACGGATGGCATCGCCTTTTTTGACTTTGAGATCGCCGTTATTGGCATAGGCGGAGACAAAGCCGTTGTCGTGGCGGATCAGCACAAGATTGCCATAGCCCTTCAACTCATTGCCCGCATAAGCGACAACACCATTTTCAGCCGCTTTGACAGGGGTTCCTTCCGGCAAAGCGATGTTGATCCCGTCGCTTTTCACCCCGCCCTTTTCACCAAAACTCTGCACAATATGGCCGCGTGCAGGCCAGCGGAATTCCGCAGAGGCCGCAGCTTCGGCGGTCTGTTGGGGTGTCAGGCTGGCTGTGGTTTCAGGCGCTGTTTCAGCGGCGTTTTTGGACGCCACACCTTTTTTATCAGCTTTTTCAGGCTTGTCTGCTTTGGCGGTTTTCTCAGCCTCAACCTTCTTGTCCTTGCGGGGCTCTTCTTTGGCGGCTGTTTTCACGTCTTGCGCAGGTGGGGCGGCCGGTTTGGCATTTTGCACGAGTGCTGCCATGGCCGTTTTGGCGGGTTGTTGCGAAGCCTGAGCCGCAGAAGCCGTGTCCACAGGGGTCGAGCCATTCCGGTTCACCGGAATCACCAGCTCCGTACCCGCTTTCAACTTGGTTTTAACAGAGGCGATATTATTGGCAGCCAGAAGCGCTTTTTCAGGAACATTATAGCGCTCAGACAGTGATTTCACGTTATCGCCCGCATTGACTGTAATAGTTTTGCCACCAGCCGCGACCCAGCCTTTTTTCTCGTCTTTAGGCGCTTGGGCCACAACGGTTTTGGCATTGGACTGCATGGGGGCCGCGCTCACAGGCGCCGACATAGGGGCAGCCAAAGGGGCTGATTGAACACCGCGGCCAGTATTGGGAGCCGCAAAGGAAGAGGAATTATCTTGCGCCACCAACACCGGCTTTTGCTGGGAGGGAGAAGAGCCGAAACGCGAGGAGCCGTTAAAGGGATTGACGAGTGTCGACTGATCGACCCGCATGGAATCGCTGCCACAACCGACAACGGAACCGGTGACCGCGATCACCAGAGCGAGACGGCTGACTGTCTTCAGAGTTGGAGAAAAATGCCGCATCATCACCTTCATCCACCAATCCAATTACCAATAATCTGGAGATTAGCGGTGAGGAGGTTAAAAAAGGGTTCAGATTTTGGATCACAAGGCCTGAGAAACGCCCTCAAGCAAAGGCGGCAGCGTCATCGCGGGGCCCAATGTCTCAATCACACCGCGTTCGGGGTCCATCTGGTAATGGGCCATGCGGCTATCGGGCCCGATTCGCCTGACCCCGATCATCCGCCCGCCCGGCAAAAGCTGCCCCAGCAAAGCCAAGGGCGGGGCTTCGAAACTGGCATCAATCAAAATACGATCAAAGGGCGCAAAGTCATCCACACCCAACATGCCATCCCCGTGGATCACGGTCGTATTGCTGATGTGAAATCCGCGCAAACGAACACGCGCCTCGATGCATAGGGTTTTGAACCGTTCAACCGAGATCACTTGCGCTGAAAGCTGCGACAAAATGGCCGTGCCAAAACCGGTGCCTGTGCCGATTTCCAAAACCGTGTGATCCGGCGCAATATCCAAATGCGCCATCATCAAGGCAAGGCTCGACGGCGGGCCAATGGTCTGCCCGCAACCAATCGGCAGGCTGCTGTCACTCACGGCAAGATCGGCGAAGCGGCTAGAGACAAAACGCTGGCGGGGGATTAGCTCGAAGGGCCGCAAGAGGTTGGGATCCCACACGCCTTTGTCACGCATGGCCAGCAAGAAAGCCACTGTGTTGAAAGCCTTGCTTTGCCCAGCCTCTTGTTCGGCAGCCATGGAATTTATCTATGCCTTGCGTTTAGAAATGCGCCGCGAACCGCGTGACATTGGGCTCATCTGTCAAATTCAGCCGCAAGGGTGTCAAAGAAATATGTTTCTCTGACAAGGCTTCCAAATCGGTGCCATGGCCCAGCGCATATTGACCACGTGTAAAGCCGATCCAGTAATAAGGAATGCTGCGGCCATCGGCGCGTGCCTCGATGCGCAAGAAATTGGCATCGCGTTGGCCTTGGGTGGTGACACGCGTTCCCGCCACATCTTGGGGGGCGCAATTAGGAAAATTGATATTGATCAGCGTGCCGGGTTCAATGCCGATGTCCAGCACTTTGCGCACCAGAACAGGCGCATGCTGACGGGCGCAATCCCAATGGATATTCTCGCGTGCCCCCGGTCCATAGGCTTGCGACAGCGCAATGGAGGGAACCCCCAAAATCGTTCCTTCCATGGCCGCTGCAACGGTGCCTGAATAGGTGACATCTTCGGCAACATTTTGTCCGCGATTAACGCCCGAGATAATGAGATCAGGTGGTGATGGCAGGATATGTTTCAAAGCCATGATCACGCAATCGGTCGGTGTCCCCAAAACCGCAAAGCGTTGCGGGCCAACATCGCGCAAGCGCAACGGGTCATTGAGTGAAAGCGAATGCGCGACACCCGACTGATCGCTTTCAGGCGCCACAGTCCAGACATCGTCACTTAAAGAGCGTGCAATCGCTTCGCAAACCGACAGGCCATCGGCATGGATGCCGTCATCATTGGTGACCAGAATACGCACAGGCTCAATCCTTTTTGATCAGCTCAAGCCCGCCCATATAAGGCCGCAGAGCGGTGGGAATAGTAATGCTACCATCGGCTTTTTGATAATTTTCAAGCACGGCAACCATGGAGCGCCCAACAGCCACACCGGACCCGTTCAACGTATGCACATAATGGTTTTTACCATCGGCTGCCTTAAAGCGCGCCATCATGCGGCGCGCCTGAAAATCGCCACACACCGAGCAGGAGGAAATTTCACGATAGGCGTTTTGACCCGGCAGCCAGACTTCCAGATCATGCGTGCGTTGGGCACCAAAGCCCATATCACCCGTGCACAACAGCATCACGCGATAGGGTAATTCAAGCGCTTTCAAAACGGCTTCCGCACAGTCCGTCATCCGGTCCAGTTCTGCGCGGGATTGGTCTGGTGCAGCAATCGATACCAATTCCACTTTGGTGAATTGATGCTGGCGGATCATGCCGCGCGTATCACGCCCCGCAGCGCCTGCTTCGGCACGAAAACATGGCGTGAGTGCTGTAACGCGCATGGGCAATTGACGTTGATCAAGAATGCTTTCGCGCACCAGATTGGTCAGAGGGACTTCGGCTGTCGGGATCAACCAATAATCATCCCCTGCCCTGAATTGGTCATCGCGGAATTTCGGCAATTGCGCCGTACCAACCATCGCCTGATCTTTGACCAGAAAAGGAGGATTGATTTCGGTATAGCCATGCGTGCCGGTATGCAGGTCGAGCATGAATTGCCCCAAAGCCCGTTCAAGCCTTGCCAGCGGCCCTTTATTGATGACAAAACGTGATCCCGACATCAGGCTGGCGGTTTCAAAATCCATCAAGCCCAATTGCTCGCCCAGCTCAAAATGCTGCTTGGGCTCAAAGTCATAAGTCCGTGGTGTGCCCCATTCGCGCAGCAGCTGGTTGCCATGTTCATCCGAACCCACAGGCACTTCAGCCAAGGGCGTATTGGGGATCGCGAGCAAAGCATGGTCCAATTCCTGAACAACCGCTTTTTCCTCGGCCTCCGCATCACTCAAAACATCTTTCAAAAGCGCCACTTCGGCTTTCAATTGCTCAGCACGCTCTTGGTCTTTTTTTGCCATCGCCTGCCCGATTTCTTTTGAAAGGGCATTGCGTTTTTCCTGTGCTTCTTGTGCACGGGTTATGGCCTGTCTACGACGGTCATCAATCGCCAAAATGTCCGCAGACAAAGGGGCGGCCCCACGACTTGCAAGTCCTGCATCAAACAGCGCCGCATTGTCACGGATCCAACGAATGTCATACATGGATTAACCTCATCGCACGTCAGTCAGTCTTTTGCTCAAACTTAAAAAATGTGTTGCCGTTAAACGTGGGTCACATCGGTTGAAGCATCATCTTTTTCGGCCACTTTGCGTTCCACCATCATGACGGCGAAAATAGATAATTCATAAAGGCCCCATGCAGGGATCGCGAGGGACAATTGGCTGATCACATCAGGGGGTGTCAGCACTGCGGCCAGAATAAAAACAAGCACCACGGCATAGCGGCGTTTGTCTTTGAGAAATTGTGAGTCGATAAAACCAGCACGCGCCAGCAAGGTCAGCACGACAGGCAATTGAAACGTCACTCCGAAAGCAAAAATCAAGGTCATGATCAGGGATAAATATTCACTCACCTTGGGCAGCAATTTAATGGCAGCGGAATTGTCACCGGCTGCTTGCTGCATGCCGATTGAAAATTTCATCACAACCGGCATGGCAATGAAAAAAACCACACTGGCGCCCAGCAAAAACAACAAAGGGGTTGCGACGAGATAGGGTCTGAAAGCCGCGCGCTCATTGTTATAAAGACCCGGCGCTACAAATTTATAGATCTGGGTGGCAACAATCGGAAACGAACAAAAGCTGGCTCCGAACACCGCGATCTTGATCTGCGTAAAAAGATATTCAAGTGGCGCTGTGTAAATCAGCTCGATCGGCGAGCCGTCATCAGCGGCCAAGACATAGGGATAGACAAGAATATTATAAATTTCTTTTGCAAAGGCGAAGCAAATCACAAACATCACCAGAAAGGCGATCAAGGATTTGATCAGCCGTGCACGCAGCTCAATCAAATGATCCAGCAAAGGCGCGCGGGAAGCTTCAATATCGTCATGGACCTCAGACATGTGACGTCCCCTTCGCCTGCGGGTCGGTCGCTACGGCATGAGTATCGGCAGACGTTGCCTGCGATGCGGGCTGTGCTGTCTCGGGCAAAGAGGTTGGGATGACTGGCTCGGACACAGGCGGATTGCTCAAGACGTCACTATGGGCTTGAGCCAGTAATTGATCAGCCGATGGGGTCTCGACAACAGGCAACGAAGCCGTCAGGGCTGACAGGTCTGGGGCTGCAGTCGCGCTCCCCTCTGTGCTCATCGATGCGCTCACGCCATCCGTACTGGTGGGCGTCGTTGTCGCTTGATCAAGATCGACATGGGTTGCGGCTTGCACACTTTCGGAAACCGATTTGCCCATTTCCTCGACTTTTTTGCGGGCCTCTTCCAGTTCCATTTCGCGCATGGCATCATTGAACTGGTTTTGGAAATCACCAGCCATGCGGCGCATTTTGCCGACGCTGCGGCCGATGGTCCGCAAAACACCGGGCAATTCTTTAGGGCCGATGGCGATCAGCGCAACCACGCCAACCACTACGAATTCCCCTGCACCAAAATCTAGCATGGTCTACGACTTTCAACCTGCCCTATGAGCAGCATGAGAGGATACGCGAAAAATTATGCGTGGGGCTTGTGATCGGTTGCCGGTTGCTGCGGCGCTGCGGGCGCGGGGGCAGCTGCCTGCGGATGATCGGTGGCTGCAGCGGGTTGTACCTGTTCGGTAATCGGTGCAGGTGCAGGAACCGGCGCGGCCGCTTGGGCAGTAGCAGGCGCGGCCTCGTCTTCCGCCATGCCTTTTTTGAAGGATTTGATCCCTTTGGCCACGTCAGCCATCAAATCAGAGACTTTACCACGACCAAACATCAGCATGATCACGATGCCGACAACAATCCAGTGCCAAATGCTGACACTTCCCATAGCTGTTCTCCATTAATCTTTGCCAGATGCCGTATCCGGATGGACAAGGTTTGGACCCTAAAAGCCCCGCGGGATAAAGACAAGGATTTCTTGAATGGGGCTCTATTTTTGCAGACAAAACAGGCACAAAAAACAAACTTCACCCGTCACGACAGACAAATATCCATCAAAATTGTTATTTTTCAGACGAATGAGCGGATGGGCTACGGTCTGAAGTGTCTTGCGAGCTCTGATCTTCAATATAATCAGTGGCTTCATCTGAAAGCGCTTCGACAAGCGCCTCTTCCCCGTTTTGGCTGGCATCATCGCCTTCATTGAGCGGCGCTTCCGCACCCATGAGTTCATCATGGATCAACACCATCTGGTCATCTTCCAAGGGATCCTCGTCCTCGGTCAATTCGGCGCTATCACTCGGCATGGGCACATTGAAGCCTTGCGGCAGGCGGCCATCAAGGAAACCAGCCCCCTTCAAATCATCCAGACCCGGCAGATCCGAGATGGAATCCAAGCCAAAATGGGTCAGAAATTGGCCCGTAGTCCCATAGGTCACGGGACGGCCCGGCGTTTTGCGCCGACCGCGCATCTTGATCCAACCGGTTTCCATCAACACATCAATGGTACCGCGATGAATGGTGACGCCGCGAATATCTTCGATTTCCGCACGGGTCACCGGCTGGTGATAGGCAATCACGGACAGGGTTTCCAAAGCTGCGCGGGATAATTTGCGCGTTTCCTGTGTTTCGCGGGCCAGCAAGAAGCCGAGATCTTCCGCCGTATGAAAGAGCCAGCCATTGCTGGATTTGGACGGTACTACCCCACGACCCCGATAATCAGCCACCAAACGGGCCAAAACGGCTTGCAAATCAACGCCTTTGGGCAAGCGGGACGCCAATTCCGTTTCTGTCAGCGGTTGGGCGCTGGCAAACAACAAGGCTTCGGTGATGCGGCACCCTTCCACAAAGGCCATATGGGCGTTTGTGGCTTCATCATGATGCGCAATACGTGCCGCATCATCCGATTGTGTCGGAAATTCAATCACTTCTGCCAATTCATTCATGCCGCAGCCCCTTGTTCGGTCTGTGGTTCGGACACAACTTCCGTTTTGTGTTCTGAACGTGTGCGCACAAATAAGGGCGCAAAAGCACGGTCCTGCCTGATTTCCATGACCCCTTCCCTGACCATCTCAAGTGTGGCCGAAAAGGACGATGCACGAACGGTTGAGCGCCATTGCGGTTCAACCACAAAGCGGATGAGATAATCATCGAGCGGTGCCCATTCGAGATTTTCACCCAGCAGTTTTTCCAAAGCTGCCCGCGCTTCTGGCAGCGACCACACAAAACGACGCTCAAAACGGACTTTGGACAGTGCCAAGACTTGCCGCTGGTCGGCATAGGCGCGCAACAAATCATAGAGATTGGCCTGCCAATCCGTTTGTTTGGACACCGAAATCTGTTCGGGCATGCCGCGCACATGGAAATCACGTCCCAATTGGGCGCGTTCAAACAGCAATTTGGCGGCTTCGCGCATCGCTTCAAGGCGGCGCAAGCGGAAGGCCAGACGGCTCGCCAAATCTTCGGCTGGAACCTCTTCTTCCTTTTCAGGCGCAGGCAGAAGCAGGCGCGATTTGAGATAGGCAAGCCATGCCGCCATCACCAGATAATCAGCTGCCAATTCAAGCCGATAGGTGCGGGCCTTTTCAATGAAGTGGAGATATTGGTCCGCCAGTGCCAGCACGGAGATTTTATGCAAATCAACCTTTTGCTTGCGCGCGAGATCAAGCAACAAATCGAGCGGGCCGGTATATCCGTCCACATCGACAAGCATTGCCGGTTCGTTGTCGCCACGGTCGACAACCACATTAGGGTCTTCAAAAATCATTTTCTTTGTCATGCGGTCCGCACTGATTCGTCTTGCGAATCATGCTGAAGACCTCAGCCCGCAAGCGCAAGCAAGGAAGCGAACTCTGCGCGGGCATCCACAAGATCACGCTGGGGATAACTTTTTTGAGCGCTTAAAAGCGCTTTTTCGGCTCTTTGGAGAGCCTTTCCGGTTAATTCTGGGACAACCGCAGCCAAGTCCTGCATTTCATCAAAATGGCCATTGCAATGTAAAACAACATCGCAACCTGCCGCCAAGGAGGCCGTGGCCCGCTCGGCAATCGGGCCTTTGAGCGCCTGCATGGACACGTCATCACCCATCAACAAGCCATCAAAACCGATTTTGCCACGAATGATCGTGTCTATGACGGTTTTCGAAGTTGTGGCCGGATTTTGAGGATCAATGGCTTCGTAAACCACATGCGCAGTCATGGCCATCGGCAGATCCGCATTGGCTTTGAAGGGGATGAAGTCTGTTTCCAATTCCGAAAGCGGGGCGTCGACGATCGGCAGATCAAGGTGACTGTCCACCCCTGCCCGTCCATGGCCGGGGATATGTTTCATAATCGGGATAACGCCGCTTGCCATGAGGCCCTCGGCCGCAGCCCGTCCTAAAACAGACACTGTTTCGGCGTCCCGTCCATAGGCCCGATCCCCAATGACATCATGGGCACCTGCCACCGGAATATCCAGAACCGGAAGACAATCAACGCTGATCCCAACCGAGATAAGGTCTATCCCGATCAGATACGCACCGAGATAGGCCGCTTTTTTGGCGCTTTCAGGGTCTATCCGGCCTATCCTGCCGAATGTTTCACCGGTCGGATAAAGCGGCCAATGTGGTTTTGTCAGGCGCTGGACGCGCCCCCCCTCCTGATCCACCAAGATAGGCGCATCAGGGCGACTAACCGCCTTGCGAAAGGCCTCGGTTAAGGCTTTAACCTGTTGAGGATGCTCGATATTTCTCTTGAAAAGGATCAGTCCCCACGGGTCAAATGCCTTTAAAAAAGAGCCTTCTTGGGCGGTGAGCTCAGTCCCTGAAACACCAATGATCAATGCACGGGTCATCGAGACTCAATTCTTAGCCACAAAACACTGCGTGCCAGAGGATTTCATCTGTTCGCACAAGGAGATAGCGCCTTCACGAGCCAAGCCGATCACCCGCACACGGAAGATGGTCCGGCCATTATTATCGGCTTTTTGCACCACAAAAGACAGGCCATCAAAGGTTTTGGGGCTCGATTTTTTCAAATTGGCAATCATGGTGCGGGCTTCATTTTCAGAGGCAGGTGCACCAAATTGAACACCGTAATCCCCTGATCCTGCTTCGATTTTTTCGCTTGAAGCTGCTGCGGGCTTTTCAGCGGCAGGAGGTGGAGGGGTCGGATTAACCGGTGCCGCCGCCATGATTTGCGGACGTTCCGGCGGCAAAATCCGCACCACTGGTCCTTGTGCTGGTGTTGGTGCTGGCGCTTGGGGCGCAACCGCGGCAGCAGCAGGCGCTGCCGGGGGATTGGCCACAGGCGTTGGGACTGTTGTTGAGGGTGCAGTGATCGGCGCGACAGTAGCACCCGGGCGCGGTGCTGCTGCAATATTGGGCGCAGAACCCCCTGCCGTTGTTGCGTTTTCTTCGACAATCGTACCATCGGGCCGGATTGTTACCGTCCGGATTTTTTTAGGTTCCCCCAGTAAAGGGGCTCCGGGCGGACGCGGAACGGTATTCACATCCACAGGCTTTTCTTCGTTATTGACGATTTTAGCCTCTTTTGGATCATCCATTTTGCCGGGCTGATAGATGGCGGCTGCTTGCTGATTGGATGATGTCCCGCCCTGATCAACAGGCGCTACTTTGACCGGTACTTTATCGGCGCTGATCAAGGGCGCAGGCCCTGTTGGAACGACTGCGCCCTCATTGCGCAAATAGGCTGCAAGACCAAAGCCTGTGCCTAAAATAGCTAACAATCCCAAGAGGATATAAGCTCCCTTGCCACCACCTTCGGCTTTTTTATCTTTTTGAGCCAGATGCATCAGATCATCATGGGCTTCGGCTTCACTCATCGAGAGACCGGACCGTGGCTCCTGCTGGGGAGGCCACATCGGATCAGCGTGCGCAGTTTTCTCTTCTGCATGCGGGATGGTCTGAGGTTCAGACACGGGGGTGCGCAGATTATTAAAAATCCGTGATTCAAAAATCGGATCTTGCGGAGGCGCTGCAGGCTGCGGTGGTGCTGGCTGCTCCAAGCGCTCATAGGGATTGGCTGCAAAATCATGCTGAGGCTGAACAGGATGAGAGGTCTCAGCTGGCGCCGTCATATCGCTATAAAAAGGCGTGTGAGTTTGCTCAATCGGCGACCCAAGCGCAGACACCGAAGCGCTTTCCACATGAGGGGAAAGAGCATGAGCCGATTTCAAATCTGGCTGCGGCTCAGCTAGCGCGAATTCTCTCTGCTGAGAAAAATCAGGAACAGGCTGAACCACCGCGGGATTTAGGAAGCCCCCGTAATTGACAGCAATAGACTGAAAAAGCGGAGTATTTGCTCTTAAACTGGTTGCTGCGGGCGGTTTTGGTGGCTCTTCACTCGGCGGTGCCACTGCAAATTGAGGAAAAGACGCATAAGGATCACGACCGGCCTGATCGTCCAGACCATGATTGGTCTGAACCGGCGGGGCCACAGGAGGCTGTGGTTGATACACATCGGCTTGTGGTGAACGCGCGCCCATTTCATAATTGGTAAAGCGTGACAATTCCGCCAGCGGGTCATGAGAAACCGGCTGTTGATCCTGCGCTGCGTCAGATGGCCTACGTGCCAAGGCCTCACGGAGTTGTCGCTCCAGAAGCTCCAGATTAATGGGCGGATTGTCTTTGTTTTCCGTCATTATCCCGTACCCGGAACCATATGTCCGGTTGTTTCAGTCAGAAGCGATCAAAACAACAAAATCAAATAAGTATTAGCGCATTTCATCAGGTGCCGAAACACCCAATAAGGACAAACCGTTTTTCAATACACCGACAATTGCTTGCACAAGCACACGGCGTGCGGCCGTTATAGCGGGATTATCCTCAAGAACAAACCTAAGTTTGGGATCATCTTTACCCTTATTCCAAAGAGCATGAAAATCACTTGCTAAATCATAGAGATAGAATGCAACCCGATGGGGCTCATGTGCAAGTGCCGACGCCTCGATTAACCGCGGGAACTGCGCCAAACGCCGAAGAATCATCATTTCCGCATCGTCAGAGAGCAAAGTGAGATCGATTTTGGACAAATCCTGCTCCGAACTCACATCATGCGAGGCTGAAAGTGATTGGCGAAGCGCAGAACAGCCCCGTGCATGGGCATATTGGACATAAAAAACTGGATTTTCCCGCGATTGTTCAACCACTTTGGCCAAATCAAAATCCAAAGTGGCGTCATTTTTACGAAACAACATCATGAAGCGAACGGCGTCAGAGCCGACCTCATTGACCACTTCACGAAGGGTAATAAATTCCCCTGCCCGTTTGGACATTTTGACCGGTTCGCCGTTGCGTAACAGCCGGACAAGCTGACATAATTTGACATCCAGCAGGCCTTTGCCGTCCGTCACAGCGGCAACTGCGGCTTGCATGCGCTTGATATAACCGCCGTGATCGGCACCCCAAACATCGATCATGGTGTTGAAACCACGATGATATTTGGACGCGTGATAAGCAATATCGGACGCAAAATAGGTGTAAGACCCATCCGATTTCAGGACTGGACGGTCACTGTCATCACCGAATTGGCTGGACCGGAACAAGGTTTGTTCCCGATCTTCCCAATCATCAGACAGCTGGCCTTTGGGGGGTGGCAAGCGACCATCATAGATAAGATCGCGGCTTCTCAGATCTCTCAGGAAAACAGCAATTTCATCGCGCGGACCGGAAGTCAGCGAGCGTTCGCTAAAAAAGACATCATGGCTGATTTCCAAAGCCTTCAGGTCTTCACGAATACTGTCCATCATCATGGCGATGGCCACATCGCGCACCAAAGGCAGCCATTCCGGCTCGTGCATGCTTTTGAGACTTTTCCCGTAGCGCTCAACGAGCACCTGTCCCACGGGTTTCAAATAGTCGCCCGGATACAAGCCTTCTGGAATGGCGCCGATATCCTCGCCCAAGGCTTCCAAATAGCGCAAATAAACAGAGCGCGAGAGCACATCAACCTGCGTTCCCGCATCATTGATGTAATATTCACGACAGACCTCATAGCCGGAAAAGCCCAACAAATTGGCCAATGCGTCCCCAAAAACCGCGCCGCGGCCATGGCCGACATGCATGGGGCCTGTCGGATTGGCAGAAACATATTCAACATTTACGCGTTCGGCTTTTTGGCTGCCGCGGCCAAATTGACTGCCAAGATCAAGGGCAGACCTTAAGACGCGCTCAAAAACCTGATGACGCAGCTTTAAATTGATAAAACCCGGTCCGGCAATGGAAACATGCTCAATATCAGGGTCATTTGAAAGCGCCTCGACCAATAATTCAGCCAGAACGCGCGGGGATTTTACCGCTTCGCGGGCCAGAACCATGGCAGCATTTGTTGCGAGATCGCCATGCGTATGATCCCGCGGGGGTTCGACGACGACCCTTGAAAAATCAAGTCCAGCAGGCAGATGTCCGGCATCGGTTAAATGTCCGAGCGCAATCCTGACGCGGTTTTCAAAATGTTCAAAAATATTCATATCGGCCGTGGCCCCATCATAGAAACAATAAAAGCGTGAAAGCCCGCGCCTAACGTAATTCGGGGGTTACGTCAAACAGGCGGCGATGTTCTAATATGGCATAACGATCCGTCATACCCGCTATATAATCGGCGATATCACGTGCTTTTGCCGGTTCATCAAGATTTTTGATCCGGACAAACCATTCTTCCGGCAGATGTTTGGGCTGTTCCATCAAGATTTTGAACAGATCACTTACCAGACCTTCTGCCGCCTCACGAACCCTGAGAACCGTGCCATGCCGATACATATGCGGCATCAGAAAGGCTTTGAGATCCTGATCGGCCTTGATCCCGCTCTTTGAAAACCGAATGATACTATGACGGCTGGCGCGAATATCCTCACAAGATTGAACCGATTGAAGAAGAGGCAAGCTTTCACGCAAAACGTCTTCAATCAACCATGTGATCAACCGACGCCCCAATTCATGAATGGTGCGCGTGACATCGAGATGAGGCCATTGGCTTTTGATGTCATTCAATATAGTGGCGAGAACAGGAACACGTTCGAGATCGGCAAGAGTAAAAAGTCCGGCGCGCAAACCATCATCAATATCATGGGTATTATAGGCTATATCATCGGCAATGGCGGCGATCTGCGCCTCCGCTGAGGCAAATTTTGCGAGATCAAGACTTTGCAAACGATCATAATTCAGAAATTCGTCGGGAATGGGCTTGTTTTTATAGGCTCCGACACCTTGCCCATTTTGATCGACCAGTGGCCCATTATGTTTGACCAAGCCTTCCAGCGTTTCCCAAGTCAAATTTAAACCGTCAAACCCCGCATAGCGTCGCTCGAGATTGGTGACGATGCGCAAAGCCTGCGCATTGTGATCAAATCCACCATAAGGTGCCATGCAAACATGCAATGCATCCTCACCGGCATGCCCGAATGGCGGATGGCCAAGATCATGCGCCAAAGCCAAGGCCTCGGCCAAATCTTCATCAAGTTCGAGGGTTCTGGCCAAAGAGCGCGCAATCTGGGCCACTTCCAGCGTATGGGTCAGACGCGTACGATAATGATCGCCTTCGTGATAAACAAAGACTTGGGTCTTGTGTTTGAGACGTCGAAAGGCTGATGAATGGAGGATCCTGTCCCGATCTCTTTGAAATTCCGTCCGTGTGGCTGACAGAGGCTCTGCCAGCAAACGCCCGCGACTATGTTTGGGATCGCAGGCATAAGGCGCTCTGGGCCGGTCATTACGGGGGAGAAAGGGCGACGTCGTCATAAACGCGCAGGATCCATCGGTTGAAAAGCTTCAATATCGTATTTATCTATCAGTCATGGAACAATTGTGCAAAAATCACGGATGTGTGACGCTCTACTTTGACCAAGCGCCTTATCCTGAACCAAGTGAGACACAATCATGAGCGAACAGGACCATCTCTCACAAGACAGAGAGCCTTTAAAACTCACCAGTAATGCCGCAAAACGGATCATCAAAATTTTATCGGATGAACCGCAGGGCTCTCAGGTTCGTTTACGCGTTGATGGCGGCGGCTGTTCCGGCTTTCAATATCATTTTGACATCACCACCACGGGTGAGGCTGATGATCTGGTGCTTGAAAAGGACGGAGCCATTTTGCGGGTCGATAGTCTCTCTCTTCCTCTGATCGAGGGATCTGAGGTCGATTTTGTGGATGATCTGATGGGTCAGTCGTTTCGCGTCAATAATCCGGCTGCCACAGCCTCTTGCGGCTGCGGCACCAGTTTCTCGCTCTAAGGGCCAAGAAGGCCTTAGCGGCCTCCGCCACTGCGCTTGCGGACCCGTTGTTCGCGAGCCTGCGCTTCCACCACAGCCAAAGCAGTCATATTGACAACTCCGCGCGTTGTGACGGTGGGCGTTAGAACATGGGCTGGATGGTCCGGGCCGATCAAAATGGGGCCGACAGGCAAAGCATCGGCCATGATTTTGATGAGCTGATAGGCAATATTGGCCGCATCCAGATTAGGCATGATCAACAAATTCGCCTCGCCTTTGAGGAAAGAGGACGGATATTTGTTGTCGCGCAAAATCTGCGACAAAGCCGTATCCCCCTGCATTTCGCCATCCACTTCAAGTTCGGGATGACGATCGCGGATCATGGCAGTCGCTTCGCGCATTTTGATGGATGTTTCCGTATCCGACGCGCCGAAATCCGAATGCGAGAGCAAAGCGATTTTCGGGGTAATGCCAAAACGAGACACCATCTGTGCACATTGAATGGTGGTGTCGGCAATTTCCTCGGCTGTCGGATCGGGCCGGACATGCGTATCCGCGATAAAATAATGACCCTTTTGGGTGATCATCAGGCTCATGCCTGCAAAACGGCGCATCCCCGGTGCTGGACCAATAATATCACGGATCAATTTGAGTTTGGAGGTAAACCGCCCCTCAAGACCTGTGATCATGGCATCGGCATCACCGCGCACAACAGCAACAGCAGCAATCACCGTTGTATTCGTGCGAACCAAAGTCCGTGCCGCAGCAGGTGTAATGCCACGCCGCCCTGCCCGTTCCAGATAGGTATTCACATAATCACGATAGCGCGGATCATCTTCCGGATTGATGATCTGGACTTGATCTCCCAAAGGCAAGGTCAGCCCGTACCGCGCACAACGTGCTTCAATTACCGCAGGACGGCCGACAAGAATGGGTTGCGCAATCCCCTCCTCAATCGCAATCAGGGCGGCACGCAAAACACGTTCATCTTCGCCATCGGCATAGATCACGCGCTTGGGCTCCAATTTCGCCTGACTGAAAATCGGCTTCATCACGAAACCGGAACGGAAGACAAAGCGGTCAAGGCGCTCGTGATATTCATCCCAATCCTGAATGGGGAGTGTGGCAACACCCGTATCCATGGCGGCTTTCGCAACCGCAGGCGCAATTCTTAAAATCAACCGCGGATCAAAGGGGGACGGGATCAAAGATTGCTCACCGAAGGTGGCCACTTCGCCGCTATAGGCCATGGCAGCGACATCGGAGGAGGCTTCACGCGCCAGCAAAGCAATGGCTTCCGTGGCCGCAATTTTCATGGGCTCATTGATGGTCGTTGCGCCGACATCAAGCGCGCCACGGAAAATATAGGGGAAGCACAGGACATTGTTGACTTGATTGGGGAAATCCGAACGGCCTGTACAAATCATCGCATCCGGACGCACAGCGCGGGCTTCATCTGGCATAATTTCAGGATTAGGGTTGGCAAGCGCCAGAATAAGAGGCTTGGGAGCCATGTTTTTCAACATATCCGGCTTTAAAACCCCACCCGCTGACAGGCCGAGAAAAACATCCGCACCTTCAATGACTTCTCCGAGAGTCCGCTTATCCGTTTTTTGGGCGTAAACGGCTTTCCAGCGATCCATCAGTTTTTCACGGCCCTCATAAGCAACGCCTTCGAGATCCGTAACCCAGATATGTTCGCGTTTGACGCCCATGGTCACCAGCAAATTCAGACAGGCCAAGGCAGCCGCACCCGCGCCCGATGTCACCACTTTGATGTCAGCAAGCTTTTTGCCCGCCAGCTGCATGGCATTCATCACCGCGGCCGACACGATAATCGCCGTCCCATGCTGGTCATCATGGAAAACAGGAATTCCCATGCGGGCTTTCAATTTTTCTTCGATCTCAAAACATTCAGGGGCTTTGATGTCCTCAAGATTGATCCCGCCAAAAGTCGGCTCAAGGGCAGCAACAACATTGACCATGCGTTCAACATCGGTTTCCGCAACCTCGATATCAAACACGTCAATGCCGGCGAATTTTTTGAACAAAACCGCTTTGCCTTCCATCACGGGCTTGGACGCGAGCGGTCCGATATTGCCCAATCCCAAAACGGCTGTGCCATTTGACAAAACCGCGACGAGATTTTGGCGGATGGTGTAATGGGCTGCCGTTGACGGATCTGCAGCAATCGCCTCACAGGGAGCGGCCACACCGGGTGAATAGGCCAACGCCAAATCATGCTGGTTACCCAAGGGCTTGGTTGCATGGATTTCGAGTTTGCCCGGTTTGGGAAATTGATGAAAATCCAAAGCGCTCTGGCGAAGTTCGTCAGACATAGTCACCATAAACAATTCCCCCCTCAGTCTCACCAGCGAAGCATGCCAGTTCAGCATCCCTTATCTTGATACATTAACCGCAATTGCCAATGTAATGAAAGGGCAAAACCGTGGAATAAAAATTCTAGGAAAATAGGATTAAAGCCGGAAATCAGCGGGATTTCCGGCATAAAACTATAAAAAATACCAAATATAAGACTTAAGCCTTAGGCGCTTTTTGCTCGGGCAAATTCAGTCTCAAGTGCAATTCACGCAATTGCTGATTGGTCGGGGCCGCAGGGGCGCCCATCAACAAGTCCTGTGCTTGCTGGTTCATCGGGAACAAGGTCACTTCACGCAAATTCTGAGCGCCGACCAGCAACATGACGATCCGGTCCACACCTGCCGCCATGCCGCCATGCGGAGGTGCGCCATAATGAAAGGCGCGATACATGCCGCCAAAGCGTTCAATGACCGTTTCTTCGCCATAACCGGCAATTTCAAACGCCTTGACCATGGCCTCAGGCTTATGATTGCGGATACCGCCCGAAGCAATTTCAAAGCCATTGCAGGCAATATCATATTGGAAGGCTTTGATGGTCAGAGGGTCTTGGTTCTGCAAGGCCTCATACCCGCCTTGCGGCATCGAGAAGGGATTGTGCGAGAAATCGACCTTTTTCTCGTCTTCATTCCACTCAAACATCGGGAAATCGACAATCCAGGCCAATTCGTAGCGATTTTCGTCAATTAAATTCAAATCCTGCCCCACTTTCGTGCGGGCAGCACCAGCAAATTTAACAAATTTATCGGGATCTCCCGCCGCAAAAAAGGCCGCATCGCCCTCTTTCAGGCCCAGTTGCAAGCGAATGGCCTCGGTGCGTTCCGGACCAATATTATTAGCTATGGGTCCAGCCCCACCGGTTTCGCCTTCGCGCCAGAAGACATAGCCAAGGCCCGGCTGGCCTTCGCCCTGCGCCCAAGAATTCATACGGTCGCAGAATGTGCGCTGTCCGCCACCGGGAGCCGGAATGGCCCATACGCGATTTTTGGGGTCTTCCAACATTCTGGCGAAGACTTTGAAATTGGAGCCTCGAAAATGCTCAGACACATCCTGCATCACCAAGGGATTGCGCAAATCGGGCTTATCCGAACCATATTTGGACATGGATTCCGCATAAGGAATGCGTGGCCAAGGGCTTGGCGTGACATGCTTTCCTTGGCCGAACGCGCGGAAAACATCCCCGATCACAGGTTCCACAGCGACGAAAATATCCTCTTGTTCAACAAAGCTCATTTCAAGATCGAGCTGGTAGAATTCACCGGGCAAACGATCTGCGCGCGGATCTTCATCGCGGAAGCAGGGGGCGATCTGGAAATAGCGGTCAAAACCCGCCATCATCAATAATTGCTTATATTGTTGAGGGGCTTGGGGCAAAGCATAGAAAGTGCCGGGATGAATACGGGACGGCACCAAAAAGTCACGCGCCCCTTCCGGTGACGAGGCGGTGAGAATGGGCGTTTGAAATTCATTAAAGCCCTGATCTCGCATACGCGCACGCATCATGTCGATAATCTTGCCGCGCGTCATAATGTTGTTGTGCAAACGCTCGCGGCGCAGATCGAGAAAACGATATTTAAGGCGGGTCTCTTCAGGGAATGGCTGGTCACCAAACACCATCAAGGGCAATTCGCCTGCCACACCCAGAACTTCAATCTCGGTCACAAAAATTTCGATTTCGCCGGTCGGCAAATCTTTGTTTTCCGTACCATTGGGACGAAGACGGACTTTTCCATCAAAACGCACAACCCATTCCGAACGCAATGTTTCAGCCAATTGAAAGGCAGGGCTATCGGGATCAATGACGCATTGGGTCATGCCGTAATGATCGCGCAAATCCACAAAAAGCACGCCGCCATGGTCACGAATCCGATGGCACCAGCCTGACAAGCGGGTTGTTTGTCCGTCATCGCCGGCCCGCAAAGCTCCACAGGTGTGGGAACGGTAGCGTTGGCTGTTGAGCTTGGTCATCGGCTGGCCCTTTATTGCAAAATCAGACGTAAACGGATTGGCGGCTTGAAAAGAGGTTTCAGCTCTATCCTTTTTATGTTCGGCGCGAAAGCACAACCTCGCGGCCCTTTTGTCCAGAGCCGCACCATTTTATCCTGTCTCTTGCTTAAAATTACAAAAATCCCCCACTGAGGGCCGACATTGGGTTTATCATCCCAATAGCCGATAAATATTGTCAGATCAGGCCTTGGAAAGAGGCCGACCATCCGTTATTCAGATCCGCCATGGGACTGATATCCAAGACTTCCGATCTCGACGCTGCCTGCGCCCGCCTCGCCAAGCATGATTTCATCACGCTGGATACCGAATTTATGCGGGAAACGACCTTTTTTTCAAAGCTTTGCCTGATTCAGCTGGCAAGCGTCGAAGAAGATGTGCTGATCGACCCATTGGCCGATGGCCTCGATATGAGCTCTTTTTATGCTTTGATGCGCAATTCAGCCGTTCTCAAAGTGCTGCATGCCGGCCGTCAGGACATTGAAATTTTCTGGCACAGCGACCAATGCATCCCCAATCCTGTTTTTGATACACAAATTGCCGCCATGGTCTGTGGCTATGGCGACAGCGTTTCCTATGAGCAATTGGTGCATGATCTTGCCAAGGCGCGGATCGACAAGTCCTCTCGATTCACCGATTGGTCCCAAAGGCCATTGAGTGAGTCGCAAATGCATTATGCGCGTTCGGACGTCACGCATTTGCGCACCGTCTATCAAGCCCTTCAGGCTCAATTGCTGGAAAATGGTCGTTCGCATTGGCTTGAAGACGAGATGCAAATTCTCACATCGCCTGCAACCTATGACCTGCATCCGCAAGATGCGTGGCAAAGATTGCGCGGGCGCCTTCGCAAACCGCGCGATCTCGGTCTGTTGATGGAGCTATGCAGTTGGCGGGAAAATGAGGCACGGGAAAGAAATGTTCCGCGCTCCCGTGTTATAAAAGATGATGCCATCATGGATCTTGTGACGTCATCGCCACGATCCGTCGAGGCTTTGGGCCGTTTGCGTTCTCTGCCCTCCGGCTTTGAGCGCTCGCGCGCCGCAGCTGAAATCTTGGTGGCGATTGAAAAAGGCATTGCTGTTGATCCCAAAACCTTGCCCGTTTTGGAAAAAACGGAGCGCCGCAACGGCAATGGGGCGACCGTTGAACTGTTGAAAGTCTTGTTAAAAATGGTATCCGAGAAAGAAGGGGTTGCTGCCAAGGTCTTGGCGACAACCGATGATCTCGAAGCAATCGCCCATGATGACGAGGCCAATGTGCCCGCATTACAGGGGTGGCGCAAACCCGTTTTTGGGGATCATGCCTTGGCGCTTAAACATGGCAAATTGGCCTTGGGCATCAAAGATGGCAAGGTTTTGACGCATATTCTCTGATGTCTGACCTGATTCAGGGCTTATGACAGGCTGAAATCCGCGCTGCGGCCCAAAATGCGGGCCAGTGTCCGCAAACGGTTCAATAGCCGCTCATTGGCAAGACCTGCAAACCCGTTGGGCAAAGACAACAAGACGGTTCCATTATCACAGCGGATTTTGGCTTTGGGCAAAACGCCCGGCATGGCCGCCGATACGAGATAGGCCACACGAAAGGCTGCACCCAAAATCCGCGCACGATCCAGAAAACGGGTGGATACAAGCTCGCGCAAACGCGGGCTGACATCTTCATCACCTGAGCCCATATGACGATAAGCAACCGCCAGAGAAATAAAGGACCGCCCAGGATGATCAATGCCAGTAAAGGCGGCATTGGCGATGATATTGAAGGCTTGTTCGCCCCGATAATCGGGATGCGCCCGCCAGCCTATGTCTGATAACAGGCAGGCTGCATGACGCAGACGTTTTTCGTCAGACGTCTCATCCAGACCGCTTGACGCCCATAGAGCATCCGTCCAGTCGCATAATTCCTCGCCATGTTCAGGCGCCCGCGAGCGCAAAACATTGAGTTCGCGCGCTGTGGTCATAAGAGGGTCAAGCTTGCGGGTTTCAGGTTTCAAGCGTTCAAAGAGCAAGCCTTCGCGCACACCCAAGGCTGAAATGACCACATCAGACGGACGCCCCCGTTTGATGATTTCTTCTAGAACCAAAGCCCCATATTGCAGCAAAGGACGGCGGGCCTCGGAGACGCTTTTGATAGAGCCCAAAGTATCGGATTGAACCCGCTCAACCAGCGCCAGCAAATCTGTCACATCTTGGGCGGGAATGATATAATTGTGAATAACATTAAGGGGATAGCCGCGTTGCTTCATGTGAAGCCTTGCAAGCGCGCGCCAAGTGCCTCCCACGGCGTAAAATTTTCTACCTTTCAGCTTTTTCAGGATCTTGGCCTGTGCCAACATATCCTGAACATATTTATGGCTCTTTTTGCGGTTGGTCCCTGCAATATCTTGCAACACAAGCGCACCCAAAGGCAGGGTCAAACCATCACTGATGCCTGTCCCCAAAACATCAATCAGTTCAAGCGAGCCCCCGCCGAGATCCCCCACAAGACCATTGGGATCTTGCATGCCCGAAATCACACCCAAAGCTGACAATTCTGCTTCGCGTTTGCCGGAAATCAATTGCACAGGCTGCCCTGTAATCGCCTCACATTCTTGCAAAAAGGGAGCACCATTTTCCGCATCGCGGGCCGCTGCGGTGGCAATGACCGTGACATCCTTGATATTCATAATGTCGGTCAAAATACGATAGCGCTTCAAGGCTTTCAGCGTTTTGTCCATGGCTTCATCAGCCAGAAGACCGGTAGTGCCGACACCTCGGCCCAGCGCACAAAGGGCCTTTTCATTGAATATAGGGGTTGGTGCCCGTGTCAGACCTTCATAGGCGACAAGACGAACGGAGTTAGACCCAATATCGATAATGGCGACCGCCTCGCCTAGTTTGAGCCGGCCTTGAGCATCTTTCATCAGGAAAATTCCAAACCATTGTTGCCGTTAGGCTTTTAAACTGATTCTGGCTTTGGATTGGTTCTTTTTATCCGTTTAACCGGTGTTTTTTTAACCGGAGCCAATGAAACGGCATCCGCCATTTTAGTCTGCTTTTTAAGACTGCGCGGATGCGAGGTTTTGAGTGATTTTCCCCGTCCAGACAGGCTGGGATTGGTCATGAAATAGGTATGCGCATTGAAAGACCGCTCATGCGGGCCAATATGCACCCTTGTTGCTTTACCATTTTGGTCAATGGTCCAACTTTGCTGATTGTCCAACATATTGGCCATCATGATCTGATTGAGAACCTGTTCATGAACAGTCGGGTTGACGATCGGCGCCATGACTTCGACACGACGATCGAGATTACGCGACATCAAATCAGCCGAGGAAATATAGACCCGCGCTTCAGGGCTTGGCAGTCCATGCCCATTGCTGAAGGCATAGATGCGGGAATGTTCCAAAAAGCGACCGACAATCGACTTCACCCGAATATTGTCAGACAGACCTTTGACACCGGGCCGCAAACAACAAATGCCACGCACAACCAGATCGATTTGAACACCGGCTTGGCTGGCCTCATACAAGGCATCGATGACCATGCTATCGACCAAGGAATTGCATTTGAGCCAGATGGCGGCAGGCCGACCGGCCTTGGCATTGTCAATTTCAATCCGGATATGATCGAGAATGCGGGTTTTCAAGGTCAGTGGTGAGACCGCCATAGCCTCCAATGCAGCAGGCTCGGCATAGCCGGTGATATAATTAAAAATACGGGAAACATCGCGGCCAATCGCCGGATCAGCCGTAAAATAGGATAAATCCGTATAAATACGGGCGGTGATCGGGTGATAATTGCCCGTGCCGATGTGGCAATAGGTCGCCAGATTACCGGCTTCCTTACGCACCACCATGGACAATTTCGCGTGTGTTTTCAATTCTATAAAGCCAAAAACGACCTGCACACCGGCCCGCTCCAGATCGCGCGCCCATCGAATATTGGCCTCTTCATCAAAACGTGCCTTCAGCTCAACAAGGGCGGTGACTGATTTTCCAGCTTCCGCTGCTTCCGCCAAAGCTTTGACGATCGGGCTGTTTGACGAGGTGCGGTAAAGCGTTTGTTTAATGGCGATGACATGGGGGTCACGCGCGGCCTGATTGAGAAATTCGACAACAACATCAAAGGATTCGTAAGGGTGATGAACAATCAGATCCTTCTGCCGGATCGCAGCAAAACAATCCCCCGCATGTTCTCTGATCCGCTCGGGATGACGGGGGTTATAGGGCGTAAATTTCAATTCAAGACGGTCAAGAGACACCAATTGGGACAATTCATTCAGACCCAACATGCCATCAATGACAAAGACTTCTTCGGGCGCTGTGCCGATTTCATCGGCCACAAAATTTTGCAGGCTTTCGGGCATGGTGCCGTCGATTTCAAGACGGATTACAGAGCCGCGGCGGCGTTGCTTAAGAGCTGTTTCAAACAGGCGGACAAGATCTTCCGCCTCTTCCTCGATTTCAATGTCGCTGTCACGGATCACGCGGAATGCGCCATATCCCTTGACCTGATAACCCGGAAACAAACGATTGGTGAACAAGGCCAAGGTATTTTCAATGGCCATAAACCGTACTTTTCCGCCTTCGGCAGAGGGTAAAAGCTGGATAAAACGATCAACAGTGGCCGGAATCCGGATCAAGGCATTGAGTTTGCGGCCATCACTGCTGCGTAATAATTCAAGTGCCAGTGTAAATCCCAAATTAGGAATGAAGGGGAATGGGTGGGCAGGATCCACAGCCAGCGGCGTTAAAACCGGAAAAATATGTTCGAGAAAATAGCTTTCCAGCCAAACGATTTCTTCCATCGTAATATCGGTTTGATCGATGATGGAAATGCCAGCCAGCGATAAATCTTGCCGTAAGAACTGCCAACGCCTCTGTTGATCGGCGACAAGCGCCGAAACCCCCTCGCCGATTGAATGTAATTGCTCGGCTGGTGTGCGTCCGTCTTGGGACAGATTGGTCACGCCTGATCGTGTCTGGCCGCGCAAACCCGCCACACGCACCATAAAAAATTCGTCCAAATTATTGGCACTGATCGATAAAAATCTGAGCTGTTCGAGCAAAGGATGGTGGGGATTGGACGCCTCTTCCAAAACACGGCGGTTAAAGCCAAGCCAAGACAATTCGCGATTGATAAAGCGTTTGGGTGACGTGAATAAAGAGGGATCAAGGGTCAAAGCTTCGGCTGGCTGGGGAGCGGTCAGCTTAGAAGGCAAATCATTTAATAAATGGATCTCGTCACTCAAACGCCTAACTCCCCATTCTCACGGAAACGATCACTCTCTTCGAATGATGACAGTTTTATATGTCATAAACTAGAGATTGGGGAGTGGGAGATCTTGAATATGACGATCTTGCTGTTTCCATAATTCACGCGCCAAGGCTTTCGTAATGCGGCGGCGCTTTGCCAATCCCTCTCGGTTTAAGTCATCCACAAAAGCCCTGAGGGAGGAAACAGATCGCTCGATCCGATTTTTAATGAAATCAACGACCTGCATATCGACGACCATCTGGCGTTCGACAAAAAACTTCACAAGCAACGCCGTTAAAAGCGAGTCATCGGGTTCCAAAAGGTCAATGCGGGGTGCCAAACGCAGCCGTGACAACAAATCAGCGGTCCGGATGCCCCAATCGCCCGGCGGTGTGCGTGCCGTAATCAACACGTAAGATTTGGTTTCCCGTGCCCGATTTAACAGATGAAACAATGAGGCTTCATCAAAGCGTCCCTGATCAATGTCCTCGATCCTTAGAACCGGAATTTCCATCCAATCTTTGGTCTGTGTTGAGCCAATATCGTGAGGGTTGAGAGACAGGGCTTGGGCCCGTCGCGCCCAAATGGTCGATAAATGGGTCTTTCCGGAACCCGGCGGGCCGATCATCAATAAGATCGGGTCTTTCCAGTCCGGCCATTGCTCAAGCATGCCATAGGCGAGCGCATTGCAATCTCCCACAAGGAAATCTTCCGCCTCGTAGCGTTCCTCAACCGGCAGATCAAGCGCAAGCTGTTGCGGCTTGATAAGGCTCATGATTTTGGTTCCGGATCAAGATAAACGGTGCTTTCGCGATAGGCGTGAATGGCATGGCGGAATAATACCCCGATGGTGGCCGCCAAGGGAACCGCGACAAGCAAACCAAAGAACCCAAACAGACTGCCAAAAGCAAAAAGCGAAAACATCAACCAAACCGGATGAAGGCCAACGGCCCCGCCGACGATGCGAGGCGACAAGATATTGCCTTCCAAAAATTGGCCACTGGCAAAAACCAAGACAACCCCAAGAACGGACCAATAGTCAGGCCAGAATTGCACCAAGCCAAAACCTAGCGCCACAATCAATCCGCCCATCGATCCAACAAAAGGAATAAAGCTAAAAAACCCTGCGGAAGCGCCGATCAAAACCGCAAAATGCAGGCCCGCCAACGACAGACCGATGGCGTACCAAAGACCCAGAAAGAGACAAATCAGGCTTTGTCCGCGGATAAAACCGGTCAAAGAATGGTCAACATCATGGATAATCCGCAAAACAATGTCTTTGCGATGTGGAGGAATGAGACTTTCCAGCACATCGATCATGCGCTGCCAATCAAGCAACAGATAGATGGCGATAATGGGCGCAAAAACCAGCAAAGACAGAAGACCAAAAAAAGCCCGCCCGCCTGACAATAAAGAGCGGGCAACAGAGGCTATCCCATCCCCTGCACTGCCCATCATGGTCGACAGCTGGCTCAGGGCCGACTGCATATCAATCAATCCGCGGACTTGCTCGGTTAAGGGAGAGGCGAGGATCATCAGCCGTAACCGATCGGCAATAGCGGGGGCATTGCTGGCAAAGGCTATGGCTTGATCCAGCAAAAAGGGGATGACAATTAAAAATAAGGCAATGACAATAATGAACAAAATGCCCGTGACCACAGATGTGGCCACCAAACGGTTGGCGCCGAGCTTTTGTAACCGCGACACAATCGGATCAAGGGCATAGGCAAGAAAAAAGGCGGCGGCAAAAGGAACCATCGCATCCCGCAACTGGTAAATGATATAACCGAGAACCAGTGCGAAAACTGGCCAAAACCATTGGAGTCGCGCCGAAACCATGGCTATCTTGCTCCTGTTATCTCATAAAAACTGTCAATATTGACAAGAATAGCTGCAAATGACGATAGAATGACATCCAAATTGAGTTAGTCTTGCGCTAAGGTGAGCGTCAACCCCTCATCACTTTTTAATCGCGGCTCTACCCGCAACACACAGGTTAACGAAGGCGCCCCCTTGCCAAGGGGGGAAAGCCAATTTACCGCCATAAATCCTAGCTGATGAATGGATGACCATGACCAAAGCCCCAAAGACCGCTCCCGATCAGACTGTTCCAAAAAACGGCCTGACTTATGCTGATGCCGGTGTCGATATTGATGCGGGTAATGCCCTCGTTGATGCCATCAAGCCTTTGGTGCGCGCCACGCGACGGCCGGGGGCTGATGCGGAAATCGGCGGTTTTGGAGGCTTGTTTGATCTGAAGGCTGCCGGTTTCATAGACCCCATTCTGGTTGCGGCCAATGACGGGGTCGGCACCAAGCTGAAAATTGCCATTGATAGCCATTGCCATGATACGATTGGCATCGATCTCGTGGCGATGTGCGTGAATGACATCATCGTCCAAGGTGCGGAACCCCTGTTTTTTCTTGATTATTTTGCCACGGGCCATCTGGCACCCGATGTCGGCGCCCATGTTGTGAAGGGCATAGCCGAAGGCTGTCTCAAGGCCGGATGTGCCTTGATCGGCGGTGAAACGGCTGAAATGCCCGGTCTTTATGGCAAAGGCGATTATGATCTGGCGGGCTTTTGTGTCGGCGCTGCCGAGCGCGGCCAGCTTTTGCCGCGTCCCGATGTGAAGGAAGGGGATGTTTTAATCGGTCTTCCCTCATCGGGCGTCCACTCCAACGGCTATTCGCTTGTGCGCAAAATCGTCGAGATCAGCGGATTGAAATGGTCCGATCCGGCCCCATACGCACCGGATCAAAGCCTTGGTCAGGCCTTGCTTGAACCCACCAAAATCTACGTAAAACCATTGCTTGCCGTTTTGCAGGAAACCAAGGCTATTAAGGCCATGGCCCATATAACCGGTGGCGGTTTTATCGATAATATTCCGCGCGTTTTACCCGAAGGTCTCGGGGCCCAAATCACGTTGGAGGCCATTCCTGTTCTGCCGGTCTTTGCTTGGTTAGCGCAAACGGGCGGTGTCAGCGTTTTTGAAATGCTGCGCACCTTTAATTGCGGGATCGGCATGATATTGGTGGTTGATGAAACCGAGGTCCAGAAGGTCCAGTCCTCCCTTCAAAAACATGGAGAACCATCTGTTATTATTGGAAAAATTGAAAAATCAAATGCGGATGCCAAGGAAACAGAACGCGTGCGTGGCCTTGGGCAACTACACATGCCGGCCCTATAAAGGAGCGGCACTTCATGTCCAGCCCAAAACAAATGCCGCGCATCGCCATCCTGATTTCGGGTCGGGGTTCGAATATGCGGGCTCTCATTGAGGCCGCAAGCCAAGCCAAATTTCCAGCTGAGATCAGCCTGGTTCTCTCAAACAAACCCCAAGCCGGTGGGCTGGAATATGCGCAATCACACAAGATCCCCACGAGTGTCATCGATCATCGCCGTTTTGAAGACCGCGAAACGTTCGAACAGGCTTTGGACGAGGTCTTACATAAAGCGAAAATCGATCTGATTTGCCTTGCAGGCTTTATGCGGGTTTTGACACCCTGGTTCATCACACGCTGGCAAGGCAAGCTTATCAATATCCACCCTGCTCTTTTGCCAAGTTATAAGGGACTTCATACCCATGAAAGGGCTTTGGCGGATGGGGTCAAAATCCATGGCTGCACGGTTCATCACGTTGTGCCAGAGGTCGATGCCGGGCCGATCATTGCGCAGGCAGCGGTCCCTGTCTTGGAAAATGATACAGCAGAGACATTGGGCGCTCGGGTTCTTGCAGCTGAACACAAGCTCTATCCCCTCGCCCTCCAGAAATTTCTGAAGAAAAACTTTGATATTTCACAAAAATCAGACCCAAACAGCCAACTCATCTCTGTTTAGACATTAACCTTGCTGCGATCTTGCCCTGAAGAACAGGGCAACCAATCTTGTTTTGTCCCCCTTTCAACGGTATAGAGCTGCAACGCAACAATTAACGTTTTATTCATTATAGAGGATGCTGAGACATGGCTTTAGAACGTACCCTTTCGATTATCAAACCTGATGCAACCGAACGCAACATCACCGGCGGCATCAATGCTGTCATCGAAAAGGCTGGCCTGCGCATTATTGCCCAGAAGCGTTTGTGGCTGACACGCGCTGATGCCTCCGCTTTTTATTCCGTTCACAAAGAGCGTCCTTTCTTCGGCGAACTCGTTGACTTCATGACCTCTGGTCCTGTGGTTGTTCAGGTTCTGGAAGGTGAAAATGCAGTCGCGCGTTACCGCGAAGTGATGGGTGCGACTAATCCTGAACAGGCTGCTGAAGGCACAATCCGCAAATTGTTTGCCCGTTCCATCGGTGAAAACTCTGTGCATGGTTCGGACTCGCTTGAAAACGCCAATAATGAAATCAAGCATTTCTTCTCGGAACTCGAAATTATCGGCTAATCGCTTTGTTTCGAAACCCACATTGAACGGCGCCATTTCGGCGCCGTTTTCTTTTGCGCGGATCTCGACAGCTCCTCAAACTCAGGTCAATATCGAGGCATGAACAAACAAATCATACCCCGCCATTTTTCGACCTGCCCGCATGATTGCCCATCCGCCTGCGCCTTGGATGTGGAGGTTTTGCCTCATAACAAAATCGGACGCATTTACGGGTCTGAAAAGCAAACCTATACGGCTGGTGTGATTTGCGCGAAAGTTGCCCGCTATGCCGAGCGTATCCATCACAAAGATAGGCTCACGAAACCGTTGCTTCGCAAAGGCGAAAAAGGGTCCGGCCAATGGCACGAAATCTCTTGGGATGAGGCCTTGGATCTGACGGCGGAGGCTTTCAAAAAAGCTGAAACTGCTTATGGAAGCGAGAGTATCTGGCCCTATTATTATGCAGGCACGATGGGCCTTGTGATGCGCGACGGGATCAACCGTCTGCGTCATGCCATGAAATATTCCGGATTTTATTCTACAATCTGCGTCACCTTGGCGCGTCCCGGCTATATAGCGGGAACGGGCCTATTGGCCGGACCTGATCCGCGCGAAATGGCAAAATCCGATTGTGTGGTGATTTGGGGAACCAATGCGGTCGCGACCCAAGTCAATGTCATGACCCATGCCATGCGTGCCCGCAAAGAGCGAGGCGCCAAAATTGTTGTTATCGACATCTATCAAAATGCGACCATGCAACAAGCGGATCTTGCCCTTTGTTTGAAACCGGGCAGTGACGGCGCCCTCGCCTGCGCTGTGATGCATATCCTGTTTCGGGATAATCTGGCGGATCGTGATTATCTCGAACGATTTTCCGATTGTCCGAACGAATTGGAAGCGTATTTGAAAAGCCGAACCCCTGAATGGGCATCGGCCATTACCGGTCTCACAACAGACGAGATTGAACACTTCGCAAAGCTGATTGGCACAACAAAGAAAACCTTTTTCCGTCTGGGTTATGGGTTTACCCGTCAAAGAAACGGATCAGTGGCCATCCATGCGGCAACCTCCATCGCTACCGTGCTGGGCTGTTGGCAATATGAAGGCGGCGGGGCGTTTCATAATAACGGGGCCATTTATCATCTCAACAAAACCATGATCGATGGTTTGGACGTGATCGACCCCACGATCCGTATGCTCGATCAATCGCAAATCGGGCGCATTCTCACAGGGGATACTCAAGCCTTGCGCGGCGGCGGTCCCGTCAAAGCCATGCTGATCCAAAGCACCAATCCGGTATCGGTCTCGCCCGAACAAGAACTAGTGAAAAAAGGCTTTGTGCGGGATGATCTTTTTACAGTCGTCCATGAGCAATTCATGACCGATACAGCCAAAATGGCCGATGTTATTTTGCCTGCCACCATGTTTTTAGAACATGATGATCTTTATTATGGCGGGGGGCAGCAATATCTCTCTTACGGTAAAAAATTGGTTGAAGCGCCTGAGGGGTGCAAATCCAATCATGAGGTCATTTGCGCCTTGGCCAAACGGTTGGGTGCGGAGCATGCGGGTTTTTCCATGTCACCGCGGGCGATGATTGATTGGACCTTACAAAATTCGGGTTGGGGCTCTCTGGATCAATTAGCAAAAGACGATTTAATCGATTGCCAACCGGATTTTGAAACCGCGCATTACTTGAAGGGCTTTAATTGGCCGGACGGAAAATATCGGTTCAAGGTTGATTGGTCGCAAGTCCCCTTAGCCAATGACGGACCGATGGGGCCTTTTGCCGACTTGCCCACTTTGCCCGATCACTGGAATGTTCTTGAAAGTGCCACGAAAGATTATCCCTTCCGTTTGGCAACAAGCCCCTCACGGCAATTTTTGAATTCAACCTTCACCGAGACGGAAAGTTCGATCAAGCGCGAGGGTCGCCCCACCGTCATGATCCACCCCCTTGATGCGGCAAAAATGAACATCCAAGAAGGGGATGAAGTCGAATTGTCCAATGAGCGCGGGGCTGTCCGGCTGCATGCCCATTATTTTGAAGGCTTGCAGCAAGGTGTTTTGATCGCAGAAGGCATTTGGCCCAACAGCGCCCATCCGGATGGACGGGGAATCAATACGCTGACGGGTGCCGATCAAGCCGCCCCCTTTGGCGGCGCGGCTTTTCACGATAACCATGTCGCAATCAGGCCCTATCTTCAGCATTAACCCTGATTTTGGGTTTGGAGGATTGACCTGAGCGTCAAGCTGCGGCAGTTGGGGACATGCGCGATGATTCACGAAATCGCATCTTGGAGTATAAGAAATGAAATTTGCCATTCGTACCGCCGCCCTGATTGTGATGATGGCCTGTGCAGGCTGTAATACGGTTCCAGAGGGTCAGCCGGACGCTTCCGCCAAAACCATGGACCGCAATGCGATCCGCGATGCCGCGAAAGAATTTTGTGTTCGCCGTGTTGTGAAAGAAAACAATATGAGCATGGAAGCCGCCTCAAACGGTTGCGGATGCTATGCCAATCGCACGGCCAGCCAGATGAGCAGGCAGGACATCACTGATTTTCGGGATAAAGGCTATTTCAACGACGCGACGGCAAAGCGGGCTATGCTGGCTCTCGAGCTCTGCAATGTGCCAAAGCCGAATTGAAGAGATTAAAAACTTTAATTTTAAAGGCCCCGTTTGGGGCCTTTATTTTTTTAAATACTCTGGAGCAGAGCTTTTATCGTTTCAATAATTTTTCGGCGGCACGCGGTGCAAAATACGTTAAGATTCCATCCGCTCCAGCCCGTTTAAAGGCAGCAAGACTTTCCATCATCGCCTTGTCACCATCAAGCCAGCCATTGGCGCTGGCCGCTTCAATCATCGCATATTCCCCCGACACCTGATAAGCGAAGGTTGGACGCCCGAAACTGTCTTTCACGCGATGGATTATATCGAGATAAGGCATGCCAGGCTTCACCATGACCATGTCAGCGCCCTCTTCCAGATCAAGGGCCACTTCATGCAAAGCCTCATTGGTATTGAAGGGATCCATTTGATAGGTCCGCTTATCGCCAACCAAAGTAGCATTGGATCCCACAGCGTCACGAAACGGCCCGTAAAAGGCCGAGGCATATTTGGCTGCATAAGCCATGATTTGCACATCATGGAAACCATGATCATCAAGACCCGCACGGATGGCAGCCACCCGTCCATCCATCATATCTGACGGTGCGATGATGTCGGCACCGGCCTGCGCCTGCACAACAGCCTGACGGACAAGCACCTCAACGGTTTGATCATTGAGAATGTGCCCATCCTGCAACAATCCGTCATGGCCGTGGCTGGTATAGGGATCAAGCGCCACATCCGTTAACAACCCCACTTCAGGAACGGCCGATTTAACAGCCCGACAAGCCTGACACACCAGATTATTCTGATTGAGTGCTTCACTGCCATCCGCATCCCGCAAAGTCGGGGGCGTATAGGGAAAAAGAGCAATGACGGGAATGCCCAAATCTCTAGCCTGTTTTGCTTGCTCAACCAGTTGATCGACCGAATGACGGAAAACACCCGGCATGCTGGCAATAGGCTCGCGGATGGATTGGCCTTCACAAACAAACAATGGCCAAATCAAATCATCGACACTTAACTGATGTTCACGCACCAGCCGCCGCGCCCAATCCGATTTACGGTTGCGGCGTGGTCTATGAACGAGGCCTAGACCTGAAAACTGGGATGAAGTGTGATCGGCATGACGGGTCATCGGAATCGTCTTTTTGCTGGAAAGTTAACAGAGGAAAGCTGAACGGACGTCCTTTAGCATCAATTTGCCCCCTGCAAAAGCAGGATGGACGTCAGCCCATGACTAAGGCAGTCTGGCCGTGAACAACATAAAAAAACCACGAAATTCTTTGAAATTAGCTTTGGGAGTAAAAAATGACACATGGCACGGACCCCACAACCGATGTTGTTTGCACAAAACAAGGCCATGCCGGCATCATTCATCTAAACCGTCCCAAAGCCTTAAACGCCCTTACGCATGAGATGGTTCAAGTGATCTCGCCTGCGCTTGATGTCTGGGCGCATGATCCGGAAGTCACCCGCATTGTGATTGATGCCGAAGGGGAAAAAGCCTTTTGTGCGGGGGGTGATATCCGCAAAGTCACCGAACAGGGCAAATCCGGACAAAAAGCGGAGGCCGTGCGGTTTTGGGCTAACGAATATCGCTTGAATACAAAAATTAAAACCTATCCCAAACCCTTCATTGCTCTGGTTGACGGGATTGTTATGGGCGGTGGGGTTGGCCTTTCCCTACACGGACATTATCGGGTTGCGGGAGACCGCTATTTGTTTGCAATGCCGGAAGTATCCATCGGCCTTTTTCCTGATGTGGGTGGGACATATGCCCTGCCCCGTTTGGAGGGTGAAGCTGGCTTGTGGCTTGCGATGACAGGAAGCAGATTGAAACGTGATGATGCCATGGCGCTTGGCCTTTCGACCCATGCTGTTGCATCATCAGATATGCAACATTTGAAAGAGGATCTGATCGCGGGAAAAGAAGTTGAGCCAACACTCGAACATTACAAAACGGCCCTCGGACCATCTCGCTTTCCAGATTTATTGGATGTAATCAATCCGTTGTTTTCAGCCAGTAGTTTAACTGACTTACTGTCTCGACTTGATCACGCCGCACCACAGTCAGACTTTGCCGCTGAATGTCTTGCCATCATCCGCAAAGCCTCCCCCACAAGCCTTGCCATCACATTCAAGCAAATGCGGCTCGGTCGTGAATTAAGCTTCCGCGAAGCAATGATGCTGGAATACAGAATCGTCTCGCGTATTCTGGATGGACATGATTTTTATGAAGGCGTGCGGGCCGTCATTATCGACAAGGATCAATCGCCTCGCTGGAATCCGGATTGCATCGAGAACCTCGATCAAAATGTGATTGACGGCTACTTCAAACCTTTACCGCAAGAACTCGATTTGAGCGAATAAAGAAAGCCCTCTTACACGGTTCAGGCTTGCTGCAAATGCTGATGCGCCACTGACAAAGCCTCTTTGACATCAGGAACCAGCGTAACAATAGGCGCTGAAACGCCCTCTTGCGCAAGCACATGGGCAACGTCAGTGCGCAGACCACTGAGTAAGATTTTTGTGCCCGCAGCATGTAACCGGATGGCCATGGACGCAAACGCATGGGCAGCTGAACCATCGCACATGCTGACCGATCCAAAATCAACAATCAATATTTGGGGACGTGAACCGATCCGTTCTAAAACGCTAGTCACATCCGCCGCCGTGCCAAAGAAAAACGACCCATTCAATCGGGCTAAGGCAATCCGATCATCATTGAGCACTTCGGGCGGCAACTCCCATTCAACCGGTATCTTCATCTCATGATCGACAGCCATTTGATGGGCCATACGCCTGATAAAAAACAGGGATCCCAGTGCAACACCCACCAAAATGCCTTCGGTCAAATCACGGAATATAGTGAGACCGAAGGTTGCGACAACCACCAATCCGTCTTCCCGCGAATGGCGTAAAAGCGCCGCAAATTCTTTCTTTTCGGCCATATTCCAAGACACCACGGCCAAGACGGCAGCCAATGCGGAAAGAGGAATGTAGGAGGCCAATGGGGCCGCCACAAGCATCAGCAAAAGCAAGATGACAGAATGCACCATGCCGGATATGGGGCTTGTCGCCCCTGCCCTAACATTCGTGGCCGTGCGCGCAATAGTGCCTGTCACACAGATGCCGCCAAATAATGCCGAGCCAATATTGCCAATTCCTTGCGCAATCAATTCAATATTGGATCGATGGCGGCGTCCGCTCATACTGTCAGCAACAACGGCGGATAAAAGACTTTCGATACTGCCGAGCAATGTAAAGGAAATGGCATCGGGCAAGACGGCGATTAAGCGGCTTTGATCAAAGGCTGGCCAATGTGGGTCTGGCAACATATTGGGGATGCCGCCAAATTTTGTTCCAATGGTTTCAATCGGCATTCCCGCTTTTACCAAGAAACTCCCCAAAAGACCCGACATGACAATTGTTATCAGCAATCCCGGCCAATGCGGCTTGTATCGCCGAAGACCTAAAATCAGGAGAATTGAAAAAGCACTGACAATCACCGCGGCAGGTTTGAAACTCAGAAGCGATTGCCCGATGAGAATAAGTTTTGGCAGTAAAGCGGCGGGTTCTTTTTGCCCCAAATCCAAGCCAAAGAGATCAACAATCTGACTTGAAAAAATAATCACCGCAATACCGGAGGTAAAGCCGACTGTCACAGGATGCGGTATATATTTGATGATGGCACCGAGACGAAGAAAGCCCAGTGCGAGCATAAAAAAGCCAGACAGAAAAATCGCCAGAAACAGACCATCCAAACCATGGCGATCAATCGTCAACGACACCAGAACAATGAAAGCACCGGCAGGCCCACCAATTTGGTAGCGGCTGCCGCCCAAAAGCGAGATCAAAAAACCTCCGACAACCGCTGTAAAAAGACCTCGATCCGGTGTTGTGCCCGAGGCTTTGGCAATGGCCATGGAGAGCGGCAAAGCCACCATGGCAACGGTGATGCCTGCAATGATGTCAATCCGTAAACGCGCCCAACTATAGCCTTCGCGCAAAACAGAAACCAATTTGGGTTCTAACGGTTCATGGGGTGCGAGCGTGCTGTGCTGGGACATCATTCAATTCCAATCAGATAATCAATCGTGTCTATTCTAGCGCCCACGCTTCCTGACGCACAATCAACCATTTGGTCAGGTCAAACACGATTGCGTTGAAAAACAGCCCAATTTGTACAAATTTTGACGCAAGTCTTGTGATTAACACGACTTAAAACGTTTCCGCAGTTGCGAAATAACCCATTCCCATGCTGAATTGCTCTGGTTAAGGGAATCCCCCCAACGTCAGAGGGTTAGAGAATGCAAACGGACGAAGCGCCGCCGCTTGTCAGTATGCGGCAGATCGTCAAGCGTTTCGGGCAATTTGTGGCCAATGACCAGATCAATCTGGATTTGGCAGCAGGGGAAATCCATGCCTTGTTGGGAGAAAATGGAGCGGGCAAATCCACTTTAGTTAAGATTCTCAATGGTTTGCTGCAGCCTGATGCGGGTGAAATCTACTGGCAAGGTGAACAGGTTTTGCTCAAATCGCCACGTGATGCGTCCGAAGTCGGCATCAGCATGGTTTTTCAACAATTTTCGCTGTTCGAGAATTTAACAGTCGCCGAAAATATCAATGCGGCCTTTACCGAACATGACACGCATGGTTTTGGTGTACGAGCCCTTGCTGATCGGATTATCGAAATCGGGGAAGACTATGATCTCAATCTCGATCCAAATCGTCCCGTCCACACCCTTTCGACCGGTGAACGTCAAAGAATTGAAATCGTTCGGGCCTTGTTGCGCCATCCCAAATTATTGATCCTTGATGAACCCACATCGGTTCTCACGCCGCAGGAGGCTGAGGATTTATTTCTCACTCTTGAAAAACTGGCGTCCGGCGGATGTGGTATTTTATATATTTCGCACAAACTACATGAAGTGCGGCGGCTTTGTTCCAAGGCGAGCATTTTACGCAACGGGCGGCTTGTTGCGACCTGTGACCCAAAATCAACCGAAACGGTTGAAATGGCCTCCCTCATGGTTGGCAGTTCTGTACCGGAATTGCGCGCGCCTGCTTTGCATAAAATCGGTGATATCCGGTTACATGTCGAGGCCCTGTCTCTTCCCTCTCAAGACATCCACGGCACGGATTTGCACCATATCAATTTAGACGTGCATGGCGGTGAAATCGTCGGCATCGCGGGCATAGCGGGCAATGGTCAGAGTGAATTATTTGCGGCCCTGTCGGGCGAAAGACTGGCACAGGAACCGCGTCATATTTGTATTGATACGCTCCCCGCAGGTTTGCTGGATATTGAATCAAGACGAGCCTTGGGCGCCGTTTTTATTCCCGAAGAGCGATTGGGCCATGCAGCTGTGCCTGATATGCGCTTATCGGACAATCTCCTTTTATCGCGTCATGGCACGGACAATCTGATCCATGGGGGATTGATTGATATCAGACGTTCCCATCGATTGGCGCATGATGTTGTTTTGCAATTTGATGTGCGTTCCGCGAGCAAAAACCCCTATGCCCGCCATTTGTCCGGCGGCAATTTGCAAAAATTCATCATGGGCCGCGAAATACTGGCCGAGCCTGGGGTGATGGTTGTGAACCAACCCACATGGGGGGTTGATGCGGGGGCTGCGACCGCGATCCGGCAAGCGCTGATTGATCTGGCCGCAGCAGGCACGGCGGTGCTGCTTATCTCGCAAGATCTCGATGAATTGTTTGATCTGTCCGATCGAATGGCTGTGATCTATGCGGGCCGCTTGTCGCAGACGCTCCCTATACAAAATCTCACACGCGAAATGGTGGGCATGATGATGGCAGGAAGCGAGGTCGATCATGCGGCTTGAGCTGTCTCCTCGCCAAAATGTCTGGCCACTTTTTCGATTGCTGTCGCCTATTTTCGCCATGGCTATGGCAGGCCTCTTAGCAAGCCTTGTGATTATGATCTTGGGTCAATCGCCTCAAGCTGCTTTTGATGTTTATGTCTTGGGCCCACTGGATGACAGTTGGGCCATACAGGAAATCGCCATCAAAATGGTACCACTTGTTTTGATCGCAACCGGGCTGTCATTTTGTTTTCGTGCCAATCTCTGGAACATCGGCGCCGAAGGTCAATTTACGTTTGGGGCCATCATTGGTTCGATCTTACCCTTATTGACGCAAGGGATGGGGTTCGGTCCATGGGTGATGGTGATTGCCTTGTTGATGGGCATGCTCGGTGGCGCTCTCTTTTCACTGATACCCGCTTATCTGCGCGCCCATCTCAATGTCAGTGAAATTCTATCATCTTTGATGCTGGTTTATGTTGCGCAATTATTGCTCGATTGGCTGGTGCGTGGTCCTTGGCGTGATCCCAACGGGTTCAATTTTCCGCAAACCGTTAATTTTGATGCTGGTAGTCTGTTGCCCGTTTTAATGGATGATGGCCGCCTGCATGCGGGTGTCATTCTGGCTGGCATCGTTGTTCTCGTCAGCATGATTGTTTTATCACTCACTTTGTTTGGATTTCGTGTCAAAGTGATTGGCAGCGCTCCCAAAGCGGCGGGCTTTGCAGGCTTTTCTTCGAAAGAAACAATCTTTGCTGTGTTCATAATTTCAGGATCGCTGTCAGGCCTTGCTGGCATTATCGAAGTCTTGGGGCATATCGGACAACTCAAACCATCCATCTCCACCAATGCCGGTTTTACGGCCATCACCGTTGCCTTTTTAGGACGTTTGACACCCATCGGAATTTTGTTCGGGGCCTTCATCGTGGCCTTGACAACCATCGGCGGTGAAAACGCACAAATCATGCTGAAATTGCCCCTTGATCTGACAACCTGTTTTCAGGGGCTTTTACTGCTGTGTGTGTTGGTATCGGATTCATTAACGAGTTATCAAATTCGTTTTGTGTCGGACAAGCCCTCCCCAACGACACCAATAGAGGACGCATAATGGATATTTCGCAATCAGTGATCATGACCATTATGACCGCTGCGACGCCATTGTTGCTGGCTGCTTTGGGCGAACTGATTGTCGAGCGATCCGGCGTTCTCAATCTAGGACTTGAAGGCATGATGGCTACGGCAGCTGCCTGTGGCTTTGCCATGGCTATCGTCAGTGGTTCAACGACAGTCGGTGTCCTCTGTGCAGTGCTTTCTGCAATGGCTCTGGCGGGTTTGTTTGGATTTGTGACACTCAGTTTGGGTGCCAATCAGGTTGCATCTGGATTGGCATTGACCATTTTTGGGCTTGGATTGTCAGGATTGATCGGCGCTGGATTTGTTGGCACCAGCCGCCCACCCCTTGAGCCTCTTTTCATTGAAGGCCTCACCGATTTACCGGGTTTTGGTAAAATTATTTTTGGCCAAGATTTTTTTGTTTATACAAGCTGGATATTGATCCTCGCCATTTTGATTTTTTTACACCTCACGCGTGCCGGATTGACCTTGCGTTGCATTGGCGAAAATCATCATTCAGCCCATGCCATTGGTTTGCCGGTTTTGAAAACGCGTTTTCGGGCTGTGCTGTTCGGCGGAGCCTGTGCGGGTCTGGCCGGTGCATATCTCTCCCTAGTCTATACACCTTTCTGGTCACCCGGAATGACGGCGGGACGCGGCTGGATTGCCTTGTCCTTGGTTGTGTTTGCCGCATGGCGAGCCGAGCGCGTTTTGTTGGGCGCTCTGTTGTTTGGCGGAGCAACGGTTTTACAACTGCATGCGCAAGCAGCGTCACTAGGACTGCCATCACAATTATTGAGTGCGGTTCCCTATCTGGCGACTTTGATCGCACTTGTTTTCATGTCACTGGGACGTAAAAGCGGAACAGTCACGCCTGGATCTCTCGGACAACCCTTTGTACCTGAGAGATAATCATTTTTTGCTGGTGGATGAAGGGGCAACCTCCACGCAGTGTCTCGAATGGCCCATAGGAACGACGCTGATGAAACATATTTTTAAATTATTAAGTGTTGCAGGCCTCGCTTTGGGCTTGGCAACAGGGGCACAGGCACAGGAGAAACTCAAAGTAGGTTTCGTCTATGTCGGGCCTGTGGGTGATTTTGGATATAGCTACCAGCATAACCAAGGCCGCCTTGCCGTTGACAAGGCTTTGGGTGACAAGGTGCAAACCACATTTCTTGAAAATGTCCCCGAGCCTGACTCCGATCGCGCAATCGAACAATTGGTTCGTACGGGCCATAAATTAATTTTTACAACATCCTTCGGCTATATGGAGCCGACACTGAAAGTGGCAGCAAAATATCCGAACGTGCATTTCGAACACGCAACCGGTTTCAAACGCGCCGCCAATGTTGCCACCTATTCGGCCCGTTTTCATGAAGGTCGTTATGTACAAGGTGTGATTGCAGGCAAACTCACCAAATCAAACATCGTCGGTTATGTCGCCTCATTCCCCATTCCCGAAGTGGTGTCAGGGATCAACGCCTTTATGCTCGGCGCGCAAAGTGTCAATCCGGCCATCAAAGTGAAAATCGTTTGGGCCAATACATGGTTTGACCCCGGCAAAGAAGCCGATGCGGCCAAGGCCCTGCTTGCTCAAGGCGCTGATATCATCACCCAGCACACCGATAGTCCGGCTCCCTTGCAGCAGGCCGAAGCCGCTGGCAAATTGGCGTTTGGTCAAGCCTCTGACATGATCCGTTTTGCCCCCAAAACAACGCTGACCTCGATTGTCGATAACTGGAACGATTATTACGTCGCACGCGTCAAAGCCCAGCTTGATGGCAAATGGACGTCGATCGATACATGGGGCGGTTTCTCGGCCAATATGGTCAATATGGCGCCCTTCACCAATATGCCGGAGGATGTCAAAAAATTGGCCATCGATACCGAACAAGCCATCAAATCCGGCAAACTGGATCCCTTCAAATGCCCCGTTTATGCACAAGACGGAAAAGAAGTGCCCTGCAATGGCAAGGGGGCTTTGTCGGATGGGCAAGTCTTGGGCATGAATTTCTATGTCAAAGGCATTGATGACAGCCTGCCGAAATAAGAACCCAAACATGGCTGCGGGGTGCCCTCATCCTGCAGCCGTTTATGCTATTTCCTTGATTATTTAACCCTGATTTCCCCAAAAATTCGTTTGCCCACAAGGGGTTTAGGCAAAGCCCTTGCCCTGACTCGCCACATTCGCTAGGCCAGTGCACATCAGAGGCGGGCAGCATGATGCGCCGCATTTTTAAAAAACATGGTCAAAACGTATGGGTAAGCCGGTCGAACCGCCGTCAGGGGAAGGCGTCACGAGTATCAATCTCAGAGACGCTCTGGAAGAGCGCTATCTCGCTTATGCCTTGTCAACCATCATGCATCGGGCCTTGCCGGATGCCCGCGACGGTTTGAAGCCGGTTCATCGCCGCTTACTGTTTGCGATGCGTTTGCTGAAACTGGATCCCGGTGCGGCTTTCAAGAAATGCGCCCGCGTGGTCGGTGACGTCATTGGTAAATACCATCCGCATGGCGACCAATCCGTTTATGATGCCTTGGTCCGTTTGGCACAGGATTTTGCCCAGCGCTATCCGCTCGTCGACGGGCAAGGCAATTTTGGCAATATCGATGGCGATAACGCGGCCGCCATGCGTTACACCGAAGCACGACTGACCGACGTCGCCCGTCTCTTGCTTGAAGGGCTTGATGAAGATTCCGTTGATTTTCGGGAAACCTATGACGGTTCTGAAGAAGAGCCGATTGTCTTGCCTGCGGCCTTCCCCAATCTCTTGGCCAATGGCTCGCAAGGCATTGCCGTTGGCATGGCCACCTCTATCCCTCCGCATAATGTTGTCGAATTATGCGATGCGGCGCTCTATCTGATCAGCCATCCCAAAGCGACAGTGGATCACCTGCTTGAATTTGTGCACGGACCCGATTTTCCGACAGGCGGGATCATCATTGATACGGCTGAAAGCATCGCGGAAACCTATCGCACAGGCCGTGGCGGTTTTCGCGTCAGGGCACATTGGATCAAGGAAGAATTACCACGCGGCGGCTATCAGATCGTTGTGACAGAAATTCCGTGGCTGGTTCCCAAATCCCGTTTGATCGAAAAAATTGCAGAACTGATCAACGACAAGAAATTGCCTTTCCTGGCTGATGTGCGTGATGAGTCAGCGGAAGATGTGCGCATTGTTTTCGAGCCGCGCAACCGGACCCTTGATCCTGTCTTATTGATGGAATCGCTATTCAAGATGACCGAGCTTGAAAGCCGCATTTCCATGAATATGAATGTGCTGACCTCAGGCCTCGTGCCGAAGGTGCTCAATCTTCAAGAGGCTTTGCGCGAATGGCTCGATCATCGTCGCGTGGTTTTGCAACGCCGGACCAATAACCGTCTGGGCCAGATTGCCCGCCGTCTTGAAATTCTGCATGGCTTGCTGGTCATCTATCTTGATCTCGACAAGGTCATCAAAATTATTCGGGAAAAAGACGAGCCTAAACCCGCATTGATCAAAGCCTTTGGTCTGACAGAAATCCAAGCTGACGCCATTCTCAACACCCGCTTGCGCTCCTTACGCAAATTGGAGGAGATGGAACTCAAGCGTGAACTATCCAATCTGACCGACGAGCAAACCAAGCTCAATGCTTTGATGGCCAGTGAAACTGCACAATGGAAATCCATCAGCGCGCAAATCCGCGACGTCAAAAAAATCTATGCCCTTGATACAGAAATTGGCGCACGCCGCACCGATTTCGCCGAACCACCAGAAACCGGTGGCATTGATTTGACAGAGGCGCTTGTCGAGCGTGAACCTCTCACAATCGTTGTCACGGAAAAAGGATGGATCCGCTCTCTCAAGGGACATGTGCAAGATCTCTCAAGCCTCCAATTCAAAGGCGATGACGGTCTTAAATTCTCATTCCATAGCGAGACTACGGCGAAGATTTTGGTTCTCGCCACGGATGGAAAAATCTACACGCTGGATGCCTCCAAGCTGCCGGGCGGTCGCGGCTTTGGTGATCCTATCCGCTTGATGGCCGATATTGATGAAACGGCCGAAATCATCCATGTATTCGCGCATAAGCAGGGACAAAAATATCTCTTGTGCTCAAATATCGGTCGCGGATTTATCATCACCTCGGAAGAGATGGTGGCCAATACCCGCAAAGGACGTCAGGTGCTCAATCTAGATGCGGGTGAAACAGCCAAATTGGTTGTGCCCGTTGAAGGTGACACGCTGGCTATCATCGGTGAAAACCGGAAATTGCTGATATTCGCATTGGATCAAGTGCCGGAAATGTCCCGTGGCAAAGGGGTGCGGCTGCAAAAATACAAAGATGGCGGCGTTGTTGATGCTACAACATTTGTCTTGAAAGATGGCCTGACATGGCTTGATACATCAGGCCGTACATGGACTGTCGCTAAAACCGAATTGCGCGACTGGATTGGCAACCGTGCCGAAACGGGACGTCTGCCACCCAAAGGCTTTCCGAAATCTGGAAAGTTTGGCTATAGCGCCTGATGATAAAAAATGATCGAAGCAAAATCGCTTCGATCATTCTCCGCGTGAGGGAAGATCTACCAATTGCCAGCCGCGTAAGGTCAGTCTTTCTTGCGGCATAAATCGGGCTTTGTAATCCATTTTGGGAGAACCATCGACCCAATACCCCAGATAGACATAAGGCAGGCCCATGCGGCGGGCGCGTTCGATCTGATCGAGGATCATGAAGGTTCCCAAACCACGATCAAGTTGGTCAATATCGTAAAACGCATAAACCAATGACAAGCCGTCGTTTAACACATCGATCAATGTCATGGCCATCAGGGGGCCCTCCCCCTCGCCGGTGATCATGGTGTCAGGACCGCGCCGCCGATATTCAACAATATGCGTGTCCACATAAGTGTCTTCAATCATCATGGCATAATCGAGCACAGTCATATCGGCCATACCACCGTCGGCGTGGCGGCTTTCCAGATAATAGCGAAACAATTCATATTGTTCGGGAGTGGGGATATTCTCTTTCCAGCATCCCATAAGATCATGATTGCGTTTGACCAATCGCCGCATCGAACGATTGGGTTTGAATCGATCAACCGGTATGCGCACCGAAACACAGGCCTGACACATGTCGCAAGCCGGACGATAGGCAATGGTTTGGGAACGACGAAAACCGTTTTGACTTAAAACATTGTTATATTCATCAGCGCGCATGCCCACGAGATGGGCGAAAACTTTGCGTTCAATTTTGCGCGGCAAATAAGGGCATGGGCCCGGTGCGGTCAAATAAAACTGCAATCCATCGCGCTGATGCGTTGTCACCTGACCTGCCCTTTATAAGACAAAACGAATGGTGCGGGTGATGATGGTATCAGTCAACAAATCATGGGCTAGACGACGATCCGAACGCAACAAGCCAAACAACAAAATCATCGGCGTGAAACAATAATTCAGCATATAAAACATGACGGCATGGACAGCTGCGACCAAAAAATTAACCCGCTCGCCATTGCGCATGCGCATTTCGATGCCCACGAGACGCATGCCCCATGTTGCACGATAAGGGCCGGACAAAGTAAAGCCGTTATAAAATAAAGCGACCAATGGCACCATAATAGGAATGAAAAACCAGGTAAGGCCAAAGGTGAAAAATCCAAGAAAACTGGCAAGAAACCCATAAAAGACAACCAGCAGGCCAATCACCAACAAATCAACGCAATAGGCGAGAAGACGCGAACCCAAAACACCTGAAACAGGGGGTTGATAACCACGCTCTTCATAGGGTGGAATGATTTCGACAGGATCGTTGCGCATCTCAATCGCCCAAGTTCGGACTGTTTCGTATGATTTGAGGCTCTATCTTGGCACGTTCAAGCCATCATTGTAAAACAATGCTCGATTTTGCATAGATTCGCTTCAAATTTGGTATATTCATGGTTACCGGTTCGTCATTGCGTCAAGACACCCCTTTCACGCGTCCCCTTTCACGGCGGTTGTTTGGAAGAAAATGTCTGGGATTAACCCTCTCTGCTCTGGGTCTTGCCGGTTGCGTCAGCATTCCCAAGAGCCGCTATCCCGCTCATGATGTGAGCGCGGAAGCCTTGGAGGGGATCAATGCCTTTCGCGCCGAAAATGGTCTGCAACCCCTTAAAATTGATACTGGTTTGATCGAATTGGCCAAAGACCAAGCCGGTTTGATGGCGGCCAAGCAAATCCTGTCGCATGATGTCGAAGGTGATTTTGAAAGCCGGATGAACAAAGGCGGCTATCGCAAGCAGGCGGGCGCTGAAAATGTCGGGGCTGGTCATGCCGATGTCGCTGATACTTTGGCTGCCTGGCAACGCTCCCCTGGTCACAGAGCCAATTTGTTAATGCCAGAGGCTATCCGGTTCGGCATGGCCAAAGCGGATGCTCCCGAGGCGCGCTTTCGCAATTATTGGGCCCTCATTCTCGCTGGCAAATAATGGCACGATTGGGGTTTTTGTTGAGCCCGCGTCTAACTTCCGGTAAAGGCTTCAGACAAGGTTACTTCAGACCGCAAGACAAAGAGACCATGGCATGAATACTCCCAAAATATCATTTGTCTCTTTGGGGTGCCCCAAAGCCTTGGTGGATAGCGAACGCATTATCACGCAATTGCGCGCGGAAGGGTATGAGCTGTCAAAAAGCCATATCGGTGCGGATGCGGTGATCGTGAACACCTGCGGCTTTCTCGACAGCGCCAAAGCAGAGTCGCTCGCTGCCATCAGCGAAGCCATGGCGCAAAACGGCAAGGTCATTGTCACAGGTTGTATGGGTGCCGAGCCTGAAGAGATCCTCAAAGCCCATCCCGATATTGCTGCCGTCACCGGACCGCAAGCCTATGAAAGTGTCATGCAAGCGGTGCATAAAGTTGCGCCCCCGTTGCATGATCCCTATCTCGATCTTGTGCCAGACCAAGGTGTCAAACTAACCCCGCGTCACTATGCCTATTTGAAAATTTCTGAGGGCTGCAACAATCGCTGCAGTTTCTGCATTATCCCGAGCTTGCGCGGTGATTTGGTTTCACGGCCCTTAAACGAGGTCATGCGCGAAGCCGAGAAACTTGTGAAATCCGGCGTCAAAGAAATTCTGGTTATCTCGCAAGACACATCCGCCTATGGCGTCGATGTCAAATACGCCCCGTCAGAATGGCAAGGGCGCGAATACCAGACACGCTTTATTGATCTGGCGCGTGCTTTGGGCGAACTCGGCGTCTGGATCCGCCTGCATTATGTCTATCCCTATCCGCATGTTGACGATGTCATTCCGTTGATGGCGGAGGGTAAGATTTTGCCTTACCTTGATATCCCTTTCCAACATGCCTCGGCCAAAGTGCTGAAAGCCATGCGCCGACCAGCCCATCAAGACAAAACACTGGAACGCATCCACAAATGGCGCAGCATTTGCCCCGATCTGGCGATACGATCCACCTTCATTGTCGGTTTTCCGGGTGAAACCGAAGAGGACTTCCAAGAGCTGCTTTCCTTCCTTGACGAGGCAAAACTGGAAAGGGTCGGATGCTTCCCCTATGAGCCCGTCAAGGGCGCAAAAGCCAATGACCTTGGTTTGGAGCTCGTTGATGATGAGACCAAACAATCGCGCTACAAACGCTTTATGGAACGCCAGCAAGCCATCAGTGCCAAACGTCTTTCGACGCGTGTTGGTCGCCGGATCAAAGTCTTGATCGATGAAGGTGGCGCGACACAAGCCAAAGGCCGCTCGCCTTGGGATGCCCCCGAAATTGACGGGCATGTTCACATCACAAGCAGACGGCCCTTGCGAACAGGTGAACTGGTCATGGTGAAAATTGAACGGGCCGATGCCTATGATCTTTATGGTGTCGCTGTTTGATTGCGCTTCAAAATAGACGCAATAAATGAGCGTCGTGTTTCGGGCTCTTCCTGTCCGCGCGGACCGTAAACATGACGTTCGAGAAAATGCCCCGTTAATGCAAAACCATCGATAATCGATTGCTGGTCAGGCATCAGGAAGGGCTGATCATTTTGAATCAAAAATGCGGGCAAGGGTAACACTTTATCAAGCCAAGGTGCTGCCGCAGCGCGCGTGACAGCGCGTCCGGTTTTGGGGGAGACATAAGCGAGATCTTCCCGTGCGCCGGTCAAAGCGCATTCCGTCAAATCAAGACCAAAACCCAATTCAGTCAAAATATGCTGTTCGAACCGGATGACCAGCGGTGCTGCAAGCTGACTGTCAGACAGCTTGTCTAGAACAATTTGCATGACATCAAACAGACCATGATGCGGTTCGCGTTCGGGCAACAAACGGATCAAACCGCACATATGCCCCAAAGCAAACAAGGCGGAGGATTGATTGATGATATGGGCTGCCCGCATCGTCTTGGCTTCAAGACGGTATTCACCCAAGTGATCTTCAATCCTTGCCCGCCATTCGGTGACCACCTCATTGCCCATTTGCAAAAGCGGTTGCATGCGCTTGGATCGACCGCCTCTCACAAGACCGACATGGCGTCCATGCTCACGGGTCAGCAGCTCGACAATCGCGCTTGTTTCACCATGGCGTCTGACACCGACAATGATCCCTTCATCCTGCCAGTCCACGAAGGTGACCTCACTCTTTCGGGAATTCTAATCCCATTTCACGATAGCGTGCAGGATCATCAGACCAATGTTCGCGCACCTTCACAAACAAAAACAGATGCACGGGACAATCGGCCGCCTCTGAAATTTCACGACGGGCTGCCGCACCAATCGCTTTGATCCCCTGGCCTTTTTCACCCAGAATAATTTTACGCTGGCTTTCACGTTCGACAAAAATGGTTTGCTCGATGCGCGCCGAGCCATCTTTCAATGTTTTCCATTCATCCGTTTCAACGGTGGATCGATACGGCAATTCATCATGCAACCGCTCAAATAATTTTTCACGTGTGATTTCGGATGCCAACATCCGCAAGGGCAAATCGGAAACCTCGTCTTCGGGAAACAGCCATGGCCCCATGGGAACCAGTGCAGCAAGGCGTTTGCGCAACACCTGGAGACCGTCCCCTTTCAACGCGGAAATCATGAACGTCTCTTCAAAATGAGCCCGCGCATTCAAGTCTTCCGATATTTTCAAAAGCTTTGAGCGCTCGATCAAATCTATTTTGTTCAAGATCAAAAACTTCTTTTGTTTGAGATCGGGTAGTCGCGCGATAATCGCTTCGCTTTCTTCGTCAGGCCATTTGCGAACATCAATCAACAGGCAGATGACATCGGCGTCACCAGCACCACCCCAAGCGGATGTGACCATCGCCCGTTCAAGCCGCCTTTTGGGTGCAAACAAACCGGGCGTATCCACAAGCACCAATTGGGCATTGCCTTCCATACAGATACCGCGCACCAATGAGCGGGTTGTCTGGACTTTGCGCGAGACAATCGAGACTTTGGCGCCGACAAGCGAATTCACCAATGTTGATTTACCGGCATTGGGGGCGCCGATAAGGGCAATGAAGCCGCAAGCCGGTTGAGATTGAATGTCCATATCAGTCATCGGTTTCCTCTTTTGCAAAGCCTAAACGTGCCATAAAAGCACGGGCTGCATTTTGCTCGGCAACACGCTTGGACGGACCTTCGCCAAAAGCGTTTTCATATCCTTTGACAGATACAGAAATTTTAAAAACGGGCTTATGATCAGGCCCCAAGCGACTGACAGAGACATAGTCAGGGGTTCCCAAGCCAAGGCCCAAAGCCCATTCCTGAAGAGAGGATTTGGCATCGCGCACGGCCCCATCTTCTTGCAAGACACGCGGCCCAAAACTCTTTTCCACAATCGTCTTGGCCGCTTCAAAACCACCATCCAGCCAAATGGCTGCAATCACCGCTTCACAGACATCGGCCAAGATGGCTTCGCGATTGCGCAAGCCCGAACGACGTTCCGCCTGACCAACGCGTAAATGCGCTGCCAATTCCCATTCACGCGCAATATCGGCACAGGTCTCGCGCCTTACCAAAGCCCCCAAGCGGCGGGATAGATTGCCTTCGCTTTCATCGGGAAATGTCCGATACAACAAATCGGCAATGATCAAACCCAAAACCCGATCACCCAAAAACTCAAGACGCTGGTAATGCGGGCTTTCACTCTGCGGACCCGACAATGCGCTCACATGCGTTAAGGCCTGATCCAGCAAAGCCGTGTTGGTGAAATGATATCCCAGCCTTTCTTGCAGGAGTTTATCTGATCGGTCTGAACGCGCCATAACAGGGATCAACGCACAGAGTTAAAAAGACGCGAGGGACGCAAAGCCCAAGGCCAATTCCAGATCTGCCACCCTGCAGTTCCCTCCTCGATGGAGAAGAACAAGACAGTCGCTTTGCCTTCGAGATTTTCAAAAGGCACAAACCCCACACCGCCTTCTTTGGCCGACACGCGCGAGTCGAGGGAATTGTCGCGGTTGTCACCCATCATAAAATAATGGCCCGCAGGGACTTCGAAATCAGGTGTGTTGCGTCCCAACATATTGCCGAAGAGATCGAGCTCTTGCGAGACATAGCTCACCCCGTTCGGCAGCGTTTCACGATAAAGGGTTGCGCGGTCGCGATAGCCCGCCCCTGCTGAGACGTCTTTTTTACCAATCAGTTCTTTTTTGACGGGTTGTCCATTGATGGTGAGATGACCATTGACCATGCGTATATGATCGCCGGGCAAGCCAATGACGCGCTTGATGTAATCTGTCGAATTGTCGCGCGGCAATTTAAACACCACGACATCACCGCGTTCAGGTTCCTTGCCAAAAATACGGCCCTCAAAAAGATCGGGACTGAATGGAAACGAATGTTTTGAAAAACCATAGCTGTATTTGGATACAAACAAATAATCACCGACCAATAAAGTCGGGATCATGGATCCGGATGGAATATTAAAAGGCTGGAACAAAAAACTTCTGACCACCAGAGCAATCAACAAAGCTTGGGCCACGACGACAATCGTTTCGATCAACTCGCTCACGGCTGAGGAGGAGGTTGTTTTCTGATCGCTCTCGGTCATGTCTTCGCTTTCATCGGTTCAATACTGCGGCCATACTGGATAAACCATAAACTTTGCCGTTCTGCTTCGCAATAAAACCCGTCACTCAGGTCTGGCTTCCAACATGACATAAGCTTGCGCCAGCGGCGGCTCGTCTGTGATGGTCAGATGAATGACCATCTTGTGGTTAGGCGGCGTCAAACGATCCAATTGGTCTTTGGCTCCACCGGTCAGATGCAGGGTGGGTTGACCTGATCGCAAATTCACAACCCCGATATCATGCAAAAAAACCCCGTGACTAAACCCCGTCCCCAAGGCCTTGGCACAGGCCTCCTTGGCCGCAAAACGCTTGGCAAGGGTTGGTGCCATGAGGGGGCGCCGCTTGGCTTTGGCAATTTCTGTTTCGGTAAAAACCCGCTTCAAAAATCGATCCCCGAAACGATCAAGGGCTTTTTGGATGCGCCTGATATCACACAGATCTGATCCGGTCCCGATAATCACGTCTCAGATCCGTTTTGCATAGCCACGCGCAATGGCCGCTTTCATTTTGGAAATCACGGCGGGCAAGCCGTCAAACATCGCCTCGCCCATCATGAAATGGCCAATATTCAGTTCAAAAACCTGTGGCAAAGCGGACATGAGTTCGGCGGTTTGATAATCCAATCCATGGCCGACATGGATTTCAAGACCCTGTTGCTGCCCCAAAACCGCTGCCTCGCAAAGCCGATGATAATGCCTGTTTGCATCCTCGCCTCGACCGTCCACAATCGCCTCACACCATGCCCCCGTATGAAGTTCGACAACAGGCGCACCAAGGGAAACAGCCGCCTGAAGGGCTTGCGGATCAGGCTCGATAAACAAAGAGACGCGAATGCCCGCCTCTTTTAATCGCGCACAAAAGGGCTTGATCACATGATGCCCGCCCACAATATCCAACCCCCCTTCGGTGGTTCGCTCTTCGCGTTTCTCAGGCACGAGGCAAGCCGCATGGGGTTTTGTTTCAAGGGCAATGGCCAGCATTTCATCGGTAACCGCCATTTCAAAATTCAATGGCTTGGTGATGGTGGCCTTCAGGCGCGAAATATCGAGATCACGGATATGCCGGCGATCCTCCCGCAAATGCGCGGTAATGCTATCAGCCCCCGCCTCGATCGCCATGACTGCGGCGCGCACGGGATCAGGCAAATGCCCACCGCGCGCATTGCGGATCGTCGCCACATGATCAATATTGACACCTAAACGCGGTAACATGGCTCAGGCTTTCAGGGCTCGGCTGCCCGGTTTGACAGGTGGGATGGCAGCCAGTTCGGGGGGCAAAGCATCAGCCGGATAGGTGGGAATATCAAGCGCCGCCAATGAGATCAGCGGCACACCCAATTCAGCCTTGCCAGAAGAACGGTCAATCAGGCAGGCGGCACCCACGACATCACCGGGAAATTCGCGAATAGCCTCAATACATTCACGCGATGACAGGCCTGTGGTGACAATGTCTTCAACCAACAAAACCCGCGCCCCTTTTTCAATCGTGAAACCACGGCGGAGCTGAAACCGTCCTTCCTCCCGTTCAACGAAAATGGCCTTTGCGCCCAAATGGCGGGCGGTCTCATAACCGGGCACGATTCCGCCAACTGCTGGCGAGACCACAATGTCAATCTTCCCAAAAGCCGCTTCAATTTTTTCCGCCAATGCACGGCACAGGGTTTCTGTGCGTTTAGGGTCTTGAAAAACAAACATTTTTTGTAAAAAGACAGGACTTCTCAAACCGGATGACAGAATAAAATGACCCTGCAACAAAGCGCCTGCTGCACGAAATTCATCTAATACCTGCTCGGTCGTCATCATCACGCGATGCCCTTAAAATGTGACAGAATGAGGGAGAAATGCGCTCTTGCGCCTATTTGGTCAAGCGACATTAGCCAAAAAGCATGGGGGATTGTGCAAAAAAGACATCCTTAGCCATTCACGCGATCAGCCTTGCTGACCACAGGTCGCATGCGCAATTGGCTTAAAATGGCATTCAAATGCTTTAAGTCCCAAACCTCGATATCGATCAGCATTTCGCGGAAATCCTGAGATGGACCGGTGACGGTCAATGTATCAATATTTCCGTCATTTTCCCCAATCACAGTGGCAATCTGTGCCAAAGTTCCGGGCTCATTGATCACCGTGACGGATATTTGCGCCGGAAAACGCTGCCGATGCCCCTCTTCAATATCCCAACGCACATCCAGCCATCGTTCGGGCTGATCGTCAAAAGCCATCAAACTGGGCGATTGGATCGGATAAATGGTGATGCCCTCGCCCTTGGTCAAAATGCCGATAATCCGGTCACCCGGAACTGCGCCGCCATTGGGTGCAAATTTAACGGGAAGATCACTCTCAATCCCGCGGATCGGAATGGCTTGTGACGATGGCTCTGGATTGCTTTCTTGTTGCGCACCGGGAACCTTGAACACCAGACCCTCGGCCTGTTTCAGACCAAACCAACCAGCCTCCGTTTTGCCTGTCGGCTGGCTGATGGTCCGCTCACCCTTGTAATCAGGATAGACGGCGCGCACGACATCACCGGAATAAATTTCCCCACGTCCCACGGCTGCCAGCACATCATCCAAAGTCGGGCGTGCAAGGCGAGGCAAGGCTGCTTTCAAGCGCTCATCCTCATAGGTTTTTCCGGCTCTAACAAAGGCCCGCTCTATAATGCGCCGTCCCAAACCGGCATATTGCTTGCGGACCGCTTCACGGGTCGAACGCCTGATGGCCGCCCGCGCTTTGCCGGTGACCGCAATCGACTCCCATGCTGCGGGGGGCACCTGCCCCTCGGCACAGACAATTTCGACTTCATCACCATTATGCAAAGGGGCCAGCAAGGGCACGATCCGGCCATTGACCTTGCAGCCCACCGCCGAATTGCCGACAACTGTATGAACGGCATAGGCAAAATCAATGGCCGTTGCGCCCCGTGGCAAAGCAATCAAGCGGCCCTTCGGTGTAAAACAGAAAACCTGATCATGAAACAATTCAAGCTTGGTATGTTCCAGAAATTCTTCCGGATCGCCTTCGGCCAATTGCTCGACCGTCCGCCTCAACCACGTATAGGCGCGGCTTTCATGGCCCACGCCATTCGCGGCATCATCTTTATAGAGAGCATGAGCCGCAATGCCGTAATCGGCGATTTCATTCATCTCTATGGAACGGATTTGCAATTCAACGCGTTGGCGACTGGGGCCGACCACCGTGGTATGAATGGAACGGTAATCATTTTGTTTGGGCGTTGAAATATAATCCTTGAATCGCCCGGGAACGCTCGGCCAAGCGCGATGAACAACGCCCAACACCGCGTAACATTCTTCAACTGTATTGACGATCAGCCTAAATCCCAAAATATCAGACAATTGTTCGAAGGAAATGGATTTGCGTTCCATTTTACGCCAAATGGAATAGGGCTTTTTCAGACGGCCTTTGACATCGACTTTTAATCCGGCTGCTTGCAAGCGATCCCGCAATTCCGTTTCAATTTTGGTGACCAAAGACCCGCTTTCGCTGAAAAAATCGACCAGCCGCTTGGAAATGGTTTCATAGGCGTCGGGCCTAAAATGCCGGAAGGCCAAATCTTCCAGCTCCTCGCGCATGCTCTGCATCCCCATGCGACCCGCCAGCGGCGCATAGATATCGAGGGTTTCTTCAGCAATCCGGGCCCGCTTTTCGGGGGGCACGAAATGCAAAGTGCGCATATTGTGCAGTCGATCCGCCAGTTTGACCAATAAAACACGGATGTCTGACGAAACAGCGAGCAATAATTTGCGCAGATTTTCGGCTTGCGCCGCCTTTTTGGAAACCAGATCCAGACGACGGATTTTGGTCAATCCATCAACCAATTCGCCGATTTCATGACCGAAAAGGCGATCAATTTCTTCTCGTGTGGCTTCGGTGTCCTCGATCGTGTCATGCAAGACAGCCGCAACAATGGTTGCGTCATCGAGTTTCAGTTCTGTTAAAATCGCTGCAACTTCAAGAGGATGCGACATATAGGGATCGCCAGACGCGCGCTTTTGCGACCCATGGGCTTTCATGGCATAGACATAGGCGCGGTTGAGTAAAGCCTCATCCGCATGAGGATTGTAACGCCTGACGCGCTCTACAAGTTCATATTGTCTCATCATAATCCTTTCAGCCTCTGTCCATGCGGCTTCAGGATCAAGCAAAATATGCAAATGGGTTCAAAAATTATCCCGTTTGCTTAACGCGCGGGCACAAAAAAACCCTGCCAGAGCGGCAGGGTTTGAATTTCATTCAATGAAACAAAGGATCAATCGCCATCATCATCGTGGTGATTGTCACTGGGAGGAACCAGACCTTCGAGACCACGCAGGAGATCCTCCTCGGTCATCCGGTCAAATTCAACGCCATTGTCATCGCCACCTGAGTTGCCGATCAAAGGAACCTGTTCAGCTTCAGGCTCATCAACGTCAACATGCTTTTGCAGCGAATGGATATAGTCTTCTTTCAAGTCATCGGGAGAGATGGTTTCATCGGCGATTTCGCGCAAAGCAACCACTGGATTTTTATCGCGATCGCGATCAATCGTCAGGGGTGCGCCCGATGAAATGAGGCGCGCCCGATGGGCTGCCAGCAAAACCAATTCAAACCGATTATCAACTTTTTCAATACAGTCTTCGACCGTGACGCGAGCCATGCGCGCTCCATTCCGCTCTAGGGGTTTTTCAGAAACCAAAAACAAATCAGCTCGGACGCATACACAATTTCTGATCAGGATGCAAATAAGACTGATTTAACTCAAGACAGTTCTCAATTATTACAACCGCTGTTTAAAGCACTGCACTTTATAGTCGTATTCTGTTTTATTATCTTAAAAATACTTGAAAATCTTTTATTTATAGATGAATTCTTGCCTTTTAGACTGTTCAAATTGTTGACAGAGGTATTCTTTTTTCTTAAATAAAGGGAATAAAGGTAAATTGTTGCGTAAAAATTTGTTGTTTATTGACATTATTAACCACAGTGCTTTGCGCTAATTTTATCTTTAATTTTCAAGTCATTACCTGTCTCAAGCCCTTCTGATCAGCATCACATAATACGGTCTTTTTGCTGCCATGGGTGCCCAGGACGGGAGATTGTCATTTTATAAAGGTCCATGATGTCAAATTTTAAAAAAACGGCCCTGTTTATCGATGGCGCTAACCTCTATGCGACAGCCAAATCTCTCGGATTTGATATTGATTACAAGCGCCTACTCAAAGAATTTCAGGGCAAAGGAACGCTTCTCCGCGCCTTTTACTACACCGCTTTGATCGAAGATCAGGAATATTCCTCTATCCGGCCTCTGATCGATTGGCTCGATTATAACGGCTATAGAGTCGTTACCAAGCCGACCAAAGAATTCACCGATGCGGGTGGCCGCCGCAAGGTCAAAGGCAATATGGATATCGAGCTGGCCATTGATGCCCTCGAACTCGCCCCCTATATCGACCATATGGTGCTTTTTTCGGGCGACGGGGATTTTCGCTCTCTGGTTGAGGCCATGCAGCGCCGCGGCGTGCATGTCTCGGTGGTCTCGACCATTTCCTCCAACCCGCCGATGGTGGCCGATGAATTGCGCCGTCAGGCCGATGAATTCATTGACATTGTGTCCATCTCCAATCGTGTCGGCCGTGAGCAGCGCGAAAGCAATGGTGGCGGCAGTTCTGACCGCCAGCCGCGCACCCGCCCCTTCGATGACGAAGACGAGATGGAATAACAAAGCCCGCATGCGGAATGTTTTTGAGAAAGAGCGGGAACCCTTTCCGCTCTTTTTTTATGAGAAGGCTTCAGCACGTCCATGTCTGATGTGACCACCAATCCCGATCATGATTGCCCGCTATGCCCGCGATTGGTCGCATTCAGAAACACATATCGTGAGATCTCGCCTGACTGGTTCAACGGACCGGTTCCCAATTTCGGATCCCGCGACGCCCGTCTCCTGATCATCGGTCTTGCCCCGGGATTACAGGGTGCGCATCGCACGGGCCGTCCCTTTACGGGCGATTATGCCGGCGATTTACTCTATAAAAGCTTGATCAAATTTGGTTTTGCCAAAGGGACTTATCAAGCCCATCCCAAGGATGGCTTGCAACTGGTTGATTGCCTCATCACCAATGCGGTGCGCTGCGTCCCGCCACAGAACAAACCAACCCCCGCCGAAATCAGCCAATGCCGCCCTTTTCTCATCGGGGTCATGCATAAAATGCCCCGCCTCTCCCATATCTTGGTCTTGGGGCGTGTGGCCCATGAGAGTTTTTTAAGGGCCTGCGGACAAGCCTTGAAAGCCCATCCTTTCAGCCATGGCGCACGCCATCAGCTTGAGCAGTGGATCCTGCACGACAGCTATCATTGCTCGCGTTACAATACACAAACCGGTGTCTTAACCACCGAAATGTTTGAAGCGGTGATTGGCACAATCCGTTCAGAACTTGACGCCAAATGATCAGGGCTTGAAGCCACCAAAGACCATATCAGGCGCGCTCAAATTGTGCCGTGAGGGCGTCTGCCGACCGGTCCAGATTTCGGCGGCCTTGCCACCGGGGAAAGACATCATCGGTGCCTCTTTCCAACCCGTCGCATCCTTGTCCCGCCAAGCCACATCGGCCACGTCATTATTGAAACCCGTGACATACATGGAACGCAAAGCGGCGAACGGATATTGGCCAGAAACCTTTTCATATTGAACATCCAAAACCATACGATCCTGATCCAGTATTTTCATGGACAGACGTGCCTGCCCGCCCCGCTTGAAGCGCAACAGAAAGCTTTTGGTTTCGGGCTCGAAAATGATTTCCTGCAAATCGACAATGGGGCGGATTTGCGTCTCGACCGGCCCGACCAAAAAAGAAGAGCCATAGGCAGACCAGCGTAAATGGGCGGGCGGCAGAGGACGGGCACGCCAATAACCATCGGGGGGATAAAACACCAGAACTTCTTCGGCGCGTTCCTGATGACGCACCCAAACTTGAACAACATGCAATCCGTTTTCGACCTTGTTGCCCACTTTCACCGGCACTGTTCCGGGCCGCCAAAAGCTGGGATAGGTATAACCGGTCAACCACATATCAGGCGTTTCGTAAAAGGTGACGCGGCGGGCATCGGACGCAAAAGACGGGTCCGAACTCATATCGCAACTCGTAAAATCGGGCTGCCAGCGATCCGCCACGATCATGCCCATATAGGCGGGATGAACGGCTTGCACGGTCATGGAACTGATGGTTGGGCTGGAGAATTCCAAAGCCACATTGTCTTTTTCTGCGCAGACCTCGGCTTCGCTTTTGTTGCGGATATCAACCGCAATTTCGTTTTTATGATCGGCGGCCAGCGCCCATCCCGACATCAAAAAAAACACTGCGGTCCATCGAAACAAAAAAGTCATCTTACCCTGCCCTGATATGATTATGCGCGATGCCGATCCGGCCCCAAGAGAGATAATGCTTCCAACACCTGCGGAGGATCAATCTCCTCCGGAATAGAGCCCAAACCACTCTTGCGCATTTTTGATCCCCATTCGGGTTGCGCTGTGATCACGGCAAAGGGAATGGCCAGCAAGAATCCTAGGGTGAGCGGCAAAGAGACAATCACCAATAATGGGCTTGCAGGCCAAGCATAGAAAAACAACGCCAATCCAAACAATGTATGGGGCCAAAACCGCCACACGGCTTCAAAGAGATGGACGCGACCGGCATCACGCGACTGCGCGATCCATTTCTGGCTTTTGCCGATCAACAGGCTTGCCATGAAAACGCTTGTCGAAACGGTCGTGATCGCGCCCAGTAAAAACGAGAAGGCCAATTCACTCATAACAGAAAGCAAAAAGCGGCTCCTGTCACCGTAATGACGCAAGAGATCATGGGACAAAAACACATCAAGATAACCGACAAATTTGGGAGCCAATGAGGCCAATAAAAAAGCGGCATAAAGTGCACCCAATGGCCAGATCACCAAATCGGTTTCATATTGCCATTGAATGGCTTTTAAAACGATCAAGGGCTGAATAACCACAAAGGCTGGAAGCCCCAAAAACATCAAAATGGCCCAAATCAATTGGAAGCGGCTCACCGGCAGCAAGCCTTCCCAAAGAACCAGTTTGAAATATTGAAGATTGCCTTGGCACCAGCGCGCATCACGACGCAAAAATTCGATCACATTGGTTGGATTGTCTTCATAGCTGCCAGTTTCCAATGGCAAAACCCGCACCTCATAGCCACCTTTGCGCATCAAGGCTGCTTCGACCTGATCATGGGAAAGAATGGCGCCACCAAACGGAGCGCGACCCGATAATTCCGGCAGGTGACAATGTTCGGAAAAAGCCGCCACACGCACCATCGCATTATGACCCCAATAGGGACCGCAATCGGCCGTCCACCAAGCCTGCCCCATCGTATAAGCCCGCATGCCCGCCCGCATGCCAAATTGGAACAAACGGGCGAAGGGACTGCGCGCCGGTGCGCCCACAACGAGTGACTGCAAGATGCCCAATTTTGGATAGGCCTGCAGGATCCGCACCATCCGCACAATGGTTGGGCCATCCATCAGACTGTCGGCGTCAAGCGTCAGCATATACGCATATTCATGCCCCCACCTTTCGCAAAAATCGACAATATTGCCTGCTTTAAAACCGGTATTCTGCAAACGTCTGCGGTAATTCAATGAATCGGGTCGAGAGACAATGCCTTTCCACGCGGTAAACAGGGCCTGCTCGCGGGCCACGATGTCGGAATTGTCGCTGTCACTAAGAACAAAAAAAGCAAATTGGCTGGCCTCGCCTGTTAATTCGAGGCTTTCATAAATCACATGCAAGCGGGCAAAAGCGCGCGCCGGATCTTCATTGCGAAGCGTCATGACAATCGCGGTTTTGAGGCGCAAAGGCTTGTCTGTATCGGCTTCGACGAGATAGGGGGCCACCTGATAAAGCCCGCTTTTCGAACCATGCAGCAAATAAAGCCCGATCAGGGCATTCCAAAACCCCAGCACCGTCCAGGGCAGAAACAACAGAAAGCAAATCAAAATACCGGTCTCAAGCAGGCCCCAACCGGTTTGCCCCAAAAAGATGATTAAAATCGCTGAAAACGCGATATAAGTGACACTGTTTAAAAAAAGGACCAATAAACGCCGTTTGGTGATCTCCCCCATGGACTGCAGTCCGGCAGGCCCCATATTGGCTGAAGACGTTTTATTTGTCATGATCGGAACAAATCCTTGCGGCAAAACTTAAAACCCGAAAACACAAAGCCATGAATGACAAAGCCACGCGAACCCATTCCGCAAAGGGCTTATGGCTTGTGGATAAAAGTAAATATGCGATTTTACCAGAAAATTTGCCTGATCTGGACAAGAAAACTGAAATTTTGCTTAAAATGACAGCCAGCGGCGTCAGTCGGGGAACCGAGCGGCTTGTTTTCAATGCCCGCGTCCCGATGAGTGAATATCAACGCATGCGCGCCCCCCATCAACGCGGTGATTTTCCCAGTCCCGTGCAATATGGCTATTGCGCTTGCGCCACGGTTTTAGACGGACCGGCTGAACTCATTGGAAAATCAGTCTTTTCTTTGCATCCGCATCAGGATTTTTTCATCACGGACATCAAAAACGTTACCCTGATCCCGCCCCATATTCCGACGCAGCGGGCTATTTTAGCGCCCAATATGGAAACGGCTCTGAACGGTCTTTGGGACAGCGGTGTTTCCGCAGGCGATCACGTCACGATTGTCGGCGGCGGTGTATTGGGGCTGCTTCTGGCTTTTTTGATCGCCCAAATCCCCGCAACCTCTGTTACCTTGATTGACACGCAGGATCGATCCCGACTGGCCCAAAGCTTTGGTGCCAAATTTGAACAACAACCGCATGAAGGGCTTGAGGCTGATCTTGTCTTTCACACCAGCGCAAGCGAAGCAGGATTACAAACAGCCATCGCCTGTGCGGGCGCGGAAAGCCGCATCATGGAGATGAGCTGGTATGGTGATCGGGAAACCACGCTTTCTTTGGGAGGCGCGTTCCATTCCAAACGCCTGCAGCTCATCAGTTCGCAAGTCGGAAAAATCCCCCATCACCAGAAAGAGCGCTGGACCTATTTACGACGCATGCAAAAAGCGTTGGAACTGCTCGATGATGTGCGTCTCGACCAGCTTTTGACCCATCAAATCCCGTTTATGGAAGCCCCTTCCCGACTTCCCCCTTTACTCGACGATCCACAGGCTCTGGCCATCACCCTACTCTATTGAAGGAAACGCCCCATGTTTGCGCTTGAAGTCCGTGACCACATCATGATTGCCCATGCCTTCAAAGGCGAATTCTTTGGTCCGGCGCAACGGATGCATGGAGCAACCTTCATTGTCGATGTCGCTTTTTTCCGTAAAAAACTCAATGAATACAATGTTGTTGTTGATATTGGCCGTGCCCATGACGCTTTGAAACAGGCCTTGGAGCCGATCAATTACCGAAATCTCGATGAAGTCGAAATGTTCAAAGGTCAGCAAACGACGACGGAATTTCTCAGCCACTATATTTTCCAATGCATGGCAGACGCTGCCAAAACCGGGCGGCTTGGACCGGGTGGTGAAGGCATTTGTAAAATTCGGGTGACATTGCATGAATCTCATCTGGCACGCGCTTGGTATGAGGGAGACATCGATCAGGCTGCATCATGAGCACGGATCGAACGCTTTCACTGGGTTTTGTGATACCGGGTGATCTCGATGCACCAACGGGGGGAAGCCGTTATGACCGTGAGGTATTAACGCGTTTTGCCAAGCATGGTGTCAAAGCAGACCTCATCAGCGTTTCGCACCGCTATCCTTTTCCAAGTCTGGAAGACCGCGCCAAAACCGCTGCCCTTCTCTCAAATCATCCCTGCGATCTGTTGTTGATCGATGGCTTGGCCTTTGGTGCTTTCTCGGAGATGGAGCGTGCAGCGCTCACAAAGCCTTTGATTGTTCTGCTGCATCATCCATTGGCGGATGAGACAGGTTTAAGCGCCGATTTTGCGCAGCATTTTTATGATCAAGAGAAGAGCAATCTTCGTCTGGCAGACAAGGTGATTGTCACAAGCCAAGCCACCAAAGCACGGCTGATCAACGCCTACGATGTCAGGGACGAGAAGATCATAGTGGCCGAACCCGCGATCACGCGGCCCTCGGCGCTTGCCCATTCTCAGAGCAAATCAAACGATGACCCTTGCCATATATTGGCTGTCGGCTCCCTCAGCCCGCGCAAAAATTATGCACTTATAATCAATGCCTTAGCGCTTCTAAAGACGAAGAGATCTTGGCACTTCACCCTTGCGGGACGCTGTGACGACCAGCAGGAAACCCAAATATTAAAAAGGCTCATCCATGATGTGGGCTTGCAAGGGCAGATCCATTTACGCGGCGCTGTTTCGGAAACCGAGCTGCAAACGCTTTATCAAACAAGTGATTTTTTACTGTTTCCCTCGCTCTATGAAGGCTATGGCATGGCTCTGACCGAAGCCTTGTCTTATGGTCTGCCTGTCATCGCATCCCAAACGATTCCTGCAGCAAAACACTTTGAAGGGGATGGGGTGGTTTTGGTTGCGCCTGATCAAAGAGCGCTTTGGGTTCAAACAATCGAGGAATGGGTGAACAACCAAGCGGCCTTCACAAAAGCGGTCAAAACAGCGAAACTGATCGCAGGATCCCTTCCGGACTGGGATCAAACAACAGGCCAGATTGTGCAGGTTGTCAAACAAACCCATGCGAGAGGCGCAAGGATATCATGAGCGGATTTAGCCCGAACTGGCTTGCCTTGCGTGAACAAGCCGACCACCGGTCCCGCGCGCCCCATCTGGCTTTTAAAATAGCTGCAAAGCTCGCGGGATTTGTGAACGTCCGCATTGTCGATCTGGGGTGCGGGACGGGATCCAATTTGCGCGCGCTGGCGCCCATTCTCAGTAATGACCAATATTGGCATTTGGTGGATTACAGCGAAGATCTCTTGGCCCATGCGCGCATCTTGCTGCGGGAATGGGCGGATTATGCGGAAACCACATCTGAGGGCATGACGCTCTATTTTGATGAGAAAATCATCCATGTGCGTTTTTCCAATGTTGATTTGAAGGATGGGATCTCAGGCTTACTCACCCCGCGTTCGGATCTTGTGACCTCCTCTGCCTTTTTTGACCTGATCTCGGCGGATTGGATCCAAACCATGGCCGCAGACACCGCAAGGCAGAACATCCTGTTCCATACCGTGTTAAGTTATGACGGACGGATCCAGTGGTTTCCGACCCACAACCTTGATCAGGCGGTGCAAGACGCGTTCAATCAGGATCAGCAAAGCGATAAGGGATTTGGACCAGCGAGCGGCCCTGACAGCACCTCTATTCTCGTAGAAGCCTTTGAAAAACAGGGTTATCTCTGCGAGACAGCCGACACGCCATGGATCATTCACCGCAATGACGAGCCCGAATTACTAGACGCTTTGGGCACGGGCATTGGTGAGGTGGTCACAGCAAAACTGCCCTTGGCCGCACTGCAGGAATGGACGTCAGCCCTTGAGCAAAGGCGCAGCGTCCTGATTGGTCACCGTGATCTCTATGCCTGCCCGCCGGATAAGCTCTGATCAGGCCACATCCTTGTGAAAACCCCGTCCTTTTTCCTGTGATGCACGAAGGCCATCGCCACATGGCCCGCAGCCACCAAGCCAAGCATCCACGCCCCCCATTCATGCAACTGAAAAAGCTTTTTCATGAGGTCTTCGCTGCCTGTGAGAGAAACAGGAACAGGGATCAGACCCAAAAACAGAACCGGCGCGCAGCACATGCTGGTCGCCGAATAGCCTAGAATAGGGACAATAATCATCAATCCATAAAGCAGACCGTGTCCGGCTTTGGCCAAAAGATAAAGCGCAGGCGGCACGCTGACGGGATCCGCGGGAGCGCCAAAAACCGAACGAAGCCCGAGGCGCACAACAACCAAAAACAGCACCAAAATGCCGATTGTTTTATGAATTTCATAGAGAAGAGAGGCCAAACGCCCCTCATCGAGATGCGGCAACAGCAATCCCACCGCTATCATGACCACGATCAGACCGGCCATGAGGTGATGCAGCCTGCGTTGAACTGGTGCGTACATGACCCTTGCCCTTTGTCATCTGATTGACAGCTTGCAACATTATGCACCACAAAGGTGAAAATTCAAAAACAACCCGCCCTTGGCATATCGCGACTTCAGCCCTATTTAAGACAAGAACAAACGCAATACTGAAATCAAATAGCCCCCGGCTTTTTGACGGCCAACCCTCTCCAAAGGTGTTTTTTCGATGAGTGATGTCTCGTTGCTGACAGGTCTTGCGCAAGATCACGACCAAATCGCGGTCGAGCGCCTGATCTCGGAAATGCGCTCTGGCCGTCCTGTTTTGGTGGTTCAAGACCAGCAGATCTTGCTGGCCATGGCCGTCGAGACACTAAGCGAGGATATGGCGCGGCGTCTGTCGGCGCTGTCCAACGAGGCCTCCTTGCTGTTGCCGGCGGCGCGGTTGCGCCGTCTGGGCCTTGATCGGGAAGCCTCGGGCCGCATTGCCTTGCCCAAAATCGATCTGGCACGGATTGAAACCCTCTCCTTGCGACTGGATGCCAAAATCGACGCCCCTGTGATGTCCATCACGGCGATCGAACGCGCTTGTCTGGATCTGGCAGCTCTGGCTTTGGTGCTACCGGCTGTGCTTGTTTTGCCCGTCCCGTCTGATCATGTAGTGTGCCAAACACTGCTCAAAGCCCCGATGGACGCCATCAGCCATTATCGGCGCAATCGCGCCAGCGCGCTCACTTTGATTTCCCGCGCGCCGGTGCCCTTGGAAAACGCCGCGACTGAATTTGTCGTATTTCGTGGCGGCGAAGGCTTGCGCGATCAAGTCGCCATCCTCATCGGCAAACCGGATTTATCAAAACCTGTTCCCGTTCGCCTTCATTCAGCCTGTCTGACGGGAGATCTGTTCGGCTCGCTGAAATGCGATTGCGGCGACCAGTTGCGCGGCACTGTCAGTTATATGGCAGAACAAGGCGGCGGGATCCTGCTCTATCTCGATCAAGAGGGCCGCGGAAACGGGCTCTCCAATAAAATTCGCGCCTATGATTTGCAATCGCGCGGTTTTGATACCTATGAAGCCGATGAGATCCTCGGTTTCGACCTCGACCAGCGGCGTTTCGATTTTGCAGCCAATATGTTGCATCAATTGGGCGTGACGCAGATCAAGCTGCTCACCAATAATCCTGAAAAAATTGCCGCTTTAATGCGTTCCGGCCTCAATGTGGTGGCACATGAACGCGTGATTGGCCATCCGACTGCGGAAAACGTCCATTATATGACGTCAAAACGCGATCGGGCAGGACATCTGATCGATGTCGATGCCATGCATGTCCGGCTCAAAACCATCGAATAAGACTTGTCCAATCCAGACAACGCTCGGTATATTCGCTTATCTGCGTATGCCCGATTCTGAGCGGAGTTCATGGGGTCATGTGTTTGAGTTTTCAAAACGCTCGTTTTCAAACACATAAGGCTTGATGATCGTGCCATCAAACAGCGCCTTTCAAAGAAACGAGCTTGCCCGCGCCATTGGTCTTTATCTCATCGGCTGGATCATTTTGTCTTGGCCGTGGCTGTCAGGGCAATTCACAGTGCCATGGGATGCCAAAGCGCATTTTTATCCGCAATTCGCCTTTCTGGCCCGCGTCCTTCAATATGGCAATATACCCTATTGGAACCCGTATATTTTTGCGGGAACACCGCAGATTTCAGATCCGCAATCCCTGATCTTCTCTCTGCCGCATTTTCTGGTGGCCTTGTTTAACCATGACCCCTCGATGGTTTTGTTTGATGCCATCGCTTTCGGCATGTTGGGTTGTGGTGGCATCGCGATCATTCTGCTCTTCCATGAAAAGCGCTGGCATTGGTTGGGCGGTTTGGTGGCAGCGCTCGCCTTCTCGCATGGCGGATCGGCAGCTTGGCGCATTCAACATACGGGACAAGTTCTCAGCCTGTCTTGGTTTATGATCACCTATTGGGTGCTCAACCGCACCTTGCGCCATAACAGTCTACTCGCTGGTTTTTTTGCAGGTTTTTGTGCGGCCATGATGGTGCTGGGCCGTGACCAGATTGCGCTCATGGGTCTTTATCTTTTGACCATCAAGGTCTTGTTTCACTATGGCTTAAGTGACAATCGCCCCTCAACAGTCAAGAAAAGTCTGCCGCCGCTTCTCGTTGGGACAGTCACCGGAACCGTGATTGTTACCCTCCCTTTGTTGATGACTTGGCTCTTTGCCATAAGCTCTAATCGGCCGGTTATTGACTTTGATGGCGCGGGTCGGGGCTCCCTGCATCCGGCATCCTTGATGACATTGCTTGTGCCTAATTTATTTGGCGTGGACGGCCCCTTGGCTGATTATTGGGGCCCACCAAGCAAAGCATGGGGCGAGCTTGATCTCTACATCGCCCGTAATATGAGCGCCCTTTATGGCGGTATCTTGCCTTTGATGGCCATGGTGGTGATTGGGGTTGGTAGAAAGGCTTTGTTCAGCCGTTCCGCTTGGCCGCTGCTGACTGGTTTTGTGCTGGCCGTTCTTTATGCGTTGGGGCGCTACAGCCCGTTTTTCGATGTGTTTTATCACCTGCCCGGAACAGACCTGTTCCGCAGACCCGCAGATGCAACCTTTTACATCGGCGCTTACGGGGCCTTATTGGGCGGCTATTGTCTGTCGCGCGCTTTAAACGGCACCCTACGCCCCCTTGAGCCTGTCTGGTTCAAAGGCTCACTGTTTTTCATGTTTTTCTGGATTCTGGGCGCCATTGCTTTGGCCTTTTATAAAGGGCAATGGGCGGTGGCGCATGTCGCGGTTTTAACGGCCTGCCTCTTCATGCTGGGCGCGCAAATGCTCACGGCCCGCGCCATCGAAAGACGCGGACATCCCGTTGTCATGATCGGCTTTGTTGTTGTGTTCATGATTGCAGATCTCGGGTTCAACAATGGCCCCAATGAATCAACTGCCCTCCCTCCTGCGGATTTCGAGGTACTGACAAGCCATTCGCAAAATGAAACCTTGAAATCCGTGCAGCGGACACTGAATAAAAATACAGCCTTTGATCATCGTGACCGCGTGGAAATCATCGGCCTTGGTTTCCATTGGCCCAATGCCAGCATGGTACATAAACTCGACAATACATTGGGGTATAATCCCCTGCGCTTACAAAAAACGGTTTCCGCCACGGGCGCGGAGGATCATTCGGCACTGGTCAGCCAAAAAGAATTTTCGAAATTGATGCCCTCCTACCGCTCCTTGCTCGCGGACATGTTGGGCCTTCGTTATATTGTCACGCCGATCCCGTTGAATGAACTGGACAAGAATGCCTCCCTCGCCGATTTTCCGCTGATCGAGAAAACCAAAGAGGCCTATATTTATGAAAATCCCCGCGCTTTTCCCCGCGCGATGATTGTTCCCCAAGCCCTAGGCGCTGATCAGGACAGGTTGATTGAAACGGGGGAATGGCCCGCTGATTTCAACCCCAAGCAACAGGTTCTCCTGTCGCCTGATGTGGCCTCAACCATTGCCGCGGGCGGCGAAGGCACGGTGCGTTTGCGCATCTATGGCACACGCCGCTCTGTCATGGATGTCTATGCCCCGCAAGGAGGCGTGCTGGTGCTCTATGATGTCTGGCATCCGTGGTGGCGTGTCTATGTCGACGAGGAACAGCAACCGCTTTTGCGCGCCAATGGCCTGTTCAGGGCTGTGGCCCTAAAACCAGGCCGTCATCATGTGCGCTTTGCCATGCATCCGATTGATGGAACCATGAAAGAACTGCGGGCACTCCTGTCAAAACACTGATGGCAACCGACTGATCATCACACCAACCAGCCTTTGTCTCCGCGCATCAAACGGGCTTTGTCACGATTCCAGTCGCGTTTCTTTTCGGTCTCGCGCTTGTCGTGCAATTGTTTGCCCTTGGCCAAAGCAAGCTCGACTTTGGCGCGGCCTTTCTCGTTGAAATACAATCGCAGCGGCACAAGGGTCATGCCTTCACGCTGCACAGCGCCAATCAATTTATTGACTTGGCGTTTATGCAGCAGCAATTTGCGCGGCCGTTTGGGCTCGTGATTGAAACGATTGGCCTGCAAATATTCGGGAATATTGGCATTGATGAGAAAGATCTCACCCCGATGCTCCCCCGCATAGCTTTCACCAATCGTGGCTTTTCCTGCCCTGAGGGATTTCACTTCCGTTCCCGTCAGCGCAATGCCCGCCTCAAAAGTGTCACCAATCGAGTAATTAAACCGCGCCTTTCGATTGTCAGCGACAATTTTTTGATGCGGGTTCTGTGCTTTGGCCATAATTTTTAAAAAGATACCTTAATGGATCAGGCCTGCATGGCTCATCGCGGCGCGAATGGCTGTGCGTGTCTGTTCGGTCACCGGCACCAAAGGCAGGCGCACCTCTTCACCAATTTTACCCAAAACGGACAGACCATATTTGGCGCCGCACAGACCGGGCTCGATAAAAATGGCCTGATCGAGAGGTACCAACTGATCTTGTAGGGCCAAAGCCTTTTGTGCATCACCCGACAAAGCCGCCGACATACGCTCTGCAGAAAGGCGGGGCGCGACATTGGAAATCACCGAAATCGTGCCCGTTGCACCGGCGAAAACAGACGGCATGGCGATAATATCATCCCCCGACATCTGCACGAAATCAGGCCCCAAAACGCGGCGCTGCTGCGAAATCCGCGCAACATTACCGGTTGCATCTTTCACGCCGAAGATATTTTTCAACTCATACAGACGCGCCATGGTTTCAACGGACATATCCACGACCGAACGGGGCGGAATATTGTAAATCATTATCGGGATACCAATGGCATCATTGATCGCCTTGAAATGCTGATAAAGCCCCTCTTGATTGGGCTTGTTGTAATAAGGCGTCACGATCAACACGGCATCGGCACCGGCCTTTTCGGCATGGCGTGCAAAATCAATCGCCTCGATCGTATTGTTGGAACCGGCACCGGCAATCACGGGAACCCGTCCCTTGGCCTCTTTGATGCACATTTCCACCACGGACTTATGCTCGTCATGGCTCAGCGTCGGGCTTTCACCGGTTGTGCCGACCGGCACCAAACCATGCGTGCCTTCGCTGATTTGCCAATCGACAAATTGACGGAATGCGTCCTCGTCAACCTTGCCGTTTTTGAACGGCGTTACCAAGGCTGTAAACGATCCCTTATATGGATTGGCTGCCATCATTCACTCCCGTCATTTGTCGCGCACACAGGCTTTTGTTTCATCAAGCCATCTTCTTCATAAACCCTTAGGGGAAGGAGTAAAAGACCCGCAAAGGCAAAGCGCCCCAGAAAATCATCGCCTGAAGGCAGATCTACCCCCCTTTTCCTGCCATCATTGCAACAAAAAGCAGTGGCAAAGGGATCGGTTAGCAATTCGTAAACATCCTTGCTGGCATAAGCGATGTCGAACGAATGGCTCTTGAGGATGACAAGATGACGCTGCGTGTAAAACCATCATTGAGTTTGATTGTGGCCTTGGGCTTTATGGCACTACCTGCCATGGCCGGCGGTTTGGATGGTTTGTTCGGCTTTGTCAGCTCCAATAAAACGGCCTCTATCAGTCACGCCAATGCACAAGCGGGTCTGGCCCAATATTCATCCTCCGATTTGCAAGCGATGAAAGGGGCGATTGCCGCCTATAAAGCGGGCGATGTCGCCAAAGGGGATGCTTTGAGCACGCCTTTGGGGGCCAGTATTCCCGGTGTGATTTCGGAATGGGTCGCCATTCGCTCGCAAGGTGCCCAATTGGGATTTGAGCGCATCAGCCGCTTTTTGGCCAATTATCCCGATTGGCCAACCCAAAACCTGCTGCGTCGGCGTGCCGAAGAGGCCTTGGTCGCGGAAAAACAACCGATGCCGGTGGTCCGCTCGTTTTTTGCCAAGCAGCAACCCATTACGCCGGGGGGCGCTTTGGCCTTGGCCGAAGCCATGGCGGCCAACGGGCAGACCGGTCCCGCCATTGATCTCGTGCGCCAGCATTGGTGCGCGACCTTGTTCAAACAGGATCTGGAGCAACGCTATCTCGCCTCCTTCGGCGAACATTTGCGCAAAGCCGATCATCTCAAGCGCTTGGAGCGCGGCATCTTTGCCGAAGACGGAGACGTTGCCATGCGGGCAGCCCAGCGGCTAGGCCCTGATGAACAGGCCTTGGCGCGTGCGGCCGTGGCTGTTTTTGATAAAACAGGTCAAGCCGACAAATTGATCTCGGCTATTCCGGCCAAGACCGCGCAAGATTTGCCGGCTTTGTTCGTACGTATCAAAAATCTCCGCCGCAGTGACCGGATGACGGAAGCCGCCAACCAGCTCATCCAGATCCCGCATGGTATGGAAGCGCGTGAGGGCGGATTGTTTTGGGCCGAGCGGCGTTTGATCGCCCGCAAATTGCTGGATATGAACCAGCCGCAAATCGCCTATAAAGTGGCCGCCGGTCATTCCGCCCAATCCATCCCCGATAAGGTCGAGGCTGATTTTACTGCGGGCTGGATCATGCTGCGGGTTCTCAACCAACCCGAACAGGCATTGCGGCATTTTGATCTCGCCGCGCGCGAAGCCAAAACCCCCATTTCCATCGCCCGCGCAAGCTATTGGCAGGCTCGCGCCGCCGAGGCGATGGGCCGCAATGCGTCCCAGTTTTACCAGCAAGCTGCCGCCCATGGCGGAACCTATTACGGCCAATTGGCCCGCGCCCATATCGGCCAAACCGGTCTGCCGATACAAAACGGCCCTTCAGGCTCCATCCATCATTTGACGCAGCGGATCGGCATTCAAGGGCTCGCCACGCTTTATGCCGCCGACGAGCGTGCCTTGGCACAATCACTCGTCAATGATCTTGCTTACAGCCTGCCCGATGCAGCCTCGCTCGATGCCTTGGCCGAATTGACCACCACCTATGGCGATGCCGCGGCCACCCTTTCCATTGCCAAAATCGCCACCCAACGCAATTTGCCCTTGGGGCAACATGCCTTCCCGCTGTTTGGCATTCCGCAACAAGCGCTTGGCAATGCCCCGATCGAGCAGGCCTTTGTCTATGCCATCACACGACAGGAAAGCGCGTTTGATCCGCAAGCCACGTCAACCTCAGGTGCCAAGGGGCTGATGCAGCTAATGCCTGCAACTGCCAAAATCGAGGCCTCGAAGGTCGGGGTCGATTTTGACGCCGCCCGCCTGACAGATCCCCATTACAATGTGACCTTGGGGGCCAATCATCTCGGCCGTTTGGTCGAGAACTGGAACGGTTCTTATATCCTTGCCATTGCCTCTTACAATGCAGGGCCCGGCAATGTGAAAAAATGGATCGAGGCCTTTGGTGATCCGCGCGATGGCAAGATTGACCCCATCGATTGGGTCGAACGCATTCCCTTCACCGAGACCCGCAATTATGTGCAGCGCGTGCTGGAAAATCTGCAGGTCTATCGGTCCAAATTGGGCAATCAGCAAAGCGTGATGATCGAAAAAGATTTGCAACGCGGCATCCGCTAGGAGTTTAAACCATGACCGAGACCTATACGGATCTTTATGCTCTGACGCCTGACGGCTTGCGTTTGCATTGGCGCGATTATGGTGATTTCAAAAGCGCGCGCCTGCCCGTTCTCTGTCTGCCGGGTCTCACGCGCAATGCCGCCGATTTCCATGACATCGCTTTGCATCTCTCCCAAACCCAAGGCCGTCGTGTGATTGTTTTGGACTCGCGGGGCCGTGGCCTGTCGGATTGGAACAAAGACCCCGGCCATTATTCCATCCCGCAAGAACTCGCCGATCTCCTGCATGTGATGGATGTTCTGGCTCTTAAAAAAGCGCATTTTCTGGGAACCTCACGCGGTGGTTTGATCACCATGGCGCTGGCCTCCATCCGGCCCGATCTGATCGCCTCCTCCATTCTCAATGATATCGGACCGGTGATCGAACCTGCTGGCCTGTTGCGCATCAAATCCTATGTCGGGAAATCGGTTCCCTTGGCGAATTACGAGCAGGCCCGCGGCATTCTCGCCAAAACCCATGCCGCCTATTTTCCGGCTTTGTCGGAGGATGATTGGGAGATGTTTGCCCGCGCCACATGGAATGAAACATCTGACGGTCTGGTCTTGTCCTATGATCCGCAGATCAGCCACACGTTGAAAGACTATGATCCCTCCCAGCCTGCCCCCGATCTATGGCCGCTTTGGCAGGCTTTGACCCATGCCCCTTGCCTGTTGATCCGCGGTGCATTGAGCGATTTGTTCAGTGAAGAAACGGCAAAAAAAATGGTGCAGGGCCATCAGCACTGCACCATTCATACTGTGTCAGGTCAGGGGCATGCGCCGCTCTTGCGCGACCAACCAACCCTCGACGCCATCGCCGACTTTATTAAAGCCGGCGATTAAGCTGTCTGACTTATTTCTTGAGTTCGCTGTAGACGAAGTCAACAGCGAGAGTGGCGAGGAAGGTGTTACCGCACCACTTCGAACGACCGGGGGTCGAAGTCAAAGACTTGGGATCAGAGGTGATGATCGCGCAATCAGCCTTGCTCAAATCCGTGCCGCTGTAACGCAGGTCAAGCGATGCTTGCTTGTAGGTATAGGTAAAGCCAGCATTCCAAGTGTTATATTCAGGAAGCTTGACTGAACCCAAAGAGGCTTTGGTAGTGCCGAAGAACTGACGACCAAATTCAGCAGAGAAAGCCAGATCGTAAGGCAAAGTCACCTTTACAGTCCCTGATGTGTACACATCATAAGCGCCGGAATTACCGAAGCTTGGGCCATAATAAAGATTAGCACCCAAAGCAATCTTGTCGGTGACAGCATAAACAGGCTTCACATAACCTTCGACATAATTGATGTTGCCGGGCATCACAGGTGTGCCGCCGTAAACATTGATACTGGAACCGGGATACCAGTAATAGATGGCACCAATGTCAGTGGTCAGGTTACCCAGAACAGGACGAGCACCCACCGAAAGATCAACTTCGCCAGTAGGCTTCTGTGGCAATTTATCGGTGTTGTAGGTCACATTTGCGTAAAAGATTTCGTTGTAGCGCACTTCACCATAAGCAGCAGCTGCTGGATTGGTCGCAGAATTCGAAATACCGCGTGACAGGTAACGTGACTTCACGCTAGCGCCGAAGGCGAAATCAAACGGGGAAACCTGCTCAACGACCGGTGCAGGCGCAGCAGCTTTTTTCTTCTTCTTCTTTTCAGGGGCATCAGCAGCCATTGCGCTGCCAGCGAAAAGAACGGCGGCAAGACCAGCCAAAAGAGCGGATTTGGACATGTCATTCTCCATCAATCAAAAATGTTTTCAAGCTTGTGACAAGAAAACAAACAATATGACAATGTGTTAGCCTCTGGGTCGTCACCATGACAAGATGAAAGAAGGGGCATCACTGCCTGAAAGAAAGGCAAGATGCTCAATTTGACTTAAAAATGCTAAAAAACGATTATATATCAATAAGATAAACCCGTGTTGCAGAAAAACAACACGGGTCATTTATGTTAAATCACAACCTTCGATTGTCTTAATCGAGGTTAAATTTTTCAAACTGGCGATGTTCGGCCTTAATTTTACGCACCGTACCGGTGATGGAGCGGTAAACCAGCGTTTCCGTCTCGATCACGCCATGGCCAAAACGAACCCCAGACAACAGACCGCCATCGGTAACACCGGTTGCAGACACGATCACATCGCCAGAAGCTAGCTCGTTCATCTCATATTTCTTGTGCGGATCCATGATTCCCATGGTCTTGGCACGCTCGACTTTTTCCGGTGTATCGAGGATCAGACGCCCTTGCATCTGCCCTCCGACACAGCGCAAAGCTGCGGCCGCCAAAACGCCTTCAGGTGCGCCGCCAATGCCGAGATAGATGTCGATATTAGTTTCATGCTGCATGGCGGTGAAAATCACGCCTGCCACATCGCCATCGGTAATCAAGCGAATGGAGGCGCCGGTTTTACGCACCTCCTCGATCAATTGGGCATGGCGCGGACGATCCATAATCAAAGCCGCAATATCTTGCGGACGCACGCCTTTGGCTTTGGCCAGTGCATTGATGTTATCGGCGGGCGAAGCGTCGAGATCGACAATGCCTTGCGGATAGCCTGGTCCAATGGCGATCTTGTCCATATACACATCGGGGGCATAGAGCAGTGATCCGGCCTGTGCCATGGCCATCACAGCAATGGCGCCGGGCATGTCTTTGGCGCATAAAGTGGTGCCTTCAAGCGGGTCAACCGCAATATCCACCTTGGGTCCAGAGCCGTTGCCTACTTTTTCGCCGATGAACAACATCGGCGCCTCATCCCGCTCGCCCTCGCCGATCACAATCCGGCCATCAATCGGCAAACGGTTCAATTCGCGGCGCATCGCGTCCACAGCGGCCTGATCAGCCGCTTTTTCATCGCCATGCCCCCGCAGACGAGCCGCAGACACAGCCGCACGCTCGGTCACACGCACCAATTCCATAGACAAAATACGCTCGATAACCTCGCGTGGATGAACGGTGATATCTGTTTTATGGGACACGGCTAAATCCTTCCTGCTATTTATACGTTTTCACGTTCGATACGGATCAATTGGGGTTTATCAGCAATATGCCCGTCCGCCATGACGGCATCCATGGCAGCACGAATCGCATGTTCTGACGTGGCATAGGTGGTCATTACCACCGGAACAGACCCCGCCTCGCCGCTTTGGGTCGATTTGGAGCTGGGCTGGC
>CAIJVU010000029.1 GCA_903824185.1 uncultured Hyphomicrobiales bacterium
ACTAGCTACGCCGGCCACTCAAAGACTAGCGCCAAACGCAATATTAAACTAACATAACCACTGGATCGCTTAATGGGGTCAGGCCAATATTACCCCATTGATTCCTAAAAGACTTGCCATGTGACTCATGAAGGGTCAGCAAGTAGAAGAAAGTGCGAGGGTGCGGGAATAGGAAAAAAAGCAAGCTTGCGCAAACATAAAAAACTAGCGCATCTTTGTACCAAATCAAGAATGTGATGCGGTCGGAACACAAGGTCGTGCGTAATCAGGATTTGCGCGAGGGGGAAACATGAAAATTGTCGCGATTGAAACCACTGTTGTGGCGCTGCCATTTACGATGAATGGTCCTTATACAAAATTTTCAGGTAAAACCTGGGATCATCTGGAAATATTATTGGTTAAAGTCGAAACGGATTGTGGACTTGTTGGTTGGGGTGAGGCTTTCGGTCATGCTGCTATACCGGCTACCAAAGCAGCCATCGAAACGATCATCGCCCCTTTGATGATTGGGCGGGATGCTCGTGACATTAACGGGATTACGCGTTCGGTGCTTCACAGCACCCATCTGTTGGGGCGTAATGGTTCTTTTGTTTTTGGCTTTTCTGGCATTGAAATAGCCCTATGGGATTTGGCGGGAAAAAGCGCTGGCCAGCCCATTTGGAGGTTATTGGGTGGCGGTGAAAAATCCACGTTGCCGGCCTATGCGAGTTTGTTATGTTATACGGACCCTGTGTTGGTTGCTGAAAACGTCAAAAAATCCATTGCGCAGGGGTACCGCTTTATCAAGCTGCATGAGGTCACACGGGAAGCAACTGTCGCCGCGATTGATGCTTGCCGCGGAACAACGGCCAAAGTTATGCTGGATGTGAATTGTGCTTGGTCGCCGGTGACTGCATGCGAGTATGCAACCTCCATGAAAGATGATGGTGTTTATTGGTTAGAAGAGCCCGTCTGGCCTCCCGAAGATGTGGATGGTTTGGCGCGTGTGCGGCAGTGCGGAATTCCGATTGCGGCTGGAGAAAATGTCGCGGGCGTTTTTGGCTTCAAATCTCTCATCAAAGCCAATGCCATCGATATTGCTCAGCCCAGCGTCACAAAAATTGGTGGTATTGGTGAAACAGTTCAAGTGATTAGACTGGCTCAAACACATGGTATCGGTGTGCAATTACATTGCCCCTATTTTGGGCCGGGCTTGATCGCCAGCTATCATATTGCGGCAGCGCTCATTGAAAATCCGTTGATAGAAATTCTTTGGATCGATATGGAGGCCAATCCCTTTGATCCTTGGGTCAATGCAATGGATGGCCGTATCCGTGTCCCTCATGGACCGGGCTTGGGGGTTGAGCCGGATGCTACGATTTTGAAAAAATATCAGATCGGCGAAGCGGTTCGTATGAGCTAAATAAAAGTCATATTTGATTGGGGTAGGAAATGAAAATTACAAAAGTAGAAACCCAAGTTGTCACGCTGCCTCTGGCGGAAGAGATCGGCAGCGCACTTGGAAAAATAAGCCACTTTGGGTGTGTATTGGTGACCATTGAAACCAGTTCGGGGATCAAAGGTGAAAACCTCGTTTTTACCTTGAATGATCGTCGAACAAAGGTTTTGCAAGCGATCGTACAAGAATTAAGCGACTTGATCATTGGTCGTGATGCTGGCCACATCGCCGATTTTTGGGCGCGGGCCTGGAAAGACATCAATTTCCTTGGCCATCAAGGTGTGACGGTCATGGGCATTTCAGCCCTAGATGGGGCGCTGTGGGATGCGCTGGGCCATGCGCTGAACACGCCACTTTACAGGCTGATTGGCGGCGCTAAATCGCGTGTTCCTGTCTATCACTCTGGTGGGCTTTGGTTATCCTTGTCCGAGCAAGAATTGGTTGCGGAAGCCCAACGCTTCGTCGAGCAAGGTTTCCGGGCTGTTAAAATGCGATTAGGTCTAGCAAATCCTCTTGAGGATGCGGCGCGCGTGCGGGCTGTCCGTCAGGCAATTGGACCCGACATCAAGTTGATGGCGGATGCAAATCAGGGGCAGACGGAATTTCAGGCCATTCGACTGGGACGTTTGCTTGAAGAGTTTGATTTGACATGGTTTGAGGAGCCCTTGCCAGCATGGGATTTGGAGGGCTTGGCCCGCGTGGCGGCAGAACTTGATACGCCGATTGCCAGTGGAGAAACGGAATATACGCGCTATGGATTTAGGCGGATGCTTGAATTGCGTTCGGCCGATATTTTGATGCCGGACTTGCAACGCGTGGGGGGCGTCAGTGAATTTGTCCGTGTCTGCCACATGGCTCAAAGCTACGATGTGCCTGTATCAAGCCACTTATTTCCTGAAACGAGTTTGCAAGTCTTGGGTGGCGTCAGCAATGCGATCTATCTGGAATATATGCCGTGGTTTTCAGGTCTTTACAACGAAAGCATCGATTTTGATCAGGGTGACGCCCTTGTTCCGGAGCGGCCGGGCTGGGGCTTTACCTTCAATCACGATTATATCAATCATCTGAAAAAGAAAATGTAATCCTTCTGAAAATGGGGCTTGTGTCATGCTGATGTTACCTCAAGACGGTTTCGTATTGACAGAGCGAAGCAAACAATGATCCAATCTTAACAATCACAAAGTTAAAAAAACGCCGGATAAGCGGCGATCTTAAAAATAATAAAAGACTAAAAAACGAGGGAACGGAAAAGGAAACGCTCACATGAAACTATCTCGTCGTGAAATGCTTTTGGCTGCAGCCAGCACGGTCAGTGCGGCTTCCATGGGTTTAGCGCGTCCAGCACTGGCCCAAACAGATCCGATCAAAATCGGTTGGCTTGCGGCTTTGACGGGCCCCAGCTCCGCCCCAGCCGTTGGCTTTAACCGCGGCGTGGTGTTCGCCGCCGAAGCCATTAATGCCGCTGGTGGGATTAAAGGGCGTAAGATTGAAATTATTACACGCGATACGCAAGGCGACCCAACAAAGGCAGTGAATGCGACACAGGAAATGATCAGCCAGTTGAAGGTACAAGCTGTTTGGGGGCCCACCAATTCGGGTGAGTCTTTGGCGGTGACGCCTATTCTGGCCCGCGCTAAAATGCCCAATTTGCATCCTTGCGTTGTCGATACTCTGATTGATCCCGTCAAATTTCCGACCTCATACCGTATTGCACCATCGAATACGCAATGGGATGATGCGGTGCGCAATTACACCTTGAAAATCCTCAAGGCTAAAAAAGTTGCTGTGCTCGGAGATACGACAGGTTATGGCGTGTCTGCAGCCAATGCATCCGCAGCCGCCATCAAAAAAGATGGTGCGGAAGTTGTCTATCTCGCCAATATCGACGCTACGCAACCGGACATGAATCCGGATATGCTGCGGGCGAAAAATGCCGGTGCAGAAGCCATTGTGTGTTGGAGTGTTTCAACAGGCATGTTGGCGCGTTTGTTTAATACACGCGCTGCCATGGGCTGGGATGTTCCCTTTATCGGACATCCGTCCATGTCTTCGGGTGAAATCGGCAGCCTGATCGAAAAGCCTGCCAATTGGGAGAAAGTCTATGCGGTTGGCTATAAGAGCTGCTCCTATGACGCAGCGGGTAAGTTGCCCGCTCATTCGCAAGAGCTTGTGGACCGGCTCAAAGGCAAAGTGGATCTGAAGGATACCCTGCTTTGGTGGGTTGCAGCAGGTTACGATGCCATCAACCTCTTTGCAAAAGCCATTGAAACCAGCGGCTCAACAGAAAGTGCGGCGATTACGGGTTACCTGAATAGTTTGAAGAAATTCCCCGGCTATTTTGGGACCTATACCTATTCTGAAACAGAGCATAACGGCTACCAGACCGAAGAGGTGGTGATGTCTGCGGCAAGTTCGGCGCGGGATGGCGCGTTTACGCTTGCACCTGGCTATCTTTAATCCCTGGCTTTTTTAACATGCTTGCAACAATCATTGCATCGGGTTTGGCGACGGGCGCAGTTTATGCGCTCGTCGGCATTACCTATAATACAATGTATGCGACCTCTCGCGTGATGAGCTTTACGGCGGGACAGGTTGGCATGCTCGGTGGTGTGCTGGGCTCCTTATATATGATTGTATGGGGCTTGCCTTTGCTTTTGGCTTTGCCCCTTGTCTTGGCAAGCTGTGCTTTGATCGGCGTGATTACGGAATATGTGGCGGTTCGTCCTGTTTTAAAAAGTCTTGAACAACACCTTTATGTATTGTCCACTTTGGCTCTGTCTTTGATGTTCCAGCAAGTGACAGCGATCGAATGGGGAACAGAGCCGCGTCCTTTTCCAAAACTCTTTGGTCTGGGGACTGGTATTTCTGATGAAAAATTTTGGATCCCTGTTATCGCATGTATTCTGACAATAATCGGGCTGGAATATCTTTATCGCTACACTTTGCTTGGGCGCGCCTTTGTGGCTGTCGCGGAAGATAATTATGCAGCACAGGCGCTTGGCTTGCCGGAAAGAAATTTACGCATTGCCAGCTACGCCTTGGCAGGGGCAATCGGCGGCTTGGCCGGATTTTCGGGTGGCGAATTGATGCTTGCCTTTTTTGCGAATGGGGCGGTGTTGAATTTTTATGGTTTTGTGCCCGTTGCCTTAGGCGGTCTTGGAAATAACAAGGGGGCGGTGATCGGCGGCTTGGCGCTCGGGTTATTTCAACAAGCGGCGAATTTTATGGTCGGGGGCATTTTCGCATCCGTGGCGGTTTTTGCGCTCTTTATCATCGTCTTGCTTTTTGTGCCGCAAGGATTTTTCGGTTCGGCAACAGCGAGGAGAGTCTAATGTCTCTGGCTGCTCCGACGCATGCGGCGTCTTCCGATTTTTTGACGGCAAACCGGTTGACTTATTGCGGTCTATTGATTGTCGCTCTGTCATTGCCTTGGGTAGGCAATGATTATTGGGCCCTTATTGCAACGCGTGCGGCTATCTATTGGGTTCTGGTGTCTGGGCTTAATCTGGTTGTCGGTTACGCAGGCCAATTGGCGATTGGCTATGTGGCGCTGCTGACATTGGGCGCCTATACGACAAGCGTTTTGACTGCAGGTAATGTGATGCCACCTGTGCATCCTTATATTGCTTTGATGATTGCGGGTTTAACAGGCGCTTTCTTTGGTGTTTTCATCGGCTTGCCCGCGTTGCGGTTGCGGACCTTTTATTTTGCGATGACGACTTTGGGCTTTGCAACCATTGTGACGCAGGTTGCCTTGGCTTGGCAAAGTGTAACGGGCGGAGGTATCGGAATTACTGGCCCTGAATTTCCGGCGCCCTTTAATAGCGCATGGGGTTTTTACGCATTCTGCATGGGGATTGCAGCGCTTTGCACTTGGATGACAAGCAATGTTGCGCATAGCCGTCATGGGCGTGCTCTTGTGGCTATTCGGGACGTCGAGGTTGCAGCGGAATCCTGCGGCGTTTACAAGCCGCATGCCCTGATCAAGGTTTTTATTATCGCCGGCATGCTGGCGGGCATTTCCGGTGGACTATTTGCAAGTTTGCAAACCTACATCACGCCTGATGCGTTTACCTTTGAATTATCTGTTTTGTTTTTTATCTCTATTTTGATAGGCGGACGCGGATCGATTATTGGTCCATTACTCGGTACGATTATTCTCACGCTCTTACAGGAGATTGCGGCACCTTTGGCGGCGTGGTCAAATTTTTTATATGCTGTCTTGCTACTGGTGATCGTTTTGGCGATGCCAGGTGGCATTGCGGCCTTGATCGATTTTAAAAACAAAAAAGCGCTTCATTCAGATCGGAATCTGGTTTTAGATGTTGACTTGCTCGGTGCCTTCAAGCCTGAAACAAAGCAAAGTCAACCATTGGATTTAAAAGGTATCCGTCTTCAATTTGGAGCTTTAAGAGCGATTGACGGCCTTGATTTCCACGTCAAATCTGGCGAGATTCATGGTTTGATCGGTCCGAATGGGAGTGGAAAAACCACAACGCTCAATGTGATTTCTGGCTTTTACAGCCCGCAATTCGGGCAGATGGTTTTTGATGGTCAAGCATTGCCGGCGGGCTTGCCTCATCTGCGTGCGGGTCTGGGAATTGGGCGTACTTACCAAACCCCTAAAATTGTTGGTGAGGCATCAGTTCTAGACAATGTCATGCTGGGCGGGATCGCCTCTAGCGATACCCATTTTATTGAAACCGTTCTGACCTTGCCGCGCGCCATTGCTGAAGAACAAAAAACACGGCATGACGCGTTACAAGCGCTGCGTGCTGTGGGGCTCGATAAATTTGCATCTGTTCGGGCGGACCGTTTGCAACACAGCGAATTGCGGTTTCTTGAAATTGCACGTGCTTTAATGGGGCGCCCAAAGCTCTTGATGCTGGATGAGCCCGCAGCAGGCTTGTCAGTGGAAGAGATCAAAAAATTGGGCGAGTTGATTAAAGGTGTTGCCAAGAATGGCACGGCTATATTGCTTGTCGAACATCACGCAGATTTTATTTTTTCTATTTGCGATTATGTTACGGTTTTAAATTTAGGTAAGCCCTTGGCCAGTGATATTCCTTCTGTCGTTCGTGTTCATAAGGAGGTTGTAAGTGCCTATCTCGGTGCCTGAAAATCTTCTTGTTGTTGAAAAATTGAATGCCGGTTATGGAAAATTGGACGTACTGAAAGACGTTTCCTTAAGTGTTCGACATGGTGAAATTGTCACTTTGCTTGGCCCAAATGGTGCTGGCAAAACAACGCTTCTGAGTGCTTTGTCTGGATTGCTTCCAGTTCAATCAGGATCGGTCATTTTCTCAGGCCAACCTCTCAATCATAAAAGTCCACGTGACTGTGCAAGAGCAGGTTTAATTCATGTCATAGAAGGCCATCGTATTTTTACACAAATTTCCGTCTATGATAATTTGCTGCTTGCCGGCTATGATTTGTCGTCTGCAGATCGACGGCAGCGTGTCGAGGAGGCGTTAGACTATTTTCCTGAAATATCCGAAAAACGTATGGAGCGCGGGGGTGCTCTGAGTGGTGGACAACAGCAAATGCTCGCCGTAGCCCAAGGCCTTGTTCGCAGGCCTCGACTTCTTATGCTCGATGAGCCATCAGCTGGACTGTCTCCTGTACTTGTCGACCGCGTTTTGTCTGTTCTTTCAATTTTGAAAAGCAAGGGTGTCTCCATCTTGCTGGTCGAGCAACTAATTGAAAAATCATTGTCCGTTTCTGATCGCGTTTATGCCTTGTCGCAAGGCCGTATGGTTTTGGATGCCGCTTCAGACGAAACTGGAATTATGCAAAAAATTGAAAAGGCTTATTTGGGTTAGGCCCATTTAGATTTTCATAATGTGCCAGCGATCAAAATCCTATGGATAATTTTGATGATCAATAGATGGGTAAAGCCAATAACGCGGAACCGGATGGTTAAAGCTTAGAATAACGCTGGTGATTATTGGTCAAGATAAGATGGTGATATTGTACTTTTATCTCTGTCTGTCATCATGCATGATAGGATGTATCGGTTTTGCTATCATGACAGGATGATGTTTTGTCCCAGCCCATTGCTTACCCATGCGTTACCCATGCCATGGGAGATCCCCGTTCAGTAAGGCGGCAAGAAGATCTTCGATTTGTCACAGGGCAGGGGCAATTTGTCGATGATCGTATTGAGGGCACCAGACTTTATGCGGCCTTTTTGCGTTCACCACATGCGCATGCAAACATCATCGCTCTAAACACAGTCTCTGCAGCAGCGTTACCCGGCATTCATGGTGTCTATACCGCGAATGATGTTCTTAAAAGTCCATCCAATCCCCATGGACTTGGTCCCTTGCCGACATCAATCCCTATGGGTCCTGAGACACAATTGATTGTTCCTCCGCGCGATCCATTGTGCCGTCATCGCGTTCGCCATGTTGGTGACCCCGTTGCCATGGTTGTTGCCGATTGCCCGCGCAAGGCTCAGGGCGCTCTGGAAATGATCAGCGTTGACTACCATGTGCTCGAGGCCGTGATTGATCCCGCAACGGCGCATGAGCCGTCAAAGCCAACAATCTGGCCTGAGGCGTTTAACAATCAGGCCTTTGTCTACCATCGCGGTGATGACACAGGAACAAAGGCGGCCTTTGCCAAGGCCCGTCATATGGTTGAATTGACACTTGTAAATAACAGAGTTGCAGCGGTTGCGCTTGAACCCCGCACCGCGATTGGACTTTGGGATCAGACGCAAGATCGCTATCGCCTGATTGTCAGTGCCGCATCTGTTCACTTCATCCGCGATGAATTAGCCTCTGGCGTATTCGGCCTTCCCAAGGATCGGATCGAGGTTGTGTCGCCCGATGTCGGCGGCGGGTTCGGCATGAAAAACGTGACCTATCCGGAATATGCCTTGATCCTTTGGGCGGCCAAAAGACTTCAGCGCCCAGTCCATTGGACAGCGGACCGGCTGGAGGATTTTACATCGGGTGTGCACGGGCGCGACAATATCACGCGGGCTCGCTTGGCGCTGGATCACAAAGGGCGGTTTTTGGCTTTGGATGTGGAAACCATTGCCAATATCGGTGCCTATATCACCTCGTTAGGCCCCGGTAGCGCAACGGTTGCACCGACACCGGCGATGGGCGGGGTCTATGCATTTCCTGTTCTGTCCATGAATGTCCGCGGTGTCTTCACCAATATGGCGCCTATCGATGCCTATCGTGGTGCGGGTAAACCAGAAGCCAATTATATGCTGGAGCGGCTGATTGATCTGGCCGCCCAGCACCTTTCTCTTTGCCCAACTGAATTACGGCGAAGAAATTTTATCAAACAATTTCCTTTCACCAATGGAACCGGATTTACGATTGATTGTGGTGCTTTCGAGCAAAACCTCGATCTGGCCATGGCTGTGATTGATCACGCCAACTTTTCCAAACGGCGATCCCTATCCAAAAAAGCAGGGAAATTGCGAGGCCTTGGCATCGGCTGCTTTCTGGAAACGTCAAGGGGGCCACCCGAAGAAGAGGCATGGATACGACCAAGGGTCGACGGATTGATAGAGATCGTGGTTGGGACGCAATCCAATGGACAAGGGCACGAAACGAGTTTTGTGCAATTGATGGCCCGTGAATTATCCTTGCCGCTTTCGATGTTTCGCTATGTGCAAGCCGATACCCGTATAGTCCCCACAGGGGGCGGGCATGGTGGCGCGCGATCCCTGCACATGGGCGGGACGGCATTGGTCTATGCCGCCCGTGATTTTTTGCAAAAAGCAACAAGCATCGCTGCCCGTTATTTACAGGTTGATCCTGAAATGATCCGCTATAAAAAGGGTATTTTTTATTCTTCGTCCCGCGATCAGGCAAAGCGTCCGCATATGGATATGCATGCTTTGATCACTGCCTTCGCCGAAAGTGAAAATCTAGAATTGATGTCCGGTCATGGCCTTTTCACGCAAGCACCGATCACCTTTCCCAATGGGTGCCATGCGGCAGAAGTTGAAGTGGATCCCGAGACCGGAATGGTCAAAATTCTGCGCTATGTGGCCGTTGATGATTATGGCACATTGATCAATCCAATGTTGACCGAAAGTCAGGTTCACGGCGGTCTTGCACAGGGCATAGGCCAGGCCATGCTCGAGTCTATACGATATGATCCTGATAGCGGACAGCTCATCACCTCAAGCCTGATGGATTACGCCCTGCCACGCGCCGCCGATTTACCAGACTTCGAAATTCATCTGGTGGAATGCCCGACCCGTTCAAACCCTTTGGGCTGTAAAGGAGCTGGTCAAGCCGGAGCCATTGGTGCTCCGCAAACCATTATCAATGCGATTATAGATGCTCTCAAACCCTATGGCATCGAACATATCGACATGCCAGCAACGCCTCTCAGCATTCTCACTGCCATTCGGAATCAACTTGTGTAAACCTCCTTTAGCTGTCACCAAAAATTCCATTGATGAATCAATTAGCGCTATAAATATAATCTTATAATGGTTTGTTTTAGAAATGGGGTGTTATTTTTTATTTGTAACAAATGCTTGCGCAATCAATGTTAAAAAAAGTGTTGTGGTCATTAATATGAATGAAATAGCACCACCAAAAGGCCAGTTATTTTGTTGTGCGAACTGGCCATAAATTAATGTTCCCATCATTTGGAATTTTGGCCCCCCAAGCAGTACCGGTGTCGCGTAAGCATTCATGGCCAGAATAAATGTTAAAATGGTTCCGGCCAAAATTCCCGGAATGGCCAACGGCCATAAAACCAACCAAAACATTTTAAGAGGCGGAGCGCCGAGTGAAAAAGCCGCTTCTTCGACATGGCGGGGAATGCTTTCAATTACGCTTTGTAAAGTTAACACCATGAAAGGAAGGTTGACTGCAATGATTCCCAATAAAACGGCAAGTTCGGTATACATGATTTCAATGGGTGCATCGATAAAACCCAGCGCAATCATGGATTGGTTGAAGGCCCCCTTATTACCAAGGGATACCATCCAACCCGCTGCTCGAACCGCATTGCCAACAAATAAAGGTAATACAACAGCAATGATCAATAAGTTTTTGAAATGAGATTGTGTGCGGGCCAGTACATAAGCCAGTGGGAAGCCAATGATGAGACAAAAGATGGTGCAGATGCTGGCAACACGAATTGTACGAAAAAGAACAGAGGCATAATAAGGATCGGTAAAAAATTTGATGTAGTTATCAGCTGTTAATGCATCGACCATAAATTTTCCGGGCACGAATGCATTCAAGCTGTAGCGAAACAATATCGCCATGGGCAGGAGTAGGCTCAGTACGACAAAAGCGGTTGCCGGCATGATCAGAAGCGAGGCGGTAAGGCCTCGCTTGTTTTGGCGATTTGCATTTAATAGTGTCATCAGGCCTTAAACACCTTATCCCACCATTCCTTAATCATGGCATCATTCTTGGCTAAATAGCCGTAATCAAGGTCGCGCAGGCGCTTCATTTCATCAGCCGTAAATCCAATTCGCTTTTGTAAATCAGATGCGACAATCGCATTAGATACTGTGGGATTATATCCCATATCCACGGCAAAAGCCTCTTGGGCTGATTTTTCAAGCATCGCATTCATATAGGCATAGGCCCCTTCTTTATTAGGGGCATTGCGTGGTATCGAGAAGCCAGACACATAAAGCGGAATGCCTTCGCTTGGCGCAGCGGATTCGCACGCAATGCCAGAATTTTGCCATTGGACTGCGCGGGCTTTCCACATAATGCCGATACCGATTTCTTCGGTTTTTAATGCTTGCGCAAAAGCTTCATTGGTCGGATATAAACGTGCCCCAGCTTTCTTGGCCGCCAATAATACGTCTTTGGCTTTTTCAAAGTCGATCATAGAGGCGCCGTTGGTTGCAGCCATGGACGCCGCAATAACGATATAAAGATATTGAATATCAATCATGCCTATTTTTGATCCCCACTTTGGATCAAAAGCATCTTTAAAACTCGTAGGCGCTGGCGTGATAAGCTTCGGATTATAAACAACCACTTTACCCGAATAGATATGACCGACCCCGTAAGGATATTTCAGTTCAGGGATCAAATTTTTGGCGTTTGGAATTTTTGAATAATCCAATTTTTCAACGGCTTCCGCCTCATTCATTTCAAACATATTGGCGGAAGATAGCCCCTGAATATCAGAGGAGCCGCGTGGTAATCGTTTTTCAGCAACAATCTTCGCGCGCCGTGGCGCGTCAGACGCCTGATCTTGTACAATTTCAAAACCTTTCGGTTTTAATATCGGATCTTCGATGTTTTTTGTCAGTAAGCGAGCGTAATCACCGCCCCAGGTCCCGACAACAATTTTACCGGCCTGTTGTGCAAAGACACTTTCTGCACCTACAGTCAAAGCGCCTGCAACTAAAGCCGTTTTTTGCATGAAGTGACGACGGCTCATATGTCCGTGTTTCGCATTGTTCATCGTCATAATCCCCCATAACTTTCCCGCCCCTGATCGGAAGGATAAAGAAGCCCGGCGGTGCTGGCCCATCCTATTTGAACTGTTTCACCCAATTGAGGTTCTTTGACGCTCTCTTGATTGGATAATTGTACTATAACCTTTGTTTGCGTGCCGAGCCGCACATGTATATCGAGTGCTGAACCGAGATAAGATACAAACTCAACTTGACCTGTTAGATGGTTGTCGCAGGTCTGCGCTGAAGTTCCCAAACGGCAGCGTTCTGGTCTTATAGCCAGTGTTGCAGGGCCAAGATTTATTTCCCTTGATACCTTGAGCTGTAATCCGTCTGTTGACTCAAACAGTCCCTGACCTTTGATGTGTCCTTCAATGAAACTAGATCGGCCGATGAAGGAAGCAACAAATCGATCGGCAGGGCGTTCATAGAGATCTCTTTTGTCGCCTATTTGACAAACATGCCCGCCATTCATCACAACCAACCTGTCTGCAACAGTCAGAGCCTCTTCCTGGTCATGAGTGACGAGAATAGTGGTTAATCCGAGCTTGCGTTGCAATTCGCGTATTTCTACACGCACTTCCTCACGCAATTTGGCATCGAGGTTTGAAAGGGGTTCGTCAAGCAATAAAATGTCCGGTTCAATGGCCAGCGCTCTTGCTAAAGCAACACGTTGTTGTTGGCCGCCTGACATTTCACGGGGGTAACGCCCAGCTAAATGTTCCAAGCGAACCATGGTCAGCGCATCCTTTACGCGCTTGCGTTGCTCAATGGATTCAACTTTGCGCATTTGAAGACCAAAAGCCACATTTTCGGCCACTGTCAGATGCGGAAACAGTGCGTAATTTTGAAATACCATTCCGCAATTGCGTCGCCACGGTGGCAATGTCGTTATATCTTTGCCGCCAATCAAAATATTTCCACTGCTTGGCTCAACAAATCCAGCAATCATGCGCAATGTGGTTGTCTTACCGCAGCCGCTCGGGCCCAACAAAACGAGAAATTCACCCTGCGCGACATGTAGCGATACATCCGCGACAACGCGATTGTCGCCATAGGATTTTGTCAAGGATTGCAGGTCGAGTGATGCCATTAAACAACCCTGCTTAATTTTACATAATGGTCCGTAATCAGCAAAGCTAAGGCAATTAGAGCAATTTGCAAGACAGAAGCAGCAGCAACCGTGGGATCAATTTTCCATTCAAGATATTGCAAAATAGCAATCGGCAAAGTAGTTCGGCCAGGTCCGACCAGAAACAAGGACATTTCAAGATTACCGAAAGAGGCAACAAATCCAAACAGCGTGGCCGCTACGAGGCCTGGGCGGATCATCGGCAATGTTATCTTGAAAAAGGTGGTTATGGGCCCGGCCCCTAAATTATAGGCTGCCTCCTCGATAGTGCGGTCAATGCCAACCAGATTGGCGCAAATAAGCCTGACGGTCCATGGAACAACAATCAAACTATGTGCAATGACCAAGCCTAAAAATGACCCCATGAGCGGAAGATCCGTGGCGATTTCAGCCTCGATTTGGAAAACATACAAAGCTGTACCCAAGACAACACCGGGAACAACCATCGGCGCCAGTAATAGTGAATTGAAAAATCCCCGTCCGTTGATTTGTGAGCGAACGATCACAAGCGCTGCGGGCAGGCCTAAAACAAGACCGACAAATGTTGCTATTACACCGACCTGTAAACTTAAAATAAACCCACTTGCAAATTCGCGGTATTCCGCAAGGGCAGAAAACCATCGCAACGAATAACCATCGGGAGGAAAGCTTGGGATTTCTTGGTTAAATACCGAGAGCCAGAACACAAAAAAAAGGGGCAAGAGAATATAGACCATTGCCAAAGCAGCAGCTCCGTTGAGCAATATCCGCCCAATCAGTCCTTCTCGTGGCATTCTCGAATAAGCCATAAAATCTCTAGGCAGCAAGTGTGTTTTTAAAGATATGACCTGCTTTCATGATCAAACTGATATCCCGACCTTGGTTTTGTAAGACGGCTAGATCTTTTAACGGATCTCCATTGATCAGAATCATGTCTGCAAAGGCCCCTTCCTGTAGAGTGCCGAGCTTGCCTTCCATGCGAACGACCTGAGCGCCGACCGTTGTCGCCGAACGAATAATATCTATCGGCTCCAAGACCTCGCGCCGCAACAAGAACTCACGGGACTGGTCAACTTGCAATTGTCCTAATAAATCCGAGCCATACGCAACAGGGACTCCCGCCCGCTTGCAAATTTCCAATGAGCGCAAAGCGCCATCAATCACCATATCGTTTTTATCCAGCATGTCTCGTGTCATGCCAAACTCTTCGGCGCGCTCCCGCATCGCGTAATAAGCGACAAGATTGGCAACAAGAAACATCCCTTTGCTCGCCATTAATTGTGCTGATACATCATCAATCAAATTCCCATGTTCGATTGTTCGGACACCGGCATGGGCAGCGCGTGTAATGGCCTCTGGTGTATAGGCATGGGCGCAAGCATAGCGTCCGAAAGCTTCTGCTTCTTCTACGGCTGCCCGCGCTTCTTCCATTGAAAATTGCAAGCTGGTTAGTGGATCAAATGGTGATGCTACACCACCGGACATCATAATTTTGATGTGATCGGCACCTTGACGCATCTGCTCGCGTGCAGACCGCCTAACCTCGCTCACACCGTCTGAAACGGCCATTGTATAACTCATGGCGTTACAGCAGCGGCAACGTAAACCATAATCGGTTCGGCGTCGTGAATCTGAGTGTCCACCCGTTGGCCCGATGGCCTGACCTGCAATAAACAAGCGTGGCCCGGGCACATTTGAATTCTCTACGGCCTCCTTGATACCCCAATCGGCTCCGCCTGTGTCACGCACTGTGGTAAAGCCACGATCGAGCATTCCTTTCATGGCCTGAATAGCGCGTGCAGTCATCAATGTGAGGGGCATTTTTTCAAGGCTTGGGATTGAAACTTCAGATAGAAAAATATGCACATGGCTATCGATCAAGCCTGGCATTAAGGTTTGGCCATGGCAATCAATAACTTGTGCCGTTTGGGCCTTGATCGGCTTATCGGACAATGCGTGAATGGTTGTTCCTTCAACCAACATTTCATAGCCTGGGCGCAATTCACCCCAAGTTGGTTCAAGCAGTTTGAAGTTTTTCAATAAAATGGATGACATCAGAAAACCCCTGTTACCTCGGACCGACAATTATCCATTCAATCTAGAATACATTAGTTTGTCTAGTGGCGGGCTATGTTGCTATGCAGCAATATGATTTGATAATTCCCTGACCTGGCTATTCGCCTGCGTTCAAGGTCATTTCCTCGGTCGTCATCTACGCCTCGCATGGAATGGATGCGGGCATCTGTCCACTTGTTTATATATTAAATCCGGCACGGAACGAGTGTCCATTAAAGCCAGATTAAATAGTGATGACGATTGATTGCTCAAACATAGATCGAGTCATTAGGAATATGACAAAAGATGCGCTCTATTTTTCGGTTCGTTAAGGGTAGCTACGAGCGTCACAAACTTCTTCATGTAAATGAATTATCGAATTTTTGTTGTAAATATATTATAAAAGCCACTCAAAGCCGCAGGATCAATTCGGATTGATCCCATGTCAGTGCGCGGGTGAACATTGCTGTATAGCGTGCTTCAGCCGCAGAATTCATTTCGATATATTCGACAAAGCCTCCCATATCAGCCCTATAATCCACATAGGCGACACGGGTGCCGATGGCTGTCTTGTCCTCAAACGCAATCGCCTTGCCTTCATCATGAAGCCTTTTCAACAAGGCCTCGTAATCGGGGCAGGAGACCCCCCAGTGATGAAAACCGTAACCGCGTTCTTTGATGGTGTCGGTATAGACCGATGGGGTTTTATCATGCTGCTGGATCAGTTCGATCATGGTATGGCCGACAAAAGCATGGGCAATGCTTAAGGAGAGCGCAACTATCTCGCCATGATACTTTGCCGATGTCGTTGTGAAGGGGCCGCGCAATTGCCATGGCGCCACATGCATGTGTTTGTGGTAGTGAAGGATCGAGGCTTCGATATCCTCGACGACATAAGCCAGTTGAATGATGGAGTTGTCGGGTTGCCCGAATTTCAGATACATGCGCCCCTCATTTTATAAAATATCGAAATATTCCAAAACGGCATCCGACTGTCCCTGTATCATCGCCTGTCCATTGGTATGCGGGCATCCGCATTGCTGGGCCAGCGCCAGCAATGGGGTTGTTGTCGGGTAGGGGACAATATCAACAACCGTCACGCCTTTATGCAAAGTGCCTGACCACTGCACATAGGTGTCCTTTTCAGCCATGCCCACAGGCGTGGCATTGACGAGCATGTCATAGTCCTCGATCTGCCGGTTGGTTGAACCAAGTGCGATCTCGGGATAGTGCCGTGCCAAAGTCTCGACCAGAGCTTGAGCCTTGCTTTCATTGCGGTCGATGATGGTAAGCCTGCGGACTTTGTTGCTGCATAAGGCTGCGGCAATCGCCTTGCCCGCACCGCCAGCGCCATAAAGCAGGACATGGCGGTTCTCGGCTAATTGACCGAGTGCTTGGACGGCACGGACCATGCCGATGCCGTCAAATATATCCCCCTGCCATTCACCGTGTTCATTTTTTTTGACGGCATTGACCGCGCCGATCAAGGCCGCATCCGCACTGATTTTCTGCAGAAAAGGCATCATCCGTTCTTTGAATGGAAAGGTAATAATCAAGCCTTCCAGATTTCCAATCCGCATCACAGACTGGATCGTCTGTTCAAACTCGGCTTGCGGAACAAGCAAGGGCACTAAAATGCAATTACGGCCAGCAGCCAAAATTTTCGGATTATAGATTAACGGCGAGCGCACCTGCGCTATCGGATCACCCACAATAAACAATAATTTTGTAGCGCCATTCACAATCGGTTGCATCAAAGATCCTTTAGGCTCGGTCTGCGTCTATTCAAGAAGTCAGTGAGTGTTTAAGGCATATCAAAAAATTTACTTTTGTATTTATCTGATCAATGCGTGCCTTGCTTGATGCCTTGTTGCCCGCAATCATGGTCAGCGTCCTTCAAATTCAGGATTGGTCTTTTCAAAAAATGCTTTGACGCCGCGATGCAGATCTTCTGAGTCAAAGATTTTTTGTTGCGCTGTAGTTGATAAATAAAGGGCGGCATCCATCGCCATATCCTGTGCGGCATCCACCAATGTTTTGGCTAGCCGATTGGAAATTGGTCCGCGCTGGCAAATGGTTGCCGCCAGTGCCCGCGCGCCCGCCAAGGCCTCGCCTGCATCGGTCAGGCGGTTGACAAGCCCCCAGTCCAGCGCCCGTTCATCCGTTAGAGTCATGCCGGTATAGAGCATTTCTTTGGCGCGCGCGGGTCCAATCAGACGGGTGATGCGCACAGCGCCATTGCCTGCCAAGCCGCCAAGATGGGATTCCGGAAGTCCGATTTTGGCGCCGCGTTGCAAGACCCGTAAATCACAAGCCAAAGCGATTTCAAAACCGCCCCCAAGCGCATGGCCGTTCAGGGCCGCAATGCTGGGCATCGGCACTTGAGCGAGGTTACGCAAAACCATATCCTCGAACAGGATTTTATATTCGCTGGCATCCGCGCGCAGATCATCGAATTCCTTGATGTCGCTGCCCGCGCAAAAGGCTTTCGCGGATCCGCCATGCAGGATGACACAGCGGATATCGGATCGCGCCGCAACAGTTGTAATGGCTTTGTTCAGCTGTCGCAACATGGGTCGCGTAACAAGATTCATGGGGCCGTTGGACAGGCTGATTTCGGCGACCAACCCGTTGAAGGTAAGCGATACCGTGCCTGTGGCGCGGGCAACCAACGCTTCGGCGCGGGAGGGCGCGGTATTCTTTTCCATCAGGCCGGACCGTGGTTTGAATGGGGTTCGGATTGCGGCAGGGCAATGCCATGCAACACGCCCATTCTTTCAAATTGACGGTGGATCTGATCCACATAGCTGGCAAATTCCGGTGCGTCGCCTAGCACAATCGGACGCGGACGCGGCAGATCGACGCGGATGTCATCCACCACTTCGCCGGGGCTTGGGCTCATGACCAATATCCGGTCGGATAGCCCGACGGCCTCTTCCACACTATGGGTGATGAACAAAACGGTGGGCCTACGCCTCAGCCACAAGGCCTCAAGATCCATGCGCACTTGCAAGCGGGTCAGTGCATCCAGCGCTCCGAAGGGCTCATCCATCAACAAGACCGAGGGCTCATGCACCAGTGTGCGGATCAGCGACACGCGTTGGCGCATACCGCCCGAGAGCTGACGGGGATATTTATGCATGGCATGTTCAAGGCGCAACTGTTTGAACAAATCCTTGGCGCGATGCTCCAAAATATTTCTGTCCAAACCACGAATATCGGCATGCAGCATCACATTCTCGAAAGCCGTACGAAATTCCAGTAGCAAGTGATCCTGAAAGGCGATCCCGACATCGGTGATGGGTTCGGTTACAGGGCGGCCATTGACAGTGATCTGCCCTGTCGAACTTTTCAAAAGGCCCGCCACCATCAGCATCAATGTGCTTTTGCCGCACCCAGAGGCGCCGACAACAGAAATGAATTCCCCTTCGGTGATCGTCACATCGATGGGCTTGAGCGCGCGAAAAGGCGTGTCGCCATCCTCGCCAAAAATCTTCGAGACAGCACTGATTGTGATCGGCACACCGGATTTACGTGCGGCGGGCGAGGGGGGCGTCACTTGGCTCATAAGCGGATGCTCTCCGATCTTGCAGGGGGTGGGTAACAAGATCTCATAGGGACGCTTCGACAGCCGTCAGGGGAACTTTCGAAACCAGCAATATTTTGGTGCCCTTTTGCAGCACCATACCATCCTGATTGAGCAATTCGACGACAAAGCTTGCAACCGCTTGCGTGGGCCGTGATTTGCTGTCGCGCAATTCCGCCAGCACATAATGAACAAAAATCGTATCGCCGACAAAAATCGGGCCGACAAATTTCCAGTCCTGAATTCCCAGAAAAGCAATGGCCGTTTCCCGTAATTCACCGGTGCGCGGCCACATCAATCCATGGGCATAAGACAGACCTAACAGGCCATGCGCGACCTTGCGCCCGAATTGGCTGTTTTTGGCATAGACATCGCTGGTGTGCAGTTCGGAAAAATCTCCTGTCAGTCCGGCGAAAGCCATGAGATCCGCCTCGGTGATCGTCCGGCCCGGACTGCGGAATGCCAAGCCCACATATAAATCTTCATAGCGGTAACCGGTGCGCGAAAGGGAAGGGGCTTGGGTGCTCATAGATACATATCCGCTGCTTGGGCTGAATGGATGAGACGTCAAGCGGGGTCCGAAGTGTCCGAACCCCGCTGAAGGTTTGTTATTTCTTGCAGGCCCGCATCTGGTCGGCAGGAGGCAGGAAATCATGGGTGTAATAGGATTTGGGATCCTGATTGGCTGGCAGCAGACCCACTTCCGACAACAGGTTCTGTGTCCGGGTCCAATGCGCATCCTCGGCCTTGCCGATGAATTTTGCATCCCCTGAACAGAACAGCGGTGTAATGGCAGCCAGTTCGGATGTTGCCAGTTTTTCATTCACATCAGGGAAAACGCTCTTGATGTGTTTGATGGTTTTTTCAGGATTGTCGAGCGCGAAGCTCCACCCTTTGAGGCTAGCGGCAATGAATTTTTTCACCAAATCGGGATTTTCCGAAAGGAAGCTGTTGGAGGCAAAAATGGAGGTGCTGACGGTCGGCACACCATAATCGGCAAATCGGAAATTATTGAGCTCCGCCCCTTGGGCTTCCAGCTGGATTTGATAGGCATCCATCGAACCAAGTATGGCATCGACTTGGCCTTGCAACAAAGACGGCACCATCGAGGCCACCGGCATATTGATCAGCGTCATATCGGCTTCTTTCAAATTGTTGGCTTTCCACAAAAGCGGCAACATGGTGGTTTGCGAGGAGCCGGCGGGAACGCCGACCTTTTTGCCAACAAGATCTTTGAGGTTTGTAATATTTGATTTTTTCAGCGCCGAGACTTCATTCGGGTTGGATTGATAGATGGTGGACACCATCTTCATCGGAGCACCTTTGGCAATCAGCTGACTGACAGCAACAGCATCGGCATAGGCCAGCTGTGCGCGTCCATTGGCCACCAATTGTGCGGTATTGCCCGAGCCATTGCCTTGCACCAGTGTGACATCAAGGCCGACCGCTTTGTAATAACCCTCGCCCACGGCTGCGGCAAAACCGGCATTGGCACCGCCCGCTGTCCAGTTCAGCTGGAATGTCACGGGTGTTTGCGCCATGGCGCCTGTTGCCAGTGAGAGCGTCGCGGCCAGCAAGCCGCTTCCCAGAAGTGTTTTCAATGTATGTCGCATAGCGCGTTTCTCCCGTTTATCTGTTGGTTTGTTAACGATTATGTCTTTTTTTAAGTGCGTTATTCATTCGATCCGGTGACATGGGGCCCTGCACCCCCTGTCATGAATTGCTCGCTGATCGTTGCCAGGGCGTCATAATCCACTCGCTGATTTCGACCAGATAGTTCAGGACAATGCCAATGATGGTCAGGACCACAAGAACGGCGAATGTCAGTTCGATATCCATCGTGCTGGTGCCTTTAAGCAGCACATAGCCCAAGCCTTGATTGGCGCCCACAAATTCAGCGACAATTGCGGCGGTCGCTGCAATGGTTGCCGAGGTTTTGATGCCGGAAAAAATCACCGGCAGTGCAGCGGGAACGCGCAAATAGCGAAAGGTCTGCCATGTCGATGCGCCCATGGATTTGGTGAGATAGAGAAGGCGCGTATCCAGAATTTGGAAGCCGCTGATGCTGGCAATCAGCAGCGGAAAAAAGGTCATCAAAATGGTCAGGAGCACTTTGGACTCCATGCCGAAACCAAGCCAAACCAGAAACAAGGGTGCTACCGCAATTTTCGGAACAAGCTGAAGCAATACGATTGGCGGATACAAGATTTGTTTGGAGAGCGGTGACAAGGCAATCACCAAGCCCAAAGGAATGGCACTGACCAAAGTGAGGCCAAACCCTAGAACAATTTCGGTCATGGTGATCACCGCATTGTTCCAGAGCAGGTGCCAGTCGCTGAAAAGGCGGGAAAACACAGCCCCCGGACCCGGCAGCAGATAGGCCGGAATTTTGAATGCCTGCACCGACCACGACCAAAGCCCGACAATCGCGACAAAGGTTAAGGGAGGCAGCAGGTTCCAGCCGATTTTTTTCAACCGGCGCAACAACAAGGACGTCTGCTTCTTGCGTAAACCGTTTTCATGGGTCCGCTGTTCCACCACATCTGTGGAGGAGGCTGGGGGCAGTTCTGGTCCTGACTTTATCGCCACACTGGTTTCCTCTGGCCTTGCCGCTTTCTTGTGGCGGTCATCATAAGCCCGATCATATATAAATGTATACGGTTACATTTTGAGCATTTAAAATATTTTTTCAAGTCTCTTTCTCAGCTTGACCTTCCGTATCCCGCTCAAAGGGATAGCGAGGCGGGATTGTTTTTTCTCGAAGGGGGACCGGAGGAGGCGCGAATGACAATTTCGGTATCGCATTGGAAGGGAATATCGATGGCCTCATCCTCAAGCCTTGCCATCAGATAGCGGGCCGCATTGCGGCCCACCTGCTCGCTCTGAACGCGGACGGTAGTGAGCGAAACCGGCAGATGGTTCATCACCTCGATATCGTCATAGCCGACAATCGAGACATCCTGTGGTACCTCAAGCCCCATGGAGATGCTTTCCAGATAGGCGCCCACAGCCAGATAGGGATTGCCGCAAATGACCGCTGTGGGTCTTGGCTGGGTAGCCATGACCTGACGGAACAAATGGCGCCCCTCGGAAATACTCCATTGGCCGATCGCAAAATGCTGGGGCCTGACCGCGATCCCCTCTTCGGCCAGCGCATCCTGAATACCCTGCAGGCGCGCTTCGGCCCTATCATTGTTTTGAACCGATTGGGCAACAATGGCAAAAACGACATGTCCCATTTCAATGAGATAACGTGTCATATCAAAAAAAAGTTTGCGGTTGTCAGGCCCGATACAGGTTCCGTGGGTTTGCGGCGAATAAACAAAGGTATTGATGATGGGGACGCTGCGGCGCGCTAGCAATTTATCCAAATCGGGATGGTGGTTTTCACCCACCAGAATTAGTCCATCCACGCCGCGCTCGATGAATTTTTTGATTTGCTGGAACTCTTGTTCCAAATCGTAATCGGAACAGGCCAGCAGCAACGTATAGCCGCGCGCCTGCAATTCTTGCTGGATAGCGGTTGTGGCCCGCGCGAAATCGCCATGCGTCAAGGTCGGAAACACCGCGCCGATGGTGTATGAGCGTTTGGTGGCCAGCGCTCTGGCGGTCCCGTCCGGCACCCAGCCGAGCTGGTCAATCGCCTGATGAATGCGCTCGCGCAATTTGGGCGAGACAAGATGCGGTGTATTGATGGCGCGTGAAACAGTGGCGGTGGAAACATGGGCTGCCACAGCCACTTCCCGTAGTCCGGCCAAGGAGCTTTGGCGGGGCTGGCCTGCATGGTTTGGCGGTTTTTTTTCGCTTGAGCCCTGTGTTGACATGGATGGCAAAGATTCCTGACCTAGCGTTGCAGCTCGTCTTTGCTCAAGGCATATTGAAGCTGATAAATGCCCCGTTTGCAGTGTGTCGCGCCGGATTGGGCAAGAAGCTGGTCGGTGAGCGTCTCTATGCGCGCAAGGGTCAGCGGATCAAGATCAATGGCCTCGATCAGTAAAAGCCAGGCCACTTCCTGATCAGGCACGCCGCGCAGCTTTTTCTCTTCTGTCACAGCCTGATCCTGTCCGAGCCGGCCCCGCAGCAGATGCAGTCCGACAATGCCGCTTGATGAGGCAAGGCGATGGAGCGCATCGCTCAATCCCTGCACAAAGGCGTCATCGGCAAGGCTTGTTTCCATCGCCACGGTTTCAACAAAGGTGCCTTGTCCCGTTCCACGGCTGATCACCACATCACACAGGGTTCGCGATGTATCCGTGAACTGTTTGACCGTTGCCAAGGTCCAAGGGGTCGGGTTGTTCAGACGATCTTTGTAAGCGGGGGATTCAAGATCGGCCACGCTTTGCGTTTCATAGAAATTAAAAAATGCCGGATGCCCGTCAACCGCGCGATAGCGTCTGCCACGTTCAAAGCCCGGCAGGCTGACCCGTTCGGGAATATGTTCTTCCACATGCCAGCGCGTAAATTGGTCTTCATAGCCCGGCTTCATGCCGTTCCAGATTGCTAAAACACCATTGCCCAGCAATGCCATGGCCTACTCCCTAAATCCGGTATAATTGCATGCCGCCCGCGATATCGAGCGCGATGCCCGTGGCATAATGCATCGCGCCGCGGGCCAGAGACACCACGGCCGATGCGACGTCGTTGGGTTCGCCCCAACGCCCCATCGGCACACCGCCATCCGCCACCAGTCGGTCATATTTTTCTGTGGCCGGACGGGTCATGTCTGTGTGGATAATCCCCGGCCTGATTTCATAGACACCAATGCCGTTTTTCCCCAGACGCGAGGCAAATAATTTGTTGAGCATGGACAGTCCGGCTTTTGAAATACAATAATCAGCCCTGTTTTCCCCGACGATTTCTGCATTTGACGAGCTGATGGTGACAATGCTGCGCCATGTGGTCCGGCCATCGCCAAGCTGCTTTTCGCGTGCAGCCATGCGTCGGGCAACCGCTTGGGTCAGAAAAAACGTGCCGCGCAGATTCACGCCGATCGATCGGTCGAAACTTTCAACGGTCAAATCAAGCATATCGCCTCTGACCATCGAGGTCACACCGGCATTGTTAACGAGGCAATCAATCGGCCCCAATTGTGCTTCAATCTGGTCAAGGGCTTTGGCATGGCAGCTGAGATCGGCAAGATCCAGCGAAACGGTCATGAAGCGCTCTGGATCGGCTTGAGGCGCAGGCACAGGCACGATATCGGCCATTGCGACATGAAAGCCTGCATCAAGAAGCTGTTGGGAAATGGCATGTCCTATACCGCCAGCCGCGCCAGTCACCAAGGCCACCGTCATGCCTTTTTGTCCCCTCTCATCCGTACGCCCATCCTTCGGATGGCGCTATGCAGCTTATTGACCCCTATGCGCCATAAGCCGAGCCATCAATCCGGTGCATCGAGTCGCTATTTGGTGTCAATCTTGCCAATATTGACCGCTTTGTGTAAACGGTTACAAATATAAAATAGATCTGTCAATCACAGATCAAACAACACGGGCGGCGTCGGGGTGGATCACTCATGAAAATCATTACAGCAAAGCAAGCGGCCAATCTGGTTCAAGCGGGGGACTCCATTCTCGTCAGTGGATCGGGCGGTGGTCATGGGGTGCCCGAGTCCATTTTGGAAGCCATCGAGGCGCGCTTTCTGGAAACAGGCGCGCCATCGGGACTTTGTTTGATTCATGCAGTTGGTATTGGTGATCGCAAACTCAAAGGGGCGGCCCGTTTCCGCCATCCCGGCATGCTCAAGCGCAGCATCACCGGCGCTTTGGTGGATTCGCCGCCCTTGGTGGATCTGGCCCGCGACGACAAGATTGAATCCTACACTTTGCCGCAAGGAGTCATTTCGCAACTGACCCGCGAAATGGCCGGCGGCAGGCCGGGCGTGATTACCAAGACAGGGTTGCATACCTTTGTGGATCCGCGCCAACTAGGAGCGCGCCAGAGCAAAAGCGCCAGCGAGGATCTGGTTGAATTGCTGACAATCGGTGGCGAAGAATGGCTGCGCTTCAAACCCTTGCCGCTTGATATCGTGTTGATCCGCGGAACCACGGCAGATGAAAATGGTAATGTGAGCATGGAGCACGAGGCCATTCCGGGCGAGATGTTGTCCAGTGCGCAAGCCGGTCGGCGGCAGGGCGCTGCGGTCGTGGTTCAGGTCAAGCGAATGGTCAAGGCCGGCACACTCAATGCCAGACAGGTCAAAATCCCGGGCATTATGATTGATTATATCGTGGTTGATCCCGATCAGAAGCAGACCTATGCCACCGATTACAATCCGAGCTTTTCAGGCGAGCTGCGCGTTCCTTTGGGGGCCATGCAGACGCTTCCCTTCGGAGATCGCAAAATCGTTGCCCGTCGGGCGGCGATGGAACTGGTGCCGGGCGCCATCTGCAATCTGGGCGCGGGCATTTCAACCGGCATTTCAACGGTTGCGGCGGAGGAGCATATTCTCGATCAAGTCACTTTGACCAATGAGCAGGGCTTTATCGGCGGTGCGCCTGCAACGGGCGTCGATTCAGGGGCTGCGCTCAATTATGATGCGGTTGTCGACCAGCCCTATCAATTTGATTTTTATGATGGCGGTGGACTGGATATTGCCTTTCTGTCCTTTGCCGAGGTTGATCCCGAAGGTAATGTCAATGTCAGCCGCTTTGGAGACAAGATTGTCGGCATTGGCGGCTTCGTGAATATCAGTCAGAACGCCCGCAAAGTCGTGTTCAGCGGCACATTTACCTCCGGTGGTTTGGAGATCAAAAGTGGGGACGGCACTTTGCAAATCGTCACCGAGGGACGCCATAGCAAGTTCGTGCATGCGATCCAGCAGATTTGCTACAATGCTCCCTTCGCAGCCTCGCAAGGTCGCAAAGCCTTGTTTGTCACAGAGCGCGCGGTCTTTGAAGTGAACAAAGACGGGTTCGAGGTGATTGAAGTGGCGCCGGGCATTGATCTGGAAAAGGACGTGCTGAACCATATGGCGTTCAAGCCCAAAGTGTCATCCGCGCTTAAATTGATGGATGCACGTATTTTCAAACCGGACCCGATGAATTTGTTGCAGGACATGGCCAAGGCACCCCGTCAGGCCCGCGTCCCAAGGCGTCAGGTGATGCTTTAAAATTGCGGTTGCGTCACGTGTCTGTTGGTTTTGCCGTGTGATTGGCCTGCTCATGATCTGGTGAAAGTCAAATGGTGTTAGATTGAACAATAAAGGCTGAATTCTCGGGGATTGCGGGCCCCCGCAACCAACTCTTCAAAACGCCCTGAAGCTTTGCCTTCCGGGCGTTTTTTGTTATGTGCGCTCAATCAAAAAGGCTTGCCTGATCAACGTTCAATATTGAATCCATGAGTAATCGTGCGGTAATCACCCGACCAATAAATCAGTGGGGTATCATCCTGCGTGACTTTGACAGCTTCGATGCGGCCGATGACGATGGCGTGTGAATGGCGTTCGATGACCTCTTCCACCGTGCAATCAATGGCGGCCATCGCATCGACCAGTAAAGGAGCCCCCGATACGGCGGTGTACCATTCTGCGCCCTCATAACGTTGTAATCCCTTTTCACCGCCACGGCCGGCAAACCGATTGGCCAGATCCGTTTGTTCAGCGCTCAAAAGATTGATTCCGAAACTACGGTATTCGGACAAAATCGGCCATGCCGAG
>CAIJVU010000030.1 GCA_903824185.1 uncultured Hyphomicrobiales bacterium
AACATCCCTCTTTGTTGTCATCATGCTGAACATTGGTGTTGCATTATTTAAGAGAATTTATGGCATGATCAAAGTTGCTATTATCGAGGACGATAAAGTCTTTCTGGAGCGGATCGGTCAGGTGATCAGTCAATCGGCGCATTGCCGCCTTGTCGGCACGGCGCATGATTTTGCCTCGGGTGGTGCTTTGATCCGTGAAACGGCCATTGATGTCTGCATTGTCGATTTGGGGTTACCGGACGGGGATGGATGCGACCTGATCGCCATGGGGCGTGCACGCTGCCCGGGAACACAATTTGTGACCTTGTCGGTTTTCGGGGACGACAATCATGTGATGCGGGCCATCGAGGCGGGCGCCGTCGGCTATGTGCTCAAAGATGATCCTGAGGACTATATCATCAATTCCGTGATCGCCGTGAATAATGGCGGTTCGGTCATCAATCCGATGGTGGCCAGAAATATTTTACAAAAATTGATGGGTGGACGCCCTGCCATGCCTGTTGCGCATGTGGTCGAGCCGCAGGCTGCAGAAGATGTGCCCACTTTGAGTGAGCGTGAACAACAGGTGCTGGAATTGTTGTCGCGTGGTTCAAGCGTCGCGGCCATCGCCACGGCCCTCAAAATATCGGCGCATACGGTGAATATGCATTTGCGTTCCATCTATCGGCGGCTGGCCGTAAACTCGCGCACCGAGGCAATTTATGTTGCAAACCAAAAAGGTATTCTTGGCCATTAGCCTTTGCGTGCTTGGCCTTATCACCTCGTTATTGCTGATTTACCCCGGCATTGGCATGCCGCACGGGGACTATCACGACATGATCAGCGGTGTTTTGATTATAGAGCCCTGCGAACGGCAGATCATGTCTGTTGAAACAGAATATATCGCTTTGCCGCATCGTGAAGAACGCTTTCAGGACGGCCTGAAATGCTATCGTTTTGAAACGACATTGCCCACCATCGCTTTTTCCGACAATGTGAAGCTCCTCCTGAATGTTCAGGGCCGGTTCCATGAAATTTTTATCAATGGAGCCTTGATTGCCACTGTCCCTGCCTCCGATGAAAATCATAAAATTGTCAGACATACGCCGCTCTCCCTGCTGATCCCCCAAACCTTGCTGCGCAAGCAGGATAACCGCCTGTCGATCCGCTATATGACCTATGATCCCGTGATTGCTGTCAGCGGCATGGGGATTGGCCCTGTGACCAAGGTGGACGGGCTTTACTGGGCGCTTCATTTTATCAGTGACAGCTTTATTTATGCCATGAATTTCTTACTGCTGTTGATTGGGCTTTATCTCGTTTATTTTAGTCTGATTTACAGGGATGAAAAATTGCTCGGTCTGGCGGGCCGGTCGATGTTGATCTTGTCTTTTTTATGCACCGTCAATCTGGCGCCTGACATACCGGCTTTTATTTATCCCTTGTGGCGCGCGATTTTGCTGGTTTTGAGTGCCGCTCTGACAGTGACCATTATTGAATTTATGCTTGTCTATGCGGATAAACACATCAAGCCGCATGAAAAAACATTGATGCATATTTCCATTCTCTTCATGTTTTTTTCGGCCCTGATTTTTGACGATCAATTTACCAGTATTGTTAGCTTTTCTGTCATGCTGGTGTTTAACCTTTACTGCCTTGTGATGATTTTTTCCAAACAGGTCAGGCAGAAATTATTCAAGTCCCGCTTAGGCGTGTTTTACTTTGTTTCGTTTTTTATCGCTTATATCACCTTCATGCATGATTTTATGTTGATGCCCGGCCATGGCGCTTTGATGGACTGGCTGCATATGGTGTTTTTCCTGCCGCCTTTGTTCAGGGAAGAGATTTTTATTTCCCATGCGGGGGTCATCATGTTGTTCTTTTCCATGGTGATGATTGTTGTTGAGCGCTATCAGGCCGCACGCGATTACGGTGAAAAGGAAGCAGACCGCATCTATGGAGCCTTGACCCATAACGAGGCCGAACTGCGCAAAATGCTGGATCAACAACATATGGTGCAGACCACACATATCGTCCAACACGAGCGGCAAAGACTCTTGTTTGAAATTCATACCGGCATTGGGTTGCGCTTGCAGGAGGGGTATCAGCGGGCGCTGCAAGACCGGTTGACGCCATCACAATTTGTCGACGTGTTTCAGGATTGTATCGATGATATGCGCTTGATCATGGATTGCATTTCTATGCGGCCGCGGGCGGAAATCGACATCATCATCGGATCCATGTTGCACCGGATGCAACCGCGCATGGTTAAGCAAGGCATCGAGCTTTATGTGGAGCCGCATCGGCGTCTGGGAGGGGGCGCAGCGCTCACAGACGTTCAATGTCTTTATGCCGGCCGGATTATCCAGGCCGGTTTGATGCAGGCCTTGCGCTTGCCCGGTTGCACCAAGGTGACCTTGGCAAGCCGTGAGACGTCCCAAAGTTTATTTATATGCTGCTATAAATCGGGCGCGGAAATGCGCAGGTCGGATTTTCATGACATCCGGCAAAGCCATTATCTTGATTTGCAAAAACGCGCCTCCAGTCTGCATGGCCGGTTGCGGGTGGTTGAGACCGAGCAGGGTCTCGGTTTAATGGTCTATATGAAGCGGCGGGCGGGGGCTCACCGGAGCGAGGCGGTTGCAGATCCGGCCTTTCTCTCCCTTGTTAACCCTGCCTGATCCAATTTCCCTCTGTTTTTAACTCTTTGTTCGACTTTGCCCGCCTGCAACGATATGCTTTTCTCATGAATGAGCATCACGATGTGCGGGAGGGCGATTGATGGGTGACAAGGACAAGAAAAACCATGCTCATCATGAGGATGGCCATCACCATAAAGACCATGACGGCGCGCAAGACCATCCCCATCACAAGCATCATCACGAGGCCGAAAGCCTGTCCGATGAGGGGGGAGCCCAATTGGGGCAAGTCCTGAGCCTTGAAGATTTTCACGCCCAGCAACAAATCGGATTGACCCAGAAGCGGTATAATCACGAAATGAAAATGCTGGATATTGAATTGATCCAGCTGCAGCGTTGGGTGATTGAAACCAAAGCGCGGGTGGTTGTTGTTTTTGAAGGACGCGATGCGGCCGGTAAAGGGGGCGTCATCAAACGCGTGACCGAACCGCTCAATCCACGCTTTTGCCGGATCGCTGCCCTTGGAACTCCCACCGAAAAAGAAAAAACCCAATGGTATTTTCAACGCTATGTGGCGCATTTGCCCGCAGGCGGGGAAATGGTTTTGTTTGACCGCTCTTGGTACAATCGGGCCGGTGTTGAACATGTGATGGGCTTTTGCACAGAGGATGAATATCGCGGCTTCTTGCAAGACTGCCCTGACTTCGAAGCTATGCTCATCCGGTCCGGCATTTATCTGATTAAGTTCTGGTTTTCGGTGAGTGACGAGGAGCAAGAAAAGCGCTTCAAAGAGCGGGCCACCAATCCGCTCAAGCAATGGAAATTGAGCCCGATGGATATCAAGGCCCGAGACTATTGGGTGGATTATTCCAAGGCCAAAGACCGGATGTTTGCCGCAACCGATACCGACATTGCGCCTTGGTATGTGGTCAATGCCGACAATAAAGAAAAAGCCCGGCTGAATTGTATCAGGCATTTGTTGGGTTTGATTCCCTATGTCAGCAAGCCCTATCAGCCGATCGATTTGCCCCCGCGCCCCAGCAAGCCTGATCACTATGTCAGGCCGCCTTTGACATCGCAAAAATTTGTTCCGGATTATTATGACTGATGTGCCGTCTCAGCCTGATCAAAAGACATCAGGCTTTTTTCCGTCCGATTTGACGGGTGACGTGTGGGGCGGTTTTGCCGCCATGCTCGTGGCCTTGCCATCGGCCATCGCTTTTGGTGTGACCATCTTCACCCCGCTTGGCGGCCAGTACGGCGCGCGCGGTGCCATGGCGGGCATGTTGGGTGCGATGGTTTTGGGTTTGATCGCCGGTTTGTTTGGCGGCACAAAACGGCTCATTTCCGCCCCTTGTGCGCCCGCGGCTGCAGTGCTCAGCGCCTTGACCATTGATATGATGCAGAGCGGTTATCCCGTGCCTGTGATTGTGACCAGCCTGCTCTTGGTGACACTGCTGAGTTCGCTTGTGCAAATGTGCTTTGGCGTTTTGCGCATGGGGCAGCTGATCAATTACATGCCCTATCCTGTGGTCTGCGGTTATTTGAGCGGCGTTGGTTTTATTATTATTCTCAGCCAGCTGCCCAAATGGCTGGCACTGCCCACCGGCACGTCCTTGCTGCATGGCCTGTTGCAGCCGCATTTATGGCAACCTGCCAATAGCGTGATCGGGGCGGCCACGGCGCTGGCGATGGTTTTGGCGGCCCGCCGGAAAGGGGGCGTGCCCTCGGTGATTTATGGATTGCTTGCAGGATTTGCCGCCTATTGGCTGATGGCGCTGACCATTTGGCCGGACTTGCGCAGCATCCATCACAATCCCTACGTGATCGGTTCCTTGCATATAGGTCTGTCCGATGTCGGAGCGGCTTTGCAGGATCTCGGCATGGTGTTGACAGATGCGGGGGCGCTGCCCCATCAAATGCCGTGGAATTCGATTGTGATGACGGCTTTGACGCTGTCTGTGCTGCTCTCGATTGATACTTTAAAGACCTGCATCGCCCTCGATACGATGACAGGCGCACGCTATAATCCCAATCGCGAATTGATTGGACAGGGGCTGGGCAATTTCATGACTGGCCTGCTGGGGGGCACACCCGGTGCGGGCACCATCGGCCCCAGTCTTGTCAATCATGCCAGTGGCGGGGTCACTGCTTATTCCAGCGTTTTTCAGGCGGTGTGGTCGCTCTTGGCGGTTGCCTTGTTGTCATCCGTGATCGCATGGGTACCGATTGCAGCCTTGGCGGCGATTTTGGTGGTTGTTGGTTTTTCCATGATCGACTGGAAGGCGTTCAGACTTTTAAAATCCGGCGATACGCTGATTGATTTTATGGTCATTGCCCTTGTCGTTGTGGTCGCCAATACGATCGGATTAATTGCCGCCTCTGGCCTTGGCATTGTCTTGTCGGTGCTGTTGTTCATGCGCGAGCAAATCCATACATCGACCATGCGACGGCGCATGACCGGACAGGACGTGTTTTCCAAACGCGCGCGCCAGCATGAGGAACACGCGGTTCTGGTTAAACGGGGTCAGGAGACGCTGATTATCGAATTGCAAGGCAGTTTGTTCTTTGGCACGACAAGCCAGCTTTTTGATGAAATCAGTCGGGACTTGGACGGCAGGCGCACGTTGTTGCTTGATTTCATGTATGTGCAATCGCTTGATTATACGGCAGGCCATATGATCGAGCGTTTGGGCAATGAGCTGGCAAAACACAACGCCACGCTTGTGCTCAGTCATTTGCCCGATCAATTGCCCAATGGGCGTGACCTGCATGCCTATATCGATCATTTAGGCATCAGCCAGCATCCCAGCACACGCTTGTTCAAACATTTCAACGATGCTCTGGAATGGATCGAAGATCGTATTCTTGAAGATGAGGGCTTGGCGTCTGTAACAGCAGGCCAGCTCTCTTTGGGCGATTTTCCGCTGTTGAAAGATTTGGACGCGGATGATCTGTCTGCCTTGCACGCCATCGCTCAAAAGCGGTTTTTCGAAAAAGGGGCAGTGATTTCTGAAATTGGCACTTTGGGGCATGAATTGATGCTGATCCAGAGCGGGGAAGTCCGGATGCTTTTACCCGCAAGCGGGGAGGGCAAACTGCTTCTGGCCACATTGGGAACAGGGCATGTCTTTGGGGAAATGTCCTTTCTCGACGGTGTGCCGCATGCGGTTGAGGTTGTGGCGGGGCGTGATACCCATCTTCTCATTCTGGACCGGACGGCTTTCAGCGCGGCCTTGGCTGATCGGCCCAAGGCGAGTGCCCTGATCATGCAGGCATTGGCGCGGGCCATTTCGCGGCGATTGCGCCGTTCGAATATGGAAATTCACAATCTGCGTTTGACCTGAGTCAAAGACATGAAGTCCTAGACTTTTGTTTGATGCCGCAAGGGCAACACGCCTTCATTTTGTCGATCTTTCTCTGCGACAAAAAAAAGACTTTGGTGTAAACAGACACGGCTCGGGGCACGTTTGACCGTGCTGCCTGTGTTGGGAGTTGGATGAATGACGGACCAAAATCATCACGCGGCTTATACGCTGGGTCACCATATATACCGGTTCCGTATTTATTTGTTTACGCTGTTGTTCCCCAAACATGAGCGCAACAAGCTCGCAACCTTTCTCAATGATTTCATCATTGTGATGATTGTGCTGAGTTCCTTCGCCATTATTCTGGAAAGCATCGATTACATCGCCGAGCATTTTGCTTGGGAAATGAAATGGTTTGATGAATTCAGCCTGGTGATCTTCACAGCCGAATATATTGGTCGGCTGATATGTGGCGGCTTGCGACCGCAATTCATCGGAAAACGGTTTTCCACTCTGCGCTATGCGCTGACGCCGATGGCCTTGCTTGATCTGATTGTGATCCTGCCTTTTTTCCTGCCGGTCACCGGCATGTTGGATTTACGGTTTTTGCGCTTGGTGCGCCTTTTGCGTCTGGCCAAACTGGCCCGTTTTATCGTACCGATCTGGACAGATTTTTTGCATATCAATCAAGGCCGGACAGTGCGGCAAAAGATCCATGCCGCTTTGAACAGAACCGTTTATTCCGGTGAAATGCATGATCTCATCGATATCACCTTGGGCGGGGTTATTTTTCTCAGCGTGCTGGCCGTCATGCTGGAAAGTGTTGAATCGATCCATGAATTTATGGCGGCTGAATTCATTATATTTGATACATTTTCTGTTGCTGTGTTCACAATTGAATATTTAGGTCGTGTCTATTCTTGCGTTGAAGATCCGGACTATGAAGATCCCATCACCGGCCGATTGAAATATATGCTCACGCCCAGCGCGATGATTGATTTGCTGGCGGTCTTGCCCTTCTATCTGGTTTATTTTGTGCAGATTGATTTGCGGTTTTTGCGTGTTGTCCGTTTGATGCGGCTTTTGAAATTCACGCGCTACAACAAAGCCATGACGATGTTAAGCGAGGTGGTTGCTGAGCAATTGCCCGCACTCAGCACGGCATTGTTCATTTTGATCATCACCACCATTTTTGCTGCAAGCCTGATCTATCTGTTCGAGCATGAAGCCCAACCCGACAAATTCACCTCGATCCCTGAGTCCACCTATTGGGCTGTGATCACGCTTTTGAGCGTGGGCTATGGTGATCTGTACCCGATCACACCGGTCGGACAATTTTTGACCATGATTATCACGGTCATGGGTTTGGGTTTGGTGGCACTGCCAACCGGCATTCTGGCGTCTGGCTTCACTGAAAAAATGCGCCAGCAAAATGAAGATTTTCAAAAACTGGTGGATCAAAAGGTCAGTGATGGTTCTTTGACGCCAAGAGAAAAAATAGAGCTGGATATTGAAGCCTCCACCATGGGTTTCAGTAAAGCGCGTGAAAGCAAACTCGAAACCGAAGAGCTCAGTGCTGTTTTGCGCGAGCAACAAGAAGACGCCATTTTGAAAACAGGCATGGCGCAGGACGGCTCAGGGCAAGCGCTTGCGGGGGCTGCTGCCCTCATGAAGGCCGAGCTTGCCGAGCAACGCTCCATGTCGGTCAGCGATTTTGAAACGTTGCTGGCGCGGGTCGATCGTTTGAGCGTTTCGGAAAAATCGCGATTGATGGCGCGCGTTGCGCAAGATTTGGCGCAGCGCATTGATGGTGCCCCCGGTCAATCAGGTTAAGCACGCCCCCGTCTTTTGCAAGAGAGCCATCAGACCTTGATCAATTGGGCGGCATCACGGGCGGCCACACGGCCTTCATCGGTGGGAATAACCCAAACTTCAACGGCGCTGTCCTCGGAATGGATCGCCATGGCTTGATCGCCGCGGGCTTGTTGATTGGCGCTTGGATTGATTTTAACGCCCAGCCATTCCAATGCGGCACAAATCTCCGCCCGCAGCAACACATCATGCTCGCCGATCCCGCCACTGAAAACATAGGCATCAAGTCCTTGCAGGCAAGCCGTCATGGCGCCGCTTTCCCGAATGATCCGATGCGTGAACAGTCTGATGGCAAGACGCGCCTCTTCGCTGTCGCTGGCACGCAAGGTCCGCATATCCGCCGACAGACCCGACAGGCCTAACAGTCCTGATTGTTTATAAAGCAGCGTCTGGATTTTTGCGTGGTCGTAACCCTGTTCCAGTAAATACAGCAAAACACCGGCATCCAATGCGCCGCTGCGTGTGCCCATGATCAAGCCATCAAGCGCTGAAAAGCCCATCGTCGTTGACAGCGACAGGGATTTGAGGGTGGCGCAAAGGCTCGCCCCATTCCCCAGATGCGCCATGATCACGCGTTCGCCCGCTTTGCGCGACAGTGTTTTCAATTGGCCCATCAGATATTGGTAAGACAGGCCATGAAAGCCATAGCGTCTTATGCCGTCTTGCCGCAAATGCGCTGGCAAGGCAAAGCTATATTCTTCTTCCGGCAATGTGGCGTGAAAAGCCGTGTCGAAACACCCAATTTGCGGCAGCATCGGAAAGGCATCCATGAACGCGCGCACACCGGCAATATTATGGGGTTGATGCAAGGGAGCCAGCGAGTTCAATGTTTCAAGATCGGCTAAAATCGTGTCCGTGAGAACCAGACTTTCCCGATAGTTTTTGCCCCCATGCACAATCCGATGGGCAATGGCTTTGAGGGGCGGCAAATCATGTTCCGCCCGCAACAAGGCAGAAAGACGCTCAAGCGCTGTTTCGAATGGATCCGCGCTATTTGACGGCAAGATCTCGCGCGTGGTCTGCGCAAGGTAGCTATAGCTGAGTTCCGGCTGACCTTTGGGTTCCAATCCTTGAATGGACCCTGTCAGGATGCAGGCTTCGACTTGCCCATCATTCACCGGATGCAGCGAAAATTTTAAAGTCGACGAACCTGCATTGACAGCCAGAATAGCCATGATGGGCCTCTTTGTTTTAAACGGCAGAAGCGCGGTTTTTATGGGCCGCCAGAAGTGCCAACAGAGCCGAGGCCACGCGTGTTGCAGGGCCATCCGCACGGCTTGTCAGGGCAATCGGCACCCGCGCACCCAGCACAAGACCGGAGCCCGTTGCCCCTGCCAGATATTCCAGCTGCTTGGCCAGCATATTGCCCGATTCAAGATCGGGGCAGACCAAAATATCGGCATCCCCTGCCACGGGGGATGCAATATTTTTGATGCGGGCGGCTTGCAGGGAAATGGCATTGTCGAAGGCCAGCGGCCCATCCAAAATGCCGCCCTTGATTTGTCCGCGATCCGCCATTTTGCACAAAGCAGCGGCATCCAATGTGGAGGGAATATCGGGATTGACCGTTTCAACCGCTGACAAAATGGCAAGTTTTGGCTGTTCAATTCCCAATATATGCGCGAGCTCGATGGCATTGCTGATAATATCGACTTTTTCAGCGAGGTTGGGACGAATGTTCAGCGCTGCATCCGTCACCATCAGCGGTTTCGGATACATCGGCACGTCAAAACGGAACACATGCGACATCCGCCGTCCAGTACGCAAAGCGGGTCTGCACAAGACAGCATGCAACAATTCATCCGTGTGCAAACTGCCTTTCATCAAAATTTCGACTTGTTGAGTGGCCGCCATCTCAGCCGCCATATCGGCGGCGGCGTGGCTGTGGGGCACATCGATCAATTCGCAGGCACTGATATCAAGTCCAGCCTCTTGCGCGACTTTGGTGATTTTGGCCTTTGGCCCAATCAAAACGGGAATGATCAATTGATAGCGCGCCGCGTCCAAAGCGCCGCTCAGCGATTCCTTGTCGCAGGGATGCACAACCGCACAGCGCACCGCCTCCAAGCCTTTGCCGCGCGCAAGCAGGGCATTAAAGCGCGCTTCGGGATTGAAGAGTTGAATATGCGGCGCGAAGGAGCGCGGACGCTTCACCTTCTGGCTGGGTGCCAAAACGGTTGCAACGCCTGTCACGACTTTTTCGCCATGTTGGTTGACGACATCACAATCCAGAGTGAGACGTTTTTTGGCATCGTCTTTTGTGGTGACAGTGACGGTGACGGTCAGCGTATCACCGATCCTGACGGGCCGGATGAAATGCAAATCCTGATTGAGATAAATGGTGCCGGGGCCGGGAAATTCGGTGCCGAGCAAAGCTGAAATCAGCGCCCCGCTCCACATGCCATGGGCGATAACGCCATGAAACACCGTATCATTGGCATAGTCGGCATCAAGATGGGCGGGATTGGTATCGCCCGAAACCGCGGCAAAGGCCTGAATGTCGGCAATCGTCAATTGCCGCGACAGGCGCGCGACCTGACCAATACTGATCTCGTCATAGGTGACGTTTTCAATCATTTCAGTGACGGGGGTCTCGTTCATCTTGTCCTCTTTCAGGCAACCGCGTGGCAACCGGCATCGACATAGAGTGCCTGGCCGGTCATGCCGCTGGCTGCATCCGAACATAAAAAGGCACATAATTGTGCAATTTCTTCAAGCTTCACCAAACGGCCCAGCGGCGCTTTGGCGATGGCATGGTTCATCAATTCGTCAAAACCCTCAATGCCCGAGGCAGCCCGCGTCATGATCGGGCCGGGAGAGACAGCATGAACCCGCACATTGTCGGGGCCAAGCTCTAACGCCATGTAGCGCACGAGGGATTGCAGTGCCGCTTTGACAGGGCCCATCAAACCATAATGGGGCACCGCTTCATCGGCACCGAGATAGCTCATGGTGATCAGGCTGCCGCCGCGCGGCATATGGGGCCTGACCAGTTTTGCGACCGTGGCGAAGGAGTGGCATGACACTTCCATGGCCCGCGCAAAACCTGTGCTTGAACTATCAATCACTCTGCCGTGCAAATCTTCAAGCGGCGCCCAGGCAATCGAGTGAATGACAAAATCAAAAGAACCGAGCTTTTCAGCGGCAGTCGTGACAAACGCTTCCAGTGCCTGTCCGTCCTCGATATTGAGGGGATAAAGCGGAAGGTTCAGCGGCTCCGTCAAAGGCGCCACATAGGTTTTTGCTTTGTCATTGAGGCAGGTGACAACCAGCTCTGCGCCCAGTTGATGGGCAATTTTGGCGCAACCCCATGCGATCGAATGCTCATTGGCCAAGCCAAGCACCAAACCTTTTTTGCCTTCGAGATTGATCAGGGACGATGAAAGCTGCGGCATGGCCTGGACCTTTATAAGGGGTTAGTCAGCGTAACGTTGATGGACATACAGACCGGGTGCATCTCCAAGATTTGCCTTGGTGGTCAGGCTTGCTATCGGGCGCATCTCGCCAGAGCGCTCTGCAAGCCACGCTTGGAAGGCTTCCCACCATGATCCGTCATGACGCGCTGCTTGCGTGATCCATTCATCGGGTTCCAGCCAGTCATGGCCTTTCGGCATGGCACTGATCTGATAGCTGCGATGGGCATGGCCCGGTTCGGATACAATGCCGGCATTGTGCCCGCCCGACGCTAAAACAAATGTTGTCTCGGTATCGGTGAGAAGATGAATTTTATAAACCGATTTCCAAGGCGACACATGATCGCGCAGGGTGCCAACGGCAAAAAGAGGCACATGGATATCCATCAAGGCAATGCCTTTGCCGTCGAAATGAAAATGTCCTTCAGCCAAGGCATCTTTGAGGAACAATTCGCTCAGATATTCATAATGCATCCGCTCGGGCAGCCGCGTCACATCGGCATTCCAGCTCATCATATCAAGGGTGACGTCATCCTCGCCCATCAGATAGCGGCGGGTCGAGCGCGACCAGATGAGATCGCGTGAATTCAAAAACTGGAAGGTGGCCGCCATTTGCCGGCCCGACAAATAGCCGGTTGCCTCCATCGACTCGCGCAAGGTTTGCAACTGGTCTTCGTCAATGAAGATGCCCAAGGCGCCGGGTTCTGAAAATTCCACCTGTGCGGCCAGCAAGGTCATGGATTTGAGGGCAGGCAGTGCCTCGTAATCATAGGCTGTGTCTGACGCTTGTGCGGCATGGCCTTTGTGATGGCCGATGGCTGCGGCGGCAATGGCCAAAAACGTCCCGCCCAGACAATAGCCCAAAGCATGCACCTGTTCGAAGCCGGCCAGATCTTTGATGGCGCGCAAGGCGTCCAACACACCGCTTTTGATATAGTCTTCAAATCCCAGATGGCGGTCGGCGCTGTCCGGATTGCGCCATGACAGCATGAAGACCGTATGCCCTTTGCTGACGAGATAGCGGACAAAGGAATTTTCAGGCGAGAGGTCGAGAATATAATATTTCATGATACAGGACGGCACGATCAACAAAGGATCGGCTTTGACGGTATCGGTCAAGGGTGCGTATTGAATCAGTTCAATCAGCGAATTGCGATAGATGACGGTGCCTTTTGTGGTCGCCACATCTTGCCCCACGGCAAAGGCCAAAGGCTTTAAGATCCCCGCCTGATCGCCTGATTTGGCATTGAGCGTATCGCTGAGGTCTTCCAGATAATGATGGAAGCCGCTGATCCAGTTTTGTCCGCCGGTCTCAACGGTTTTCCACCAGAAGTCGGGATTGGTCAAAGGCCAGTTGGAGGGTGACAGCGCCTCCGCCCATTGCTTGGAAAAAATATCCAGCATTTGTTGATGATGATGCGAGACCCCTTCGACATTCAAGGCTTTTTGCAGCAATCGGCTTTGAGCCTGATAGCCCGTTTTAAGCCAGCCAAAAGGCTGGCTTTGCCATGCGGCACTATTGAAGCGATTGTCCTGATCTTTTTGGGCGGCCTCGTCAGTGCCCAAAGGAAAAGTTTTCCATTCATCCAGCATGGCTTTGGCCAGCAGCATTTGCTGGCCGGGGGAATGGCCGAAATGCAAGGCCCAGTCCGTAAAGGCCAAAGTCAGCGCCAGTGGCGACAGACCCAAAGCGAGCTTGGCCAATTGGGCATGATAGAGGTCATCGAGCTGTCTGGCCTGTGCTTCGAGAGTGGTCGTTTCTGGATGGGGCTTGGACGGTGTTGTGTCTGTCATGGGGGCGCTCGAACGAGGGATCCGGACTTGGAATTATTGAGCAAATTCAAAAAGAGATCAGATCTCCAAACCGCCTTTGTGTCGTGTCATCAGGCAGTCAAACATCACTTATATTGCATTGCACAAAAACCATGAACGTTTTATGAAGTCAATCCATGCGGCCTTGCGTTTTCCAAAACGGAGGCCTGTTTTAAGGGCCGATGTCGTGCAGGCAGCGCGTCTGCGTCATGTCTTTAGACTTTAGTCCAAGGTGTGAGGTTAAAGCAGGGATATACGCGAGGGGCCGGTCTCCTCTTTGGGTGTCTTTTAGCTTTGGCGGGTCAAGTATGTGCGCCAAAGACTGTGTGATGTTGCGTTGGTATCGAGTGGAGAAGAGGCGTCATGTCTGGCTATCATGAAGAGAGCATGCTTGCTGAAGGCGCTGCAGCCTCTGCTGCTGAAGGCGAAGGCTCGCGCCCGCATACTGGCAAAGTGACATCCGGTCTGATGCTGGGTGCTTTGGGCATTGTATATGGTGATATCGGAACCTCCCCGCTTTATGCCTTCAAGCAATCGGTGTTGATGGCGGGCGAAACAACACCTCAGACCGTGATTGCTCTCTTATCGCTGATCATCTGGTCGCTGTTGCTGGTTGTGACGCTCAAATATGTTCTCATCATCATGCAGGCCAATAACCGCGGCGAAGGCGGCACATTGGCGCTGACGGCTTTGGCCATCAGCTGTTTGCACAATCAGAAATTGCGCTGGCTGGTGCTGATTGTAGGGTTGATGGGCGCTTCGTTGTTTTATGGCGACAGCATCATCACCCCAGCCATTTCCGTCTTGAGTGCGGTGGAAGGGATTGAAATCGCGACCCCCTTATTCAAGCCCTATGTGATCCCCATTACCTTGGTGCTGATTGCGGCCTTGTTCGCGTTAGAGCGCCACGGCACGGCCACCATCGGCGGTTTGTTCGGCCCTGTGATGTTGCTGTGGTTTGCGGTGATCGGTTTTTTGGGGGCCGCGTCGATCCTGATCACTCCCTATGTCTTGGCGGCTTTCAACCCGTGGCACGGGATCATGTTTTTGAGTGCTCATCCGCTTTTGGCCAGCAGTGTTTTAGGGGCTGTTGTGCTGGCCGTAACAGGGGGAGAAGCGCTTTATGCCGATATGGGGCATTTCGGTATCGGGCCCATCCGGCGGATTTGGTTGTTTTTTGTTCTGCCATCTTTGTTGTTGAATTATCTCGGCCAGGGTGCGTTGCTGTTGCGCAACCCCGAGGCGCTGTCCAATCCCTTTTATCAACTGGCCCCGGACTGGGCTTTGTTTCCCATGGTTATCCTGTCGTCCTTGGCCACGATCATAGCCTCGCAAGCTGTGATTTCAGGGGCGTTTTCCATCACCAATCAGGCCATCCAGCTGGGCTATATTCCGCGCATCCGTGTGCGCCATACATCCACCGATGAAATCGGCCAGATCTATGTCAGCAAGGTCAATCTCTTTTTGTTTTTGTCGGTGGTCGGTCTGGTCTTGCTGTTTGAAACATCCGACCATCTGGCGGTCGCCTATGGCGTGGCTGTCACAGGAACAATGGCGGTGGTGACGTTTCTGGCCTGTCTCGTCATGATCCATAAGCATCATTGGCGGCTCTGGCTGGCCTTGCCGGTTTTTGCTTTGCTGCTGTGCATTGATCTCGGGTTTTTTGTCAGCAATCTGACTAAATTTGCACATGGCGGCTGGTTTCCGCTTTTGGTGGCGGGGCTCATCTTTTTCATCATGCTGGCATGGGTGCAGGGGCGTGAGCGCTTGCTGGCCTCTCGCTGGCAAGATGCCATGCCGTTACAGGACTTTGTCGAGAGTCTTGGATCCAGCGGCTTGCATCGTGTGCCGGGCACGGCTGTGTTTATGGTGCCCAATATGCAGGTGGTGCCTTCCACTTTGCTTCATTCATTGAAGCATTTTCATGTTCTGCATGAGCAGGTGATTTTGATGACGGTTGAAACCACCAATTCACCTTATGTGCCCGAACAAGAGCGCATGGATGTGCGCCCGCTGTCCAACGGCGTCACGCTGGTTCGTCTGCATTACGGATTTTTTGAGGAGCCGCGTATTTTGCGTGTTCTGGCGCGCCTGCGTCTGCAAGGCTATCAATTCAAACTGTCGAATGTGTCGTTCTTTGTCGGCCGTGAACGCTTGGTGACGCGTGCGCGTCATCCCTTCATCAAAATGCGCGATCAATTATTTATCGCGCTTCACCGCAATATGTTGAGCGCAACCGATTATTATGAAATCCCGCCCTCCCGCGTGGTGGAGCTGGGCGGTTATATCATGCTCAACACCCATTGAGGGCAGGTCGTCCTATGTGGGCTTGGCTGATCTTGCTCAGAAGGGGTTCCAGGTGGATTCGGCGGTGAACTTCAAATAGCCGATATTGATCCCCAAACGCGCGCCAACGCCCGAACTGATAGGCACGACCACAATGTCATCGGCAATCAAAGCCGTCATCGAGAAGCCGCCGACCACATAGGCCGAGCCATCAATGCCGCCAAAGCGCTGGAACAAGGCTTCCGTTGCGGGCAATTTATAAACCAGCATCATGGTGCGCGCGCCGTCACCACCGAAATCAAAGCCCAAAGACGGCCCCTGCCAGAACACTTTGCGATCACCGGCATTGCGGGTGTAAAGCGTTCCTTCGCCATAGCGCAAACCGCCGAAAAACGCGCCGCCCGCTTCTTGCCCGAGAATATAGCCATTGGGCTGGCCCCAGCGTTTGGTGGCTTCTTCGATCGCCTGTGCCAGACCGCGCGAGATCGTGCCGAAGAACTGGTGACCGGAATCCACCAATTCGCGCGTTGAAAATGTTTTTTGCGCGGGATCGGGCTTGCCGCCTGTTTGCGCCCAGCCAGCCGTTGGGAGTCCAGCACCCCACACAGACAGGCCGGTTGTGGCCAGAAGCATGGAGGTGAGAAGGCGGCGCCTGTTCATTGTGCTGCTTTGCGTCTGCATGGTCGTGTCTTTCACAGGCTATGAACCGCAGGGTCTGATCAGGAGATCGCATGATCTCAGAGCAGGGCGGAACACGGGTTGCTGTTGCGAATCATTTTCAATCAGATTCCGGCTTTTTTACGATGGGTGCAAGTCCTTCTAAAGGGCAGGACTGTGGTTGGCCGGTTTTTTGTCTCCTATTTTTCGATTTCGTGTAAAATGAGGCCATTATTTCTGGCAATGACTGGTGTCGTTACCGATTTATTAAATCCTCTCGCACAGGGTGCGGACGTGACCATGAGGCAGGGAGTTGAAGATGAGCCAGATCACCCTAGACGCACTCGATCTCGGTGCCTTGTTATGCAGCCGTGTCTGTCACGATGTGATTTCACCGGTCGGGGCCATTGTGAATGGTCTTGAAGTGCTCAACGATGAAAAAGACGAGAGCATGCGCGATTTTGCGCATGACCTGATCCGCAAGAGTGCAGCTACTGCCTCAGCCCGTTTGCAATTTGCCCGTTTGGCTTTTGGTGCTGCGGGTTCAGCCGGTGCGACGATTGATCTGGGCGATGCCGAGCAGGTGGCCCGCGGACTGTTCAGTGATGAGCGTACCCGTTTGGATTGGCAAGCACCGCGCATCTTGTTGCCGAAAAATCAGGTTAAATTATTGCTCAACATGCTGGTCATCGCGCAATCTACCATTCCGCGCGGCGGCGTCATCAGTGCCAGCGTGTCAGGCGAGGGAGAGACACTGCTGTTGAAAATTGTGGCGCAGGGCACAACGGCGCGTATTCCGCCTGCCTTACCCTCACTGCTGAAAGGGGAAAGCGAAACAGGCACCATCGATTCCCATTCGATCCAGCCTTATTATGCGAGCCTCATTGCAAAAGCGGAAGGATTGCATCTGACCTTGGATTTAGAGGGTGATGTCGCGACATTGATCGCTAAACGCACCTAACAAAGCGCCCCCAGCGGGAATAAAAAAAAACGCCCCATCACGGGGCGTTTTTTATAAGGGATGGAAGAGGGTGTTAGGCAGAAATGCGGATGCCGTCGTCTTGCGGCTCACGCAGAACATAGCCGCGTCCCCAAACTGTCTCGATGTAATTTTTGCCTTTGGATGCACCGGCCAGTTTCTTGCGCAATTTGCAAATAAACACGTCGATGATTTTCAGTTCCGGCTCGTCCATGCCGCCATAGAGATGGTTGAGGAACATTTCCTTGGTCAGGGTTGTGCCTTTTCTCAGGCTCAACAGTTCCAGCATTTGATATTCTTTGCCGGTCAGGTGAACGCGCTTGCCTTCGACCTCCACCGTTTTCTGGTCGAGATTCACAAGCAGGTCACCGGTTTCGATAACCGATTGTGCATGGCCTTTGGAACGGCGCACAATGGCTTGGATGCGTGCAATCAATTCGTCTTTATGGAATGGCTTGGTGAGATAGTCATCGGCACCAAAACCCAATCCCCGCACTTTGTCTTCAATGCCTGCAAGGCCGGACAAAATCAAAATCGGTGTCTTGACGCGCGCCACCCGCAAGGTGCGCAGCACTTCATAGCCCGACATGTCCGGCAGGTTCAGGTCCAGCAAAATGATGTCGTAATCATAGAGCTTTCCGAGATCGACACCTTCTTCACCCAAATCAGTGGCATAGATGTTAAAATTTTCCGTTTTTAACATCAATTCGATGCTTTGAGCGGTTGCGCTGTCATCTTCAATCAGCAAAACACGCATGTCGTATCCCCAAGCTTCAGGTCTCATATCCCCACGCTTGTCTGCAAAGCGTCAGATCTAAGACGGTGTCCAAATAAAGTCCCAGTCCATCTGGGTGATTCGAAATTAACGGCTAATGGTTAACAAAGGGTGATTCTGCGCCGCAAGCCTTAATCTTTATCGGGATGAATTTTTTTTAAGCGCCCTAAAAACATAGGCTTTGCTTCAAAAACGGGCTTTGAATTTATTTACCTCTCTTAATGGCGCGCCCGCTTTGCGACGGATCACGCGTTAACACAATTTATAAAAGTTTGGTTTGACTCATCTTTTTTGAAAAAGGCGGCCTTATTTTTTTTGGTTTTTCGATATTTGGTAACGAAGCATCAACACCCGCAGGTCACAATGGCAGCAGGGTAGACCCTGTCTGCCATTTGAAATGGATCGATTGTAATGCGGGATATGGGCATGAAAGCACGTGAAAGTCTCATTCGTCTCAAGCGCTTCCAAGTCGAGGAGCGCAACCGCCGTGTGAAGCAGATTGAAGCCATGATCGCGGATTTCGAGCGCATGGCGGCTGATCTCGAGCGTGAGATTACGACCGAGGAAGAAAAGTCTGGCATTTCGGACAAGTCGCATTTTGCCTATTCGACCTATGCGCGGGCTGCGGCCACGCGGCGGGAAAATCTGCTCTGCTCGGCGGAAGAGTTGCGCGGTCAGCTCGATGATGCCCGCTTGCTTCATCAAGACGCCGTGGAAGATTTGCGCGCGCTTGAGCTCAGAGACGATCGTGAAAAAGCCGATGGTCGCTTGCAGGAAGCCCAAGCCTGATCGCCTAAAGCCGCATAGAGCGGGCTTATAAAGGGCAAAGCGCGATATGGGGCGCGCTTTCTTTGGGATAGAGACCCAAATGGCGCGGATCGGTTAAAATTTCGAGCGCCAGTTTTTCAACCCTAAACCCCATCCTCTGATAAAAACCCAAGGCCCGCGGATCATCAAGCTGGCAGGTGTTGATAGTCAGCCGTTGTGCGCCCTTGAGTCTGGCGTGGTGTTGGGCTTTGCGGACCAGACAGGTGCCAAGCCCCCGCCCGCGTGCCGCCATTGCGAGGCCCAGAAAGGCCAGATCCGTTTCTGTTTCGGGATGATCCTGCGGGCCTGTCTGGTGCTGGAGCTCGAAAAGCCCGATATCCTCGCCACCATAGGTCAGGGCATGGGCGTGGCAATGCGGCTGGCTCAACACCGTTTCTAATGCGTCATCCTTGAGCAGGAGTCTGGAAAACCACAGCCAGTTCTCGCCCACCTTGGCAAAAAGCGCACGATAGCGGGCATGATCGGCTGCGCCGAGCCGTTGCAAGGCATAGCCGTCCGGAAGCGGGATATCGGCGCTGTCACCTTCAACAGGCATGGAGAGATAGGTTTTCAAGGTCACAAGCTTGCCCTTGGGCAGGTCAATGATCTGGTCGGCAAAAGAATGAAGATCAGAAGCAGGCATGGGCAATCCGTGGAACAAGCCAAAAGGACGATCAGTCCGGAAGAATTTGACGCGGCGGTGTTAAAAAAGCCAAGTTAAGGCCATGATTGAATGATCTAAGACGCATGTCCAAGTAAAATGTTGCATAAATCTTGTGTTATTTGCAAAACCGCTTGCGGTCACCGAGGTGATATGCACACAGACAGAGTAGAGAAAAACGGGAAGGCAGTCTGAGCACATGTCATTTGGTAAGATCAAAGATTTTCTCTGGCCCGTGATTGGCTTGCTTGCCGTTATTTTTTCGGGATGGCTGCTCTACAAGGAATTTTCCGGCTTGTCCGCGGGCGCTGTATTGGAGAGCCTGAAGGCTATTCCGGCGCATCGCTGGGGATTGGCCGTTCTTTCCACATTGGTCGCCTATGGCGCTTTGGCTTGGTATGACCGGATCGCCTTGATGCATCTGGGGCATCATTTGGGCTGGGGTTTTATTTCTGCCGTCTCATTTTCGACCTATGCTTTGTCGCATAATATCGGCGCCTCGATGTTTTCGGGCGCGGTGGTCCGCTATCGGGCCTATTCCACCAAGGGCTTAACGGCGGGCGAAGTCGGTGTTCTCGTGGCGCTGTGTTCGTTTACCTTCACCCTCGGTTCGGTTTTGATGGGTGGAATGGTTCTGATTTTCGAACCGGAATTGATCCTGAACTTGTTTGATGTGCCTTTGGTGATGGCGCGTGGTGTGGGCTTTTTGATGCTTGCGAGTGTGGGCCTTTATTTTATCGCCTCGCTTTTGCATTTGCGGCCGCTGCATATCGGATCATTGCAAATCTTTTATCCGCGTCCGGCCATTGTCGTGCGGCAATTGCTGGCAGCCCCGCTGGAATTAATGGGGGCGGCGGGCATTATTTATTTTGCCTTGCCCGAGCAGGCCGGTGTGAGCTTTTTTGCGGTGGCGGGGGCGTTTGTCGCGTCTTTTTCAGCTGCCTTGCTGTCGCATGCACCCGGCGGTCTGGGTGTATTGGAATATGTTTTTTATAAAGTGATGCCGTCGATTGCTTTGGCGGATGTCGTGGCGGCTTTGCTGGTCTTCCGCCTGCTTTATCTCATCATACCGCTGATCTTTGCGATTGTGATGGTGGTGCTGTTCGAGCGTAACAAATTGGTCGAGACCTTCACCAAACGCCACCCCTAAGACCCGGTCTTTCAAACAGCGCGGGTCACTCTTTTTTGGGTGATTAGCGATAGAGCTGGATACGGGTGGTGCGCAGTCCGGCAATGCCATGTTCATCGATGGATGATTGCCATGACAAAAACTCGTCCACGGTGAGTGTATAACGGGCACAGGCTTCTTCGAGGCTGATCAGGCCACCGCGCACAGCCGCGACCACTTCCGCCTTGCGGCGAATGACCCAGCGGCGGGTATTGGTGGGTGGCAAATCGGCAATGGTCAGCGGTGCCCCGTCGGGTCCGGTGACGAATTTGGTCTTTGGCCGAAAATGATCATTCATGGTTTCGCTATTCCCCGTGCAGAAACACCATTGCATCCTTGTGGGCTTTTTAGCGGGATTGGATTAAAAATTAGCTAAACAGTGATTTTTTCTTTGTCCCAAAGCGGGACGATCGGCAGATAAACACTGGCAAGCCCGTGGCGGAAACGCTAAAGAAGGCCCAGATCAGGGCATTTTGTCCCTCATGAGGATGGCGATGGATTTGGGATCACTTGATCTCGGGATGGATTTGTCAGGCTCGCCTGCGGATAACCGCGTGGTGGTGGCCATGTCCGGCGGGGTGGATTCCTCCGTTGTGGCAGGGCTGTTGGCTGCGCGCGGCTATGAGGTGATCGGCCTGACGCTGCAGCTTTACGATCATGGCGAGGCGGTGCATCGCGCAGGGGCCTGCTGTGCCGGACAAGACATCCATGATGCGCGCAGGGTCGCCGAAAAGCTGGATATCCCCCATTATGTCCTTGATTACGAAAGCCGTTTCCGTGATGCGGTGATTGATCGCTTTGTTGACTCCTATCTTGCTGGGGAAACCCCCGTTCCCTGCGTGGATTGCAATCGGACGGTGAAATTCCGCGATTTGCTGGCCACCGCCCGCGATTTGGGCGCTGCCGCTTTGGCGACCGGCCATTATGTCATCAGCAGGCCCCTGCACGGGGTGAAGCAGGATGGGCATAGGGCCTTGTATCGGGCGCATGATCCCGATCGTGACCAGAGTTATTTCCTTTATGCGACAACCCAAGACCAGCTTGATTTGTTGCGCTTTCCGCTGGGCAATATGCCCAAAAGCCAGACACGGGACTTGGCGCGCTATTTTGGCCTGACAGTGGCCGAAAAATCCGACAGTCAGGATATTTGTTTCGTGCCACAGGGCCGGTACACCGATGTGATCGAAAAATTGCGACCCGAAGCGCGCAATCCCGGCGCGATTGTGCATTTGGATGGCCGTATTTTGGGCCAGCATCAGGGCGTCATTGATTTTACCGTGGGGCAGCGCAAGGGCTTGGGGCTGGCGGTGGGCGATCCTTTATATGTCTTGCGCCTCGATGCCGAAAAAGCACAGGTCATTGTCGGCCCGCGCGAAGCCTTGGCGACGCGGTTGATCCGTTTGCGCGATGTGAATTGGCTCGGTGAGGATGATTTATCCGCTTTGCCGGCCGAAGGCTTGCCAATTGCGGTCCGTGTGCGCTCCTCGCGTCCCCCGCAGCCCGCAACGCTTTATTGGCGTGACGGGCAGGCGGAGGTTGAATTATCGGCGGGCGAAATGGGCGTTTCGCCCGGTCAGGCTTGCGTCTTTTATGACGGGGACGCGGATCAGGCGCGTGTCTTGGGCGGCGGCACCATCACCCGCAAGGCGTTGGACGTGGTCTCCCCGTCAGCGGTCCATGCAGCCTGAAACGCCGAAAAGCCATCAAAAAACTACATAAAGCCCGGTTTTCATGAAAATTTGGCAGCCTCTCACGGTTTTGAGCGGGCTGGCCGGCTGATGCCTCCCCTTTCTTGATGAAAAGTGCCATGTTTTGACGATTTTGGTTCAAAACCGACCCTGTCAGGCAAAATAATGCCGCTTGGCAGGAGCGGGGGAGGGTGAGAGCGCTTGACACCATCAAGGCTGGGCGCCTATATCCCGCATCGACTTTCGTGCCAGACGGTGCGGCCCGATGATTTGCGTGAAATGCGCAATGTGGGGCGGAGTAGCTCAGTTGGTCAGAGCAGAGGAATCATAATCCTTGTGTCGGGGGTTCAAATCCCTCCTCCGCTACCATCGATACAGCGGTTTTTTGATTAGGCTGATTTAAAACCGCTAAAGCACTGATATCGCTAGTTATTGCAAGTGCTGCGTGGCCTTTCTCTGGCAATGGATGAACTACAATGCTTTTAACTAAGGTGCGGAGCTGTCCAGCAGCTTCTATCTTTAATTCTGGGTCAGCATTGAGGCTTTCTTGGAAGCGTTCTATCCGGGCTTTATATGCTGATGTCATATCTTTGCTCGGCATCGCGACATCAAGACCTGCAAAATGGATCGGTTTATTCCGAAGCAGGCTTTCTTTCTTGGCCTCAAGTTCTTTTAACCGTGTCGTCAAAGAAGGTAAGGGTCCAGCGACCGCTATGGAGTCGACAATTTTCTCAATCTGCTGCGTCACAGTTTGAACCGCCCGATCATATTCGGTTACTGACGTGTTGTCTGCGGCCGATAGTTCTTTCATCTTCGTATGAAAAGCCGCTTCGAATTCTTCGATCAATGCGGGCTGTAACATCTGTTCTTTGATGCCATCCAGAACCGTATTCTCAACTCGCTCAATCGAAATCTTTTTATTGTTCGAGCAACTACCTCGCTCGCGATGGTTAGAGCAACCGATGCGACCCTCGCCAATGATTGTCATTGGTCCGCCGCATTTACTGCACTGAATAAGCCCCGAAAAAAGTCGCTTCGGATTACGCCTCTTAACAAGCGGAAGAGACTTTTGCGTATCGAGACGGTCGTGAACAGTGGCCCATTCGCCGTCGCTGATAATACGTAATTCGGGCGCTTCAACGACAATCCAATCTTTTTGAGGATTAATACGTGGAATACGTTTTCCTGTTTTTGGATTTTTCAAAAATTTTTGGCGATTATAGAGAATCTTTCCTAGATAGGCCTCATTCCAAAGAATGCCGTCCCGCCGGGCACGGTTGCCGATAATTGTTGTCGCATTCCACAAACCGCCGCGAGGCGAGGGAATGCCAGCTTCATTGAGTAATTTTGCGATGCTGCGGCCTGACATTCCTGACGCATACTTTGTGAAAATAAGCTTGATAACGTTTGCGTGCTCTTGATTAATGGAGCGTAGACCCGACTCAGGCTTGCCATCATCGGCAAAACGCCGAATAACATCATAACCATATGGCAGGCCACCAGGTGATCGCTTCGCGATGGCGCGACCTTTTTGGCCGCGACGAATTTTCTCGGCAAGATCTTTCAAGAACAAGGCATTCATTGTTCCTTTCAGCCCAATATGAAGTTCGCTGATCTCACCTTCGGCGATTGTGTAGATTTTTCCTTGTGCAAAAGAAACTTTTTTAAAGATACCAGCAACATGTTCTTGATCGCGTGAAATTCGATCAAGTGCCTCTGCAATGACAATATCGGCCAATCCAGAATTCACGAAAGTGAGAAGTTTTTGAAGCCCAGGGCGGTTATCTGTCGATCCGCTAATGGCGGAATCGGAAAATACTTCAATTACTTGATATCCAAGCCGTTCTGCTAATCGGGTGCACTCACGAACCTGATCCTCGATTGAGGCCTCGCGTTGCAGGTCGGATGAGTAACGGGCGTATATGACGGCATGCATGGGATGTTCCTGTTCAGGCTATAGCGTCTGACGCTGACTGTTCGAAAAGTTCGCAGATGTTTTTATAATGAATGCGGGATGCGTGGATCATTTGCGATTGGTTGTAGTGTTTCTGGACGATAGTGTGGTCGGTATGACCGAGAATGGCGCCTGTGATTTTAGCTGATTCTGGCTTGTCGCGGATGAGCGTGGTGACGGAGGCATCTCTAAACCAGTGAGGCGGGATGCGAAGGCCAAATTCCTGCTCGGTGCGGTTTTTGATGGCAACCCGGAGGGGGCCTTGTGTCAATGCCGATCCGTCGCGTGAAACCCATAATGCATCGATGCCGGATGAATGTGCTGGCACAGCCTTAGCTTTTGCTGATGTGGTCAACAGAATCGGCCGATAGTGGTGGATATAGCGCTCAAGATACGGCAGAAGCTTGGAGGGGAAGGGCACGGTCATGGACCGTTTACCTTTCATCTCGCGGGCTTGAAAATCGAATGTGATGCCAGTCTCCTCAATCAGGAAATTAGTCCCGATCGTCATGGCGTAAAAATTATTGATGCGGAAGGGGCGTCGGATCAGGAGTGCTATGATCAAGCCATCGCGGTATATGAGCGCGCGTTGAAGGTCGGTCAGGCCTTCCTTGCGACGATAATGGCGCTTTGGTGCAGTTTCTGCTTCATGCATCAGCTTTAAACCCAGTGCTTCAAGCTGGTCGGCTTCCTTGAGGGCTGGTAGTTTGTTGCGCACGGGGATCGCATCATTGCGCAAATTTTGCCATGCGGCCTTGAGCCAAACCCAATCTGATTTGGGCATATGCGGCGTGATATTGGTAATCGTGTCGTACAGTTCCTGAATACGATTGTAGATCGTCATGGTTGAATTTGATGCGGCCATGTCATCAATAAACCTTTGGACATGATCACGCGTGACCAGATCTTCAGGCTTGCTGCTCAGAAAAGCTTCATTTGATAAACCTGATCGCGTCATCACCCAGTTGAGCCAGATACCATTGCCTTTTTGTGTTTTTGCGACCGAGTGGTCACGCCATTTGGTGGCAGCATTTGGTTTAGCAAAGAGGCCTTGCTTTTTAAAAGCTTGATGCCAGGCCTCTTGATGAGCAATGGGCCATTTGTGAATGGGCAGGGAGTGAGCGCGATAGGTGGAAGGATTATGATGCATAGGTCACATCCTTGCGGTAATTGTCGATGACGCTGTCATATTGGCGGAAGGACTCGATTTGTTCGAGTTTGGTATAAAACCTTATGGTTGTTGCAATATCCTTATGCGCCAAGAGTTGGCGTACGGGCTCGTAATGCCCCGGATTGGCCTTAAGATAGAGATAAGCAGCAAAATGCCTGAAGAGATGAACATTCATCACCAACCCGGT
>CAIJVU010000031.1 GCA_903824185.1 uncultured Hyphomicrobiales bacterium
ACTTGGATTGCCGCGCGGCTTGCAGCTGCTCGCAATGACGCGGGAAATGATTGGGCCTCACGCTTTATATGAAGTGACCGGCCAACAGGCCTTACGCTTTTTATGAAGCGACCGGCCAACAGGCCTCACGCTGTTCCGTAGCGTTTTTCGATATAGTCGGCGACGAGCTGTTTGAAGTCGGCGGCGAGGGTGGGGCCGCGCAGCGTGACGCTTTTGGCACCGTCGATGAAAACGGGCGCCACCGGCTGTTCGCCGGTGCCCGGCAGGGAAATGCCGATATCGGCATGCTTGGATTCGCCCGGCCCGTTCACAATACAGCCCATCACTGCGACATTGAGATTTTCAACACCGGCATAACGACTTTTCCATTCCGGCATGCTGTCGGAAATCCATGTCTGTATATCGGACGCCAATTCCTGAAATACGGTCGAGGTCGTGCGTCCGCAACCCGGGCAGGCGGCCACCAGCGGCACAAAGGTGCGAAAGCCCATGGTCTGCAAAAGCTCTTGCGCGACTTTGACCTCGCGCGTGCGGTCGCCATTGGGTTCGGGGGTCAACGACACGCGGATGGTGTCGCCGATGCCCTCTTGCAACAACACGCCCATGGCGGCCGCAGAGGCAACAATACCCTTGCTGCCCATGCCCGCTTCGGTGAGGCCGAGATGCAGCGCATAATCCGCGCGCTCCGCAATCATGCGATAGATGGTGATGAGATCTTGCACCGCCGAGACTTTGGCTGACAGCAGGATGCGGTCTTTGGGCAGGCCGATCTCGACCGCACGATCCGCCGACAGCACGGCTGATTGCACCATGGCCTCGCGCATGACGGCACGGGCATCAAGCGGGGCGGCGCTTTTGGCATTGAGATCCATCAAGTCGGTCAGCAATTCCTGATCGAGCGATCCCCAATTGGCACCGATGCGCACGGTCTTGTTGTAATGAATGGCCATTTCGACAATGGCGGTGAATTGCCGGTCGCGCTTTTCACGAAAGCCGACATTACCCGGATTGATCCGGTATTTGGCAAGGGCTTCGGCGCAAGCGGGATGGGCTGCGAGCAAACTATGGCCAATATAATGGAAATCACCGATCAGCGGAACCGTCACATTATGCTTGAGCAAACGCTCTTTGATATGCGGGACGGCAGTGGCGGCCTCCTCGCGGTCAACGGTAATGCGCACCAGTTCCGATCCGGCACGGGCCAGCGCCATCACCTGTTTGACGGTCGCGTCAATATCGGCGGTGTCGGTATTGGTCATGGATTGCACGACAATCGGCGCGCCCCCGCCCACACGAATGCCCTCGATATCAACCGCCACGCTTTGATGGCGGGGCAAAGGCCCGCAGGGTGGTTGCGGGGGCAGGCAGGGCGCGTCTGAGGGGGAACGGGTTTGGGTCATATCAACATCCTAACAGGGAAGAGGCAGGGACAACAGGGCGCTACGGTCCTGTTACCGCCTGATTGTTTCAAGCCCATGACGCATCACGTCCGGCAAGGGCACGGGCCGTCCGGTGGCGCGGGCCACGGCGACATGGATCAGATGACCCTGCGCGCTGGCAAGATCCTCGTCCTCGCGGAAAATCCCGATGGCATAGCGCATGGAGGAGGTGCCGAGATCCGTCACGGCAATGCCGATCTGAATCTTGTCGGGAAAGGCGACGCTGGAAAAATAGCTGCAACCGGTTTCCACCACCAGTGTCTGCACATCGCCCGCCATTGGGTCCATCAATCCCTTGGCCAGCAAATGGCCGGTGATGGCGGTATCAAACCAGTTATAATACATGACATTATTGACATGGCCGAAGACGTCATTATCCGCCCAGCGCGTGGTGAGCGGGGTGAAATGGCGGTAATCGCTTCGGCGGGACCGTTCGGGACGGCTCATGGGAACACTCCAATCACGCGAGACAGCAGGCTTTGCGCTGGTTTGACCATAAAATCTCAGGCAAGATCAAGCCTTGCTGTGAGGAAAAGGGGTTTTGCGGGCCGTGGGGCTCCTGGGTGCGGGCTCAGCTGGGGACGCCTTGGCGCTGTTTAATGACCCCGTAATAGGCCCATAGCAATTGCGCGACAATGCCCCGATAGGGCCGCCAATCCTCGGCATAGGCCTCAAGCTCTTGGGCGGTGGGGCGCGCCTCCAGTTCATAGGCCATGCGCAGGCCCTCCTGAAGCGCCAGATCGCCTGCGGGAAAGGCGTCGGCATGGCCGATGCAAAACAACAGATAGAGATCCGCTGTCCATGGGCCGATGCCTTTGACCTGCACCATCAAGGCATGGGCCTTGTCGGCGGGCATGCGGCCCAGTTTTGCGAGCGGCAGCGCGCCGCTTGACACCGCCTCGGCAATGGCCCGCAAAGTGCGCATTTTGGGGGCGGACAGACCGCAGGCGCGCAAATCCTCGTCGCTCGCACCCAAAATGTCATCGGCGGAGAGAGCCGGATAACGGGCCGCGACCCGTGCCCAAATAGCGCGGGCGGAGGCCACCGAGACCTGTTGCGAGACAATCATGCGGGCAAGGCCGATAAAGCCCGGCTTGTGATGGCGAAGCGGCAAAGGGCCGGTCAGCTCATAAAGCGGATAAAGAAAGGGGGCGTGTTCAAAAAGGGCGGTGACGGCCTGATCGAGCGCCTGTTTGGTGCGGATGAGTTTTGACATGCCTCGCCTTCTGCGCGCTATGATGATATGGCGCATCGTGCCTTGGGGGATCAGTCTGTGCAACCGTTGTTTCGTTTTGCGCCCACACCAAACGGATATTTGCATCTGGGTCATGCTTTTTCGGCCTTGGCCAATGAGCGGCTGGCCAAGGCTTTATCGGGTGAGGTTTTGCTGCGCATCGAGGATATTGATCAGGGCCGCGTCCGTCCCGACTTTGTTGCGGCGATCCATGAGGATCTCGATTGGCTCGGGCTTCATTATGAGGGCTTGGTGCGGGTGCAATCGCAGCATTTCGATTTTTATCAGACCAAGGCGCAAGTTTTGATCGACAGGGGACTGCTTTATCGCTGTTCCTGCACGCGCAAAGACATCAAAGAACAGGCTTTGCAGAGCGGGGCGGGATGCGACCCCGACGGAGCGCCGCTGCATCAGGGTTTATGTCGCCACACCCCGCTTGATCCGGAGCAACCTTTTGCCTGGCGGCTTGATATGGCGCGCGCACTCTCAACAATCGATGCGCCTTTGATGATCCATTGTCTGGATGAAAAGAGGCAGAGGTTCGAGCGGGTGGCCGAACCGCAGCGCTGGGGCGATGTGGTTTTGCTGCGCAAAGATATTCCCGCAAGCTATCATCTCGCGGTGGTGGTGGATGATGCGTTGCAAGGCATCAGCCATGTGGTGCGCGGGCAGGATCTTGAAGCCTCGACCGATCTGCACCGGCTGTTGCAGGCTTTGTTGGACCTGCCATCGCCGGTTTATTACCATCATCGGCTGATCACGGATGAAGACGGGCAGAAGCTGTCGAAAAGCAAATTGTCCAAACCCTTGCGGCAATGGCGTGCGGAGGGCTTGTCAGCGCGGGAGATCAGACGGTTGCTGGGCTTTGAGGCGTGATCAGCGTGCTGAGCTTGTCACAACGGTTTGCTTGAGCAAATCGTCGATGCGCTCGCGCTCGCGTTTGAATTCGGCCATTTGCGCGCGATCGAGCTCTTTATTGCTCGGCAGTTTGATGCTCAGCGGATCGACATAATTGTCATTGACCATGACCTCGTAATGCAAATGCGGGCCGGTCGACAGGCCCGAATTGCCGAGATAACCGATCACCTGACCCTGCCGGACCTTCACACCTTCATTGATGCCCGCGGCAAAGGCCGACAAATGATTATAGGTGGTGACAAAATTGTAATTGTGCTGGATCTCGACGCGGCGGCCATAGCCTGAATCCCATTCCGCCTTGATGACGACACCGTCACCCGCGGCAATGATCGGCGTGCCGATCTTGTCGGCCCAATCAACGCCTGTATGCATTTTCGAATAATGCAAGACCGGATGATAGCGCAAACCAAAGCCCGACCGCAAAATGCCTTCGGTGATGGGCTTGCGGATCAGGAAGCGGCGGTTCGAGCGCCCGCTTTCATCGAAATGATCGATGGTGCCGTCACTGTTGTTCTGGAAGCGGTAATAGCGCTTGGTAACGCCGTCGATGGTCAGCGCTGCAAACAGCACCTCCTTGCGGGCATCACGCTCGTCATCATCATTATAGAACAATTCGATCTGGTCGCCGTCATCGACTTCTTTTTGCAAATCGATGTCGAAGAAGAAGACTTTCATCAATTGTTCAATGACCGGCCGCGGAATATCATTGCGCGCGCCTGTTTCATAAAGGCTCTGGTAAATCGAAACGCCATTGCCCTCATCGTCATTATTGTTGCGGCGGGCGTTTTGGGTTGGTGTCGGTTGCGCGGAGACCGGCGGCGCGATGGTGATGAATTGGCCTTTGTCATTGCGCACGAGTGCGGCCAGCGCGCGCTCTTCGTCATAGACTATGACGCGCAGCAGCGCATTCGGACTGGCTTTGGTCTCATTGGGCTGCGTGAGGAGTTTGAGTTTCTGGCCATCACGGATGATGCCGTCTTTGATTTTCGAGGCGATGGTGGCAACCGCATGGCGGGCGTCAACCGGCGCAATCCCATTGGCCTCTAAAATGCCAACCAAGGTGTCATTGCGTTTGGCGATGATGAATTTCTCGCTGGGCGGCGGGGCATCCGGCCCTTTAATAAAGCGCATGGGCACGGTGGTGACATTTTCAGGCGCCACCGTCACGCGGATATTGGAGAAGGTGGTGTCGGACAAAGCCTCGCGGCGGGCCGTGTTCGGATCGCTGCCGCCCAAGGGCAAAGTGCGCGCCAGCATTTGTTGCGGCGCCAGAATCGCGCCGGGTGTCAGGCTGGTGAGGCGGGCCGAAGCCAAAGCCGCCAACCGGACCTCCTCGACCTGATCTTCGATCTGCAAATCATTGAGGCTGAGATAGGCGCCTTGCGGATCGCTGGTGGGGCCCAAAGGCCGCTTTTGCACATAGGCCTCGTTTTCATCGGCGCGCACCAAAGGCTGTTCGCTGCGATCCAGCCTGTCGACTTCCGGTCCGCCCGCTGCAAACATCTTTTGCGGATTGAAGGTGGGGATATTGCCGACAGCGCCTGAAAGATTGACCGCCAATTTGGTGGAAACGCGGACATAAGGCCTAAAGCGCATGATTTCACGGTCACCGATTTTGATCGGGGTCGGCAGCCGCACGATCTGGCGGGCCGAGACATTGTCGATCAACGGTACTAGACGGTCGCCCTTTTGTGCCGAACCGTCAAAGACCCGCGCCTCGCGCTGGGTTTCCGGGCCGGCCAGTTCCGGCAGGAAGGCCGAAATCGTCTTGAGATCCACGGATGCCAGGATCGCGAGCCCCAACATGGCCGCGCCCCCCAGCCCGACAAGGGCGGTGGCGGCAAGCCAGCGCTTGTTCACCGAACGCCGGTCAAAGGGCAGACCCTGACTTTGCAAAGCAAGGGGAGGCAGCACACCGAGATTCGGCATGGCGTCCTTGGCATGAAAGGCAGCGCGGGAAATCGAGATCGAAACCATGGGCCTTTATATACGCAAGGCCAGAGAAAAAGGGGAGACCCAAAACAGCCCCTTTATAGAGATGGCGGGCCAATGATCGGACAATGATCGGACAAAG
>CAIJVU010000032.1 GCA_903824185.1 uncultured Hyphomicrobiales bacterium
ATGGCATCACGCAAGAGACCGTGACGGCGTGATCAATAGCGGCGGAACAGGCTGACAAGGCGGCCTTGAATGCGCACGCGGTCAGGGCCGAGCACGCGCGTTTCATAGGCCGGATTGGCGGCTTCAAGGGCAATGGAGGAGCCGCGTTTGCGTAAGCGCTTGAGCGTGGCCTCCTCGTCATCGATTAGCGCCACAATGATCTCGCCGTTATTGGCGCTGTCTTGTTTGCGGATGATCACGGTATCGCCGTCATTGATGCCCGCCTCGATCATCGAGTCACCGCGCACTTCAAGTGCGAAATGTTCCCCGCTTCCCAGCATATCGGGGGGCAGGCTGATGGTGGAACTGCGGTTTTGAATGGCGCTGATGGGCGTGCCTGCGGCAATCCGGCCCATCACGGGAATGGAGACAATTTCAGAGGCTGGCTCGTCATTGGCAGCGGGCTGATGATTGGCCACCGGACGGACCCGCCCCAGCGAGCCTTCAATGACATTGGGGTTGAAGCGGCCACGCGGCACGCCATTGGGAACCGCTTGTTCGGGTAATTTCAAAATTTCCAAAGCGCGGGCGCGATTGGGCATGCGGCGGATAAAGCCGCGCTCCTCCAGCGCTGTGATCAGACGATGAATGCCCGATTTCGAGCGCAGATCGAGCGCTTCTTTCATTTCGTCGAAGGAGGGCGGCACACCGTCCTCTTGCAGGCGCTGCTGGATAAAACGAAGAAGCTCGTGTTGTTTGCGGGTGAGCACGGGGCAATCGCTCCAAATTGGGGCCGATGAGAATCGGCAAAACAAAAGGCGAACAATCTATAGCTGTTCGTGCTCTGTTCTTCAAGTGAGAAGTCAATAAAATGCTCAACAAAAGATAAACAAACCGATTTACAAAGGCAGGATCCGGCAAAGATCGCCTTGGCTTGCTTTGGGCGCAAAGGGTTTGCGCAGGATCAGCCCTTGCGCCTGCGACATCACCCGCAACATCGAGGAATCTTGTTGGGTAAAGGGGGTTGCGACCCATTGATCGGTTGCGGGGTCGCGGGACAAGCGCGCCCGCAGATAATCCTGCCGCAGATCGTTTTCGGGAAGATCTGAACCCAAAATCGCGGGTTCGGTGCCATCCCCGTCGGGGGCGGGCAGGCCGAGCATATGTTTGATGAGCGGCACCATGAATAATTTTGCGCAGATGATGGAAGAGACGGGATTGCCCGGCAATCCCAACACCAGCATGGAGCCGATGGATCCGAAAATCAGCGGCTTGCCGGGTCGCATGGCGATTTTCCAAAAGCCCAGCGTCATGCCCTGCTGTTCCAGCACCTGCCGGATCAGATCCCGATCCCCCACCGATGCACCGCCGAGCGTGATCAACAAATCCGCTTTTTGATTGATGGCTGATTGAACAGACGCCGACAATGTGCCCAAATCATCGGGTGCAATGCCGAGCGGCAAGGGTTCGCCGCCCGCCTGCAAGGTCATGCCGGCAATCGCCAATTGATTGGTGGCAATGATCTGATCGGGCCCGCAAGGCTCACCGGGCGCGACCAATTCATCCCCATTGGCGAGAATGGCCACTTTGGGCCGACAGGCCACGGGGAGTGTGACATGGCCCATCGCGGCGGCCAGTGCCATATCGGCGGGCGACAGCACGCTGCCTTGACGGATCAAGGGATCGCCTGTCGTGAAATCAAGCCCCGCTTTGCGGATGTGGCGCAGCCGGTCTTTGTCGGTTGTCGGGATGATCTGGTTATCCGATCGCGTGACATGTTCTTGCAGCACGATGGTATCCGCCCCTTCGGGCACGGGCGCGCCGGTAAAAATGCGGACGGCCTGTTTGGGTTTGAGGGTGCCTGTGAAGGCCTGACCCGCGACCGATTCCCCGATCACCTGCAAAGGCTCGCCGGTGTGAAGATCTTGCGCGCGCATGGCATAGCCATCCATGGCCGAAGCGTCGAAGGGCGGCTGGGTGCGCAAGGCGCTGAGCGGGGAGGCTGTCACCCGCCCCAAAGCGCCCATCAGATCAACGCGTTCGGACGGCATGGGACGCGCTGCAGCCAGAACCATCGAGAGCGCTTCTTCGACCGCCAGCAACGCCATCAGCTCATCCCCTTGACTAAATGTCAGCGCTTGAAAGAACCGGAGCGCCCGCCCTGTTTTTCCTGCAACACAATCGCACCGATTTCCATCGACCGATCCACCGCCTTCACCATATCATAAATGGTCAGACAGCAGACCGAGACGGCGGTCAGCGCTTCCATTTCAACCCCCGTTTGCCCCGAGACGGCAACCACGGCCTTGACCTGCAATCCCGGCAGGGCCTCGTCTTCGCTGATCTCCACCGCAATATGCGTCAGCAACAGCGGATGACACAGCGGGATCAATTCATGCGTGCGCTTGGCCGCCATGATACCGGCCAGCCGCGCCGTGCCCAAGACATCGCCTTTTTTGGCATCGCCATTGCGGATGATAGCGAGCGTCTCAGGGGCCATGCGCACATGCCCTGTGGCCACCGCCTCGCGTTTGGTCAAGGGCTTGTCGCCGACATCCACCATATGCGCCGCGCCTGTCTCGTCGAGATGACTTAATCGGCTCATCGGCTGTTCCCCCTCAGGCGGTCTGTGGACCAAAAATCAGATCATGCGTGGCTTGCGTCACATCCGCTTGCCGCATCAGGCTTTCCCCGACGAGAAACGTATGAATGCCGGAGCGTTGCAACCGCTTGACATCGTCATGGTTTGCGATGCCGCTCTCGCCGACCAAAAGTTTGGAGGGCGGGATCATCGGCGCCAAGCGTTCGGAAACCGCGAGATCCGTGACAAAGCTGCGAAGGTCACGATTGTTGATCCCGATCATTTCGGCATCGAGTTTTAACGCGCGTTCCAGCTCCGCTTGATCATGCACCTCGATCAACGCATCCATGCCCAGATCGCGCGCACAGGCATAAAGGTCTTGCGCGAGCGGATCATCAACCGAGGCCATGATGATCAAGATGCAATCGGCCTCCCACAAACGCGCTTCATAGACTTGATAAATGTCATACAAAAAATCCTTGCGCAAAGCAGGCAAAGTGCAGGCTCGCCGCGCGGCAGTCAGAAATTCGGGTGACCCTTGAAAGGAGGGCGTGTCGGTCAAAACCGACAGAGTGGATGCCCCTCCTTGCTCATAGGCTTGTGCCAAAGTGGCGGGATCAAAATCAGATCGGATCAGGCCTTTGGAGGGGCTTGCCTTTTTGATCTCGGCAATCAATGCCGCGCGACCCTCGCTTTGGTGCTGGCGCAGGGCTTTGATAAAGGGGCGCACGGGGCCGCAATCTTTCACCCGCCTCTTGATTTCATCAAAAGACAGATGGGCTTTGGCGGCAGCGATTTCCTCGCGCTTGTAGTATTCAATCTGTTTGAGAATGTCACTCATGCGCTGTGGCCCTTTGAGGCTTTGATCAAAGCATCCAGCCCATGTCTGACACGTCCGTCATCAATCGCTGCTTCGGCGATGTCGGCGGCTTCTTTCATAGATTTGGTTTTTTGGGCAACAATCAAACCGGCTGCAGCATTCATCACGGCAATATCACGATAGGCATTGCGCTTGCCCTCAAGCACGTCCTGCAGGGCTTTCGCATTATAGGCCGCATCATGGCCTTTGATGTCTTCGGCCTTGCCTTTTTTCAAGCCGAAATCTTCCGGCGTGACGCTGAATGTGGAGATCACACCGTCTTGCAAGGCTGCCACAAAAGTCGGGCCGGTATTGGTGATTTCATCAAGCCCGTCCGAGCCATGCACAACCCAGACATGATCCGAGCCCAAAGATTTCAGCACATGCGTCAAGGGCTCGACCCATGATTGTGAAAACACACCCACCACCTGCCGTTTCACACCGGCGGGATTGCTCAAAGGGCCCAGCAAATTGAAAATGGTGCGGGTGCCCAATTCAACCCGCACGGGCGCGACATGGCGCATCGAGGCATGATGGGTTGGCGCGAACATGAAGCACACATTGGCAGCATCCAGACAATGCTCAAGCCCTTTGACATCCAGCCCAACGGTTACCCCCAGCGCTGTCAGCACATCGGCGGATCCGGATTTCGAAGAGGCGGCGCGGTTGCCGTGTTTGGCCACGGGCACACCGCAGGCCGCTGTAATCAAGGCAGCCAGCGTTGAAATATTCAACGAGCCCGAATTGTCGCCACCGGTGCCGACAATATCAATCGCCTCTTTCGGGGCTGTGACGGTCACCATGCGTTGCCGCATGGCCGTGGCAGCACCGGTGATCTCATCCACCGTTTCGCCGCGTACCCGCAGCGCCATCAAAAAGGCACCGGTTTGCGCAAGTGTTGATTCACCCGACAGGATGACGCCAAAGGCATGTTCGGCTTCGCTCCGGCTCAGCGGGCTGCCGGTCGCGATCTTGGCTATAATGGGTTTGAATTGATCCATAAGAGTCTCGTTCCGAAATAAGCGTTAGCTGCGGGTGAAAGGGTGGGGTGTGTTGAAACGCGGTCCCTTGTTCCAGTCATCGGCCAGATCAAGAAAATTTTTCATCATGTGAAGCCCGTGTTCCGAACTGATGCTTTCGGGATGAAATTGCACGGCATGCATGGGGTGGCGTTTGTGTGACAGGCCCATGATCAAGCCGTCAGCGGTTTCCGCCGTTATGTCCAAATCGGCAGGCAAGCTATCACGCGCGACAATCAAGGAGTGATAGCGGGTCGCTTTGAACGGGCCATTGATGCCACGGAAAATCGTTTGCCCTTGATGATGGATCACCCCCAATTTGCCATGCACGGGCAAAGGCGCGCGGATCACCGCACCGCCATGCGCCTGTCCAATGGCCTGCAAACCAAGACAGACACCAAACATCGGAATAAGCCCGCCCAATTGGGTGATCACATCCAGACAAATACCGGCCTCTGTTGGCGTGCAGGGGCCGGGGGACAGAACGATCGCATCGGGTTGGCGCTGGGCAATCTCGTTGACGCTGATGCCGTCATTACGCACCACATCAATCTCCGCCCCGAGCTCGCCGAGGTCATGATAGAGATTGAATGTAAAACTGTCGTAATTATCGATCAGCAAAAGTTTCATGGTCTGTCTCGTCAGTCACTCGTCTCTCAATTTAAGTCTTTCGTCCTGTCTTTTTTATTGTCCGCGGCGGGCATGGCTTGCAAAGCGCACCGCTTCTTCGGCAGCCCGAAACAAAGCCTTGGCCTTGTTGACGCATTCTTGCTGTTCATTCTCAGGCACAGAGTCATAGACAATGCCTGCACCCGCTTGCACCCGCATCACCCCGTCTTTGACAATGGCTGTGCGCAAGACAATGCAGGTATCCATATCGCCATCGCCGCCGAAATAGCCAATGCAGCCCGCATAAATGCCGCGCTTGTCTTTTTCCAATTCGTCGATGATTTGCATGGCCCGAATTTTTGGCGCTCCCGACACGGTGCCTGCCGGAAAACCAGCCGCCAATGCCTGCAACGCATCATAATCGTGATGCAGCCGTCCCTCGACATTGGAAACAATATGCATGACTTGCGAATAGCGTTCGAGGAAAAAGCTGTCGGTGACATCAACCGTGCCAATTTCAGACACGCGGCCCACATCATTGCGTCCGAGATCCAGCAGCATCAAATGTTCGGCCCGTTCTTTTTCATCGGCCAATAATTCTTGCGCCAAAGCCTCGTCTTGCGCAGGCGTTGCACCGCGCGGCCTTGTGCCAGCAATCGGCCTGATCGTCACTTTGCCATCGCGGACTTTGACCAGAATTTCAGGCGAAGAACACACAACCTGAAATTCTTCAAAATCCAGATAGCACAAATAAGGCGCGGGATTGACGCGACGCAAAGCCCGATACAAAGCGAGCGCGGGCAGATCAAATTTGGCTTCGAAGCGTTGCGACAGCACCACCTGAAAAATATCACCCGCCCGAATATAGTCCTTGGCGCGTGCAACCATGGCTTGATAGTCGGCCTCGCTGGTATTGGAGACCGGATTGATCATGGCCAAGGCGCTGACATCGCTGCGACGTTGATGGGGTAGGGGCAATTCAAGCGCCAGCGTCACTTGTTCAATGAGGTCAACGCATTTCTCATAGGCCGAACGCGCATTTTCATGGGCCTGCACCCGTGCGGGCACAATCACTGAGATTGTGTCTTTCACGGCATCAAAAATCACCATGGCGGTCGGGCGGATCATGATGGCATCGGGCAAATCCAGCGGATCGGCTTTGGCCTTGGCTAATTGTTCCATCTCGCGGACCATGTCATAGCCCAGATAGCCGAACAGGCCTGCCGACATCGGCGGCATGTCATCGCGCATCGGCAAAGCAGAGTCTTTTAACAAGGCGCGTAAGGACTCGAGGGGGGGGAGTTTTTCGGCCTCGAAATGCGTCGCCTCCTGCAGCGCCGAGCGATTGAGACTGGCTTTCCCGTTCTGACAACGCCAGATCACATCGGGACGCAGACCGATCATGGAATAACGGCCGCGCACCGCACCCCCTTCCACCGATTCCAGCAAAAAGCTCGGGCCGGAAAAGGCACTGCGCAATTTGATAAAGGCTGAGACCGGTGTTTCGAGATCACCGACAAGCGTCGTCATCACGAGATGCGCATCGCCTTTCGCATGGTGCTCGGCGAACCCTTCGAAATCTGGCTGTAAAGCCTGCGCATTCATCAATTGGTCTTTCCGGTCGCAGCTTGCAAAGCGGGTTCATTGATGGTGACACCGATGCGGGTGCGGGTGTCGCTGATCAATTGTGCAATCACATCATCGCTGAGCGACAAGGCAACTTCATTGGCCAATGTTTTGCCGCTGGCCTCTTCCATTTTCGGAAGGCTTGCTTTGTCGACAACAAAAATCACACGTTCGTCACTGGCATCCCCCAAGGCGGATGCGGCTTGGCCCACAGGTGTCAAAAACACCTGCGAGACAACGGTTGAGGCCAAATCTTGCGCCGGTGTCTGGCGGGTCAGATTGGCAAGGCCTTTGACCGGAAGTGAGAGTTCACTGGCCACTGCATTGATTTTCTTGCCGCCATTGATCGCGCGCACCACATCGCTGGCTTTTTGCGACAGCAGACGCACACGCTCGTCATCAAGCCAAGCCGCTTTGACGGCGTCTTTTGCTTCTTCAAAACTGCGCTCGCGGGAGGGCGTCAGGCTGTCAACCGTAAACCAGATCAGACTGCCGTCGCGGATTGCCAGCACATCCGTATCGGCATTCACTTCATTGCTGAAAATGGCAGGCAGCAGCGCTTGCGGTTCGGCAATCATATCAAGCAATGCGCCTTTGCCGTCGCGTCCCGTTGCATCGCTTTCGGCAATTTGAACGGCCTTCAAATGAAGCTCGGTCGCAATGGTTGCCAAAGGTTTGGCCGCAGCCCGCTGGTCTTCGATCTGTTCGCGGATCTCGCGGATTTTCTCGCGGGCTTTTTGCACGGATAATTCCTGACGCAAGGAAGCAGCAACGGTTGCAAAAGCCGTCTCGACACTTGGATTGATCACATAGACCTCAGCCAGCACTTTGCCGAAGCGTCCGTCGATCGGACCGATGATGCCCGTCGCAGCGGCTTTGAACACGGCCTCGCGCAAGGCGGGGTCGGCAATGCCGTCTTGATCAATCACACCGAGATTGGTTTCGGCTTCATTGATCGCCAACAGCGACAGAATATCTTGAAAGGATTTGCCCTCTTTCAAGGCAGTGCTGGCCTTGGCGCTTTTGTCGGCATCATTGAGCACAAGCTGACGAACGCCACGGGTTTCTTTTGTCTGGAACCGCGTGGTTTTGGTTTTTTCATAAACAGCTTTCGCCTCGTCTTCGCTGGCGGGCAGGCTGGCTGCGAGTTCCGCGGGTCGTAAGGTCAGATAGGTAAAGCTGCGATATTCCGGCGCACGGAAGGTCTCTTTGCGCTCATTGAAAAACGCGGTGAGTTGCACATCCGTCGGCGCTGCAATGGAGGCGGCGGGCTCGGCTTTCAGCGTCATCATGGTGATGCTGCGTTGCTCCTGACGGTAGCGATGCAACATGGCAATCATGGAGGGGGGCGCGCTCATGCTGCCTGCCATGGCCTCGGCGATTTGTCCGCGCAGATACACCACGCGCTGACCGGCCAGAAAACCGTCTTCGGTATAACCGCTTTGACGTAAGGCTTCGTCAAACAAGGCGCGGCTGAATTTACCGTCAGCGCCTGCAAAATTGGGGTCGGTCAAAATGGCTTTGGCTATCGCGTCCTGTCCGAATTGCAGCTTCCAGTCGGTGATGAATTGATCGAGAATTTTCTCGTTGATCATCCGGTCCAGCACACGCCGGTCCAAACCAAAAGCCAGCGCTTCTTGCGAGCTGAGGTTGCGGCGGATGCGGTTGGAAATGGATTGGATCTCGTTTTGATAGGCGGCGCGAAATTCCAGCACGCCGATTTCCTGCGTGCCGATTTTGGCAATCGCATTGGCGTTGAAATTGCGGATCATGTCGCCGATGCCCCAAATGCCGAAACTGAAAATCAACATCCCGAACAAAAGTACGGTCAGGAGACGTCCGACAAGTGAGTTCCCGATTTTACGAAATCCATCCAACATGAGTAAAAATTCCATTGCTTGACGAGATAGAGAGGGTTTGTTCGGGCTGGAAATAACGCCAAATAACCGCTTGGAATGGTGCTGCTAGCACAGATAGAGCCTGTTTGTCCTGTTTTTTCGCTTTGTTTTGGTTCGTCCAATGAACGGATGATCGCAGGGCGCACAGGCTGGGCAATCCCCTTGCCAATTCTTTGATTTGGGATCCGTCAAAAAAGCACTGAACGAAAGTCCAGATTTTTGCAAAACCAGCATTTTGAGCAGTTGACCAGAGCGCATGCTTTGCTATCGAAGGTTCTTCCAAGGAGTTTATCAATGTCGCAACACCCAAAACCTTTGATCGCCGGCAACTGGAAAATGAACGGAATGCGGGCCAATTTGTCGGAATTAGGCATCATGGGTGCCCATTTTACCCCGGAATTGCGTAAAATCACGGATTTGATGATCTGCCCGCCCTTTCCTGTGCTGGGTCTTGCTGCCGAAATGGCGCGGGGCACTGGCATTCACATCGGCGCGCAGGACTGCCACGAGAAATATTCAGGCGCCCATACGGGGGATGTCTCTGCCAATATGATCTTTGATGCCGGTGCTACGGCTGTGATTGTGGGGCATTCCGAACGCCGGATCGACCATAAAGAGCGGGACACCACCATTGCCTCCAAGGCGCAGGCTGCGATGGATGTCGGCCTGCAAGCCATTGTTTGTATTGGGGAAACGAAAACAGAGCGGGACGCTGGGCGGGCGATTTCGGTGGTGCGGCGGCAATTAAAAGCCTCTGTTCCCGCGCAAGCAGATCCGCAAAAACTGGTCATTGCCTATGAGCCGGTTTGGGCCATCGGAACCAGTTTGACCCCCACCAATGCCGATATTTTGGAAGTCCATGCCGCGATCCGCGCTGATTTGAAACGGGTTTTCGGCAAGACGGCGGGCAGTGAGGTGCGTATTCTCTATGGCGGTTCCGTGAAACCCAACAATGCGCGTGAAATTTTGGCACTCGACCATGTCAACGGCGCTTTGGTGGGGGGTGCCAGCCTTAAAGCCGCGGATTTTATGGCTATTGCAACTGCTTTGGCTTAAATTGGGCCCGTGTCGCGATTTTGCATGGGGTTTAGGGTCTTTCATTGGCGTGAATGCCATGCTAGAGCCAGTTCCATCGTGATGCGGTCCTGACCGCCCTTCCTGCTCTTTGAGCCTGAAACAGTCTAAAACGGATTTAAAATGCAGCAGATTTTGATTGTTGTGCATTTGGTGATCGTGCTGGCCCTTGTCGGCGTCATCTTGTTGCAGCGCTCTGACTCAGGCGCGTTGAGCGGTCTGGGCGGCGGTGGTGGCGGCTTGTCCGGTTTCATGACCGGTCGTGGCCAAGCCAATGCGCTGACCCGTGCGACGGCCATTCTGGCAACCTGTTTCTTCCTGACCAGCATTGCCTTGGCGGTTTTGGCGAGCTCGGCCAGCAAGCCCCGTTCGGTGATCGATGATGCTGCCAGCAAATTGCCGTCACAATCGGCACCGGCAGGCGGCGTTTTGGATCAGTTGAAGCAGATCGATCAAAAAGCACCGACGGGCCCCCAAGTCCCCAATAGTCGTTGATTTTAAACCATATTATTTCCGAAAGGCCGGTTTTCCGGCCTTTTTCTTTGAGAAATAAATGTGGATTTTCGGTGCCTGATCTCTGATCAGTTCTTCTCGAATCATTTGGTAATAGACAGAGTAAAATCCCATGGCGCGATATGTATTTATAACAGGCGGTGTGGTCTCCTCCTTGGGCAAAGGGCTTGCTTCAGCGGCTCTTGGTGCTCTTCTTCAAGCTCGTGGTTACACAGTCCGGTTGCGGAAGCTTGATCCTTATCTCAATGTTGATCCGGGCACGATGAGTCCTTACCAGCATGGTGAGGTTTTTGTGACCGATGACGGCGCGGAAACCGATCTGGATCTCGGCCATTATGAGCGTTTTACGGGACGCCCTGCCTGCAAAGCCGACAATATCACCACTGGCCGCATCTATCAGGACATCATCACGAAAGAGCGTCGCGGCGATTATCTCGGCGGCACTGTTCAAGTCATTCCCCATGTCACCAATGCCATCAAGGATTTCGTTCTTGAGGGCAATGACAGCTATGATTTCGTGCTTGTGGAAATCGGCGGCACCGTTGGCGACATTGAAGGCCTGCCGTTTTTTGAAGCCATCCGCCAATTGGGCAATGATTTGCCGCGTGGTCATGCCGTTTATGTGCATTTGACCTTGTTGCCCTATATCCCCACCGCTGGCGAATTAAAGACCAAGCCGACCCAACATTCGGTCAAGGAATTGCGGTCGATTGGGATTCAGCCGGATATTTTGCTGTGCCGATCCGATCGTGAGATTCCGATCGAAGAGCGCCGCAAGCTGGCTTTGTTTTGCAATGTGCGCGAAACCGCCATTATCGAGGCCTTGGATGTCGGCTCCATCTATGATGTCCCGGCGGCCTATCACAAAGCGGGTCTGGATGAAGAAATCTTGGCGGCCTTTGGCATCGAGCCAGCCCCCAAGCCTGATTTGAGTCGCTGGGATGCTGTCTCAGAGCGGATCCACAATCCCGAAGGTGAAGTGACCATTGCGATTGTTGGTAAATATACCGGCATGAAGGACGCCTATAAATCCCTCATTGAGGCCTTAGCGCATGGCGGGATTGCCAATCGCGTCAAGGTCAAGCTGGACTGGATCGAGTCGGAGGTTTTCGAGTCAGCCGATCCCTCGCCCTATCTTGAACATGTGCATGGTATTTTGGTTCCAGGCGGTTTCGGGCAACGCGGCGCGGAAGGAAAAATCAAAGCGGCTGGTTTCGCCCGTACCCATAAAGTGCCTTATTTCGGCATTTGTTTCGGTATGCAGATGGCGGTGATCGAGGCCGCGCGCTCGCTCGCCGGTATTCAAGGGGCCAATTCCAGTGAATTCGGCCCTTGCTCAGAGCCTTTGGTGGGTCTGATGACCGAATGGATGCGGGGTAATGAGCTCGAAATTCGGGCGCAAGGCGGTGATCTCGGCGGCACGATGCGCCTTGGTGCGTTCAAAGCGCGTCTGGGTCATGAAAGCCATATCGCCAAAATCTATGGCTCTGAGGATATCGAGGAGCGCCACCGCCACCGTTACGAGGTCAATATGGCCTATCGCGCCCGCCTTGAAGAAAAGGGCATGGTGTTTGCCGGTGTCTCGCCGGATGGTCTTTTGCCCGAAACCGTCGAGATGAAAGATCATCCTTGGTTTATTGGCGTGCAATATCATCCCGAATTGAAATCCCGCCCCTTTGAACCCCATCCCTTGTTTGCAAGCTTCATCGCCGCTGCAGTCGAACAAAGCCGTCTGGTTTAACACGGATGCAGCCACGCGGGATTGATCATCTGGTATTTGCGGTCCACGACCTTGATGCCGCGGGTCATTTCTATGAAAAGCTTGGCTTCCGGGTCGGTGCGCGCAATCGCCACCCTTGGGGAACCGAAAACCGCATTGTCCAGTTTCCTCATATTTTTCTGGAACTGATCACGATCGGGGACAATGCGGAGATCGTTCCGCATCAAGGCACGGTGTTTTCCTTCGGGGCCTTTATTAAAGGGTATCTCGCCAAACGCGAAGGCTTTGCGATGCTGGTTCTGGCATCGGACAATGCCGAACGGGATCGGGACGATTTTGCAAAAAGCGGCATTGGCGGTTTTGCCCCCTTCGATTTCAAACGGCAGGGTCAACGGCCGGACGGATCGGCTGTGACTGTGGCCTTTTCATTGGCCTTTGCCCGGGACATCCAAGCCCCGCAGATCGGATATTTTGTCTGCCAGCATCATTTCCCCGAAAATTTCTGGAATGAGACCGCGCAATCCCATCCCAACCACGCAAAAGCGCTGACCGATATCGCTCTTTATGCCGATAATCCGTCCGATCATGCTGAATTCATGTCGCATTTTACGGGCTTGCGGGATTATAGCGCGACCTCGACCAGTATCAGTTTTGCTACGCGTGGCGCGATCCATCTCTATACCAAACCTGCCTTTACGTATTTTTACGGCGCGCATGATCTCCCTGAAAAGGCGCAACTGGCAGCCTTCACGGTGAGTGTTGAGAATTTGGATGCTTTGCGGTCCCAACTGGTTGAAGCTGCCATTCCTTTTCATGAGATCAATGGTAGTCTGATTGTTCCGGCCCATGCCGCCTATGGCACGGCCATCCGCTTTACGGCTCTTGTTTGACGGCGTTAAAACGCCTAGGTTTTTGCCATGAAACACAACAAGCCCCATCCCGTCGTAACCATTGGCTCTGTGGCCTTTGGCAATGCTTTGCCTTTTGCCTTGATTGCTGGCCCCTGTGCCATGGAAAGCCGCGATCATGCCCTGTTCATGGCGGATGCGCTGGTTGAGATCACCAAAAAACTCTCGATCCCTTTGGTTTTTAAAGCCTCATTTGACAAGGCCAACCGCACTTCGGCCTCTGGCCGCCGCGGGATCGGGCTCGATCAGGCCTTGCAGGTTTTTGCCGATATCAAGGCCAAACATCATGTGCCGGTGATCACCGATATTCACGAGCGGGAGCATTGCAAACCCGTGGCAGAGGTGGTCGATGTCTTGCAAATCCCTGCCTTTTTATGTCGCCAAACCGATTTGCTAATTGCCGCTGCCGAAACAGGGCGGGTGATCAATGTCAAAAAAGGGCAGTTCCTTGCCCCTTGGGATATGAAAAACGTTGTCGAAAAAATCACCGGCGCGGGTAATCTGAATGTAATGGTGACCGAGCGCGGAACCTCGTTTGGCTACAATACGCTTGTGACGGATTTTCGCGGTCTGCCTTTGATGGCGGAGCAAACCGGCGCACCGATTATTTTTGATGCGACCCATTCCGTGCAGCAACCGGGCGGGCAGGGTGGCTCATCGGGCGGGCAGCGCGAATTTGTGCCCGTGCTGTCAAGAGCCGCGATTGCGGTGGGGGTAGCTGGTCTTTTTATCGAGACCCATGACAATCCGGCCGAGGCTTTTTCAGACGGCCCCAATATGGTGCCCTTGCCCGAGATGGAAGCTTTGTTGGCCCGATTGCAAGCCTTTGATCGGGTTGCGAAAGCCTAACGCCCCCGATAGGGCGCAACGCCTTGATCCGGAATCCAGAGAGTGGCGGGCGGGGCTCCGGTCTGCCAGAAAATATCAATCGGAATCCCGCCGCGCGGATACCAATAACCGCCAATGCGGAACCAGTCGGGCTGCAATAAATCCACCAGTCTCTTGCCGATGCTGACGGTGCAATCCTCATGAAAAGCGCCGTGATTGCGGAAGGCGCCCAGATAGAGTTTCAGGGATTTGGATTCAACCAACCAAGCGCCGGGCAGATAATCAATCACCAGAATGCCGAAATCGGGCTGTCCCGTCACCGGACAGATGGAGGTGAATTCCGGACAGGTAAAACGCGCGAGATAGGGAGTGCCTTGATGGGGATTGGGAACGCGATCTAACACAGCCGTGTCCGGCGAGGCGGGGAGATGTGAGTCTTTGCCCAGATGCAGGGTTTCAAGGGTCTGATTTTGCATTGTCATCTCTTCATCATGTCTGTGATTTACCGCTTATCTGTCTCTCTAGCGCAGAATATGGTCTTTCGTCGAGGCTTCTTGACCCCCATCTTGACTTGCACGGGGCCACAAAAAGCGTAAACACCAGAGAGAATGGGTGCGAGATTCTAGTCCGCACATCGTCTAACAGAGAAAGGCTTCGCCATGACCGAGATCGTCGACATTATCGCCCGCCAGATTTTGGACAGTCGCGGCAATCCCACGATTGAAGTGGATGTGACGCTGGAAGATGGCTCGATGGGGCGTGCTGCGGTGCCCTCCGGTGCTTCGACGGGTGCGCATGAGGCGGTCGAGCTGCGTGATGGCGACAAGAGCCGGTATGGCGGCAAGGGCGTTGAGAAAGCCGTTGCTAATGTCAATGATGATATTTTCGAGGCTCTGGAAGGGCTTGATGCCGAAGATCAGACGCTCATCGATGAAACCATGCTGGAGCTTGACGGGACGCCCAACAAAAGCCGCTTGGGTGCCAATGCCATGTTGGGGGTTTCTCTGGCCGTGGCCAAAGCCGCTGCCGATGCACGCGCTATGCCGCTCTATCGCTATGTCGGGGGCACCTCAGCCCGTATTCTGCCCGTGCCGATGATGAATATCGTCAATGGCGGGATGCATGCCGACAATCCCATTGATTTTCAGGAATTCATGATCATGCCGGTGGGGGCTTCGAGCTTCAGCGAAGGTTTGCGCATGGGGTCCGAAATCTTCCATACGCTGAAATCAGCCCTGAAAAAGGCCGGTCATAACACCAATGTGGGCGATGAAGGCGGTTTTGCGCCCAATTTGCCGAGTGCCGAGGCGGCTCTTGATTTCGTGATGCAGGCCATTGCGAGTGCAGGCTTCAAAGCGGGGCGCGATGTTGTTCTGGCGCTTGATTGTGCCGCAACCGAGTTTTTCAAAAACAACGCCTATCACTATGAAGGCGAAGGAAAAGTCCGCTCCATTGAGGATCAAGTGGCCTATCTTGCCCGTTTGGCCGAGGCCTATCCGATCGTTTCGATCGAGGACGGCATGTCCGAGGATGACTGGGCTGGTTGGGCCTTGTTGACCCAAGCCATTGGCCATCACTGCCAGCTTGTCGGCGATGATCTGTTCGTCACCAATGTGACCCGTCTTTCTCAAGGGATCAAACAAGGGGTTGCCAATTCCATTCTGGTGAAAGTCAACCAGATCGGCACCCTGACCGAAACACTGGCTGCGGTCGATATGGCGCATCGGGCGGGCTATACGGCTGTGATGTCCCATCGGTCGGGCGAAACGGAAGATGCAACCATTGCCGATTTGGCGGTGGCGACCAATTGCGGCCAGATCAAAACCGGCTCGCTCGCAAGGGCTGACCGGACCGCCAAATATAACCAATTATTGCGGATCGAGCAGGAATTGGGTGATCAGGCACGCTATGCAGGCCATCATGCGTTGAAGGCTTTGCGCGGCTAACCTCTTGTTGAGCCTATAAGATGTGATTTTAACCGCGTTGTCAGACCAGTGCTGACCGCGCGGTTCTTCTTGTTATCTCTAGGAAATTCAGGGGTTCAGGTGTTTTCACGGCTGATAACACTTCTTCAACCATTTATGCTGCAAGATAGGGGTATGGTTGTAAGAAGACGCTTCCAGGGATTTTTTTTATGGCTGGGCCTGTATGCGCTGGCTGGAAGCATGTCGGCCTATTTCATTTATCACGCGCATAACGGCAATCGCGGCATTGAATCGCGGGAGGCCCTCTCGCAGACCCTTTCCGAGCTCGAGAAAAACTACAACAGTTTGCAGGTTGAAAAAGACCGCTGGCAGCTTCGCGTGGATGCTTTGCGCCAACAACATGTTGATCAGGACTTATTGCAGGAGCGGTCGCGCGTTTTGCTTGGTCGTGTCCAGAAGGGCGATGTGGTCATCATGAATGAAAATCGGGTCCCGCCATCAGCACATTAACCA
>CAIJVU010000033.1 GCA_903824185.1 uncultured Hyphomicrobiales bacterium
AGTGGCGAGTGTCTCGATCGAGAAAAAGAACAAATCTTCGGGATGATTGGGCCTGATATTGGCGATGGGGTCTTCCCCAAATCCATAAAGAAAAGCAAAGAAACAATTGATGGTGAGAAAAAATGCTGCGCAACAAATGAAAAAATAAGGCCAGCTGATATTCATGGCGTGGTGGTAGAAATCACCCCAAAATCGGGTCTCCAAGCCTTCTGTCATCACAATACGCGACCCGATCCGCACCTCGCGCGCTTTGGAACGGTGTGATTTATGAATGCGCATCGGATCAAAACCTAAATTGTTGCGTTGCGTCATTGTGCGCAAAAACACAGTGATTCTGGTACGATTTAAAAATTGCAGCCTCGAAGGCGCAATATCAATAGTTGTGTCTCGTCGCAGAGTTGGTTAGCTTGAAACGGTAGAGTTTGCGCATATTCACTGCCATTTAGGCTTTCTTTGGATTGGGGGACTCGCTTTCAGGGCTTTGTTTTCAAAGTTTCATGAAAGTGTTTTTCAATACCAAAGGTCAGACATATTTGCGGATCTTTGCAGGTCTTTGGGGGAGTGGAGAATTTATCGATGTCAATTTTACTATTACCGTTTCAGCCACGCTTTATGGTTTTAACACTCGCAATCACTTTATTCGTTGGCTCTGTGCTAGGCCTTGCCTATTTGCCACTCAATCCTGTTTTGATGGTGCTGTGTGCCGTTGGCGGTTTTTTCTCGCTGGTTGGTTTGCATGATTTGTTTCAGACCCATCATGCCATTTTGCGTAATTATCCGATTGCGGCGCATATCCGCTTTTTGCTGGAAGAAATCCGCCCTGAAATGCGGCAATATTTCTTCGAAGACGAAAAGCATTCGATGCCGTTTTCCCGCGACAAGCGCGCGGTTGTATATCAGCGCGCCAAAGGCGTTTTGGACAAGCGTCCCTTCGGCACCAATTATGATGTCTATGCGGAAGGCTTTGAATGGCTCAATCATTCTTTAAAGCCAACCGATGCCAAGCCGGATGATTTCCGCATTACCATTGGCGGTCCGGATTGCGCCCAACCTTACAATGCATCGATGTTCAATATTTCTGCGATGAGCTTTGGCGCTTTGTCACCCAATGCCATTATGGCCCTCAACAAAGGCGCGGCGCTTGGCCATTTCGCGCATGACACCGGCGAAGGCGGCTTCAGCCCCTATCACAAATGGGGTGGTGGCGACATTATCTGGGAAATCGGTTCCGGCTATTTCGGCGCGCGTAATCTCGATGGCACCTTCTCGCCTGAACATTTCGCCAAGACCGCTGCGCATCCGCAAGTGAAAATGGTGGAACTGAAATTGTCCCAAGGCGCCAAGCCCGGACATGGTGGTGTGTTGCCCGCGGCAAAAGTGACGCAGGAAATCGCTGATACCCGTGGTGTTCCAATGGGTCAGGATTGTGTGTCGCCCTCCAGCCATTCGGCCTTTTCAACTCCTGTTGAACTGATGCAGTTCATCGGTGAAATGCGTCGCTTGTCGGGCGGAAAACCAGCCGGTTTCAAATTGTGCTTAGGCCATGAATGGGAGTTTTTGGCTATTTGTAAGGCCATGCTGGAAACCGGAATTTACCCCGATTTTATCGTGGTGGACGGTTCTGAAGGCGGGACCGGTGCAGCACCGATGGAATTCATGGATCACCTTGGCAAGCCTTTGCGCGAGGGCCTGAATTTTGTTCATAATGCCTTGGTGGGCATTGGTGCGCGGGATCGGATCAAATTGGGTGCGAGTGGTAAAATTGCCTCTGCATTCGATATGGTTCGTGTCATGGCTTTGGGCGCTGATTGGTGTAATGCGGCGCGCGGTTACATGTTTGCGATTGGATGCATTCAATCACAATCCTGCCATACCGACCGCTGCCCCACAGGGGTTGCGACACAGGATCCATCACGCCAGCGCGCGCTTGTGGTTCCTGACAAAGCCCAGCGTGTGGCGCAGTTCCATAATTCGACATTGCATGCTTTGTCGGAATTGACGGCTGCGGCAGGTCTTGAGCATCCGACCGAATTCCATAAGCAACATATTTCCCGCCGGATTTCTCCGAAAGAGGTCGTGACCTTTGCTGATCTCTATCCGAGTTTGGAAGAGGGTGAATTGTTGAAAGGCACCACGAATGAGGCCTATGCCCGCGCTTGGGCCATGGCGGATGCGCATTCGTTCCGTGCCCATATGGCGTGAATTTATCCTTCACGATAACAATCAAAAAAGCCCGCGCAAGCGGGCTTTTTCTTGGGAATTTTGGGTCTCTTAAAACCCCAAAGCGGCGCCATCGCTGCGCGGATCGGATGCGCCTTCCAACACACCATTGTCATGGCGCACCACCGCACCCGCATGGCCCATGGTGGAGGTGAAATCCTCCAGCATTTCGATCTCATGCCCTGCTTCGCGCAGCGCTTGCACAAGGGACGGATCAAAGCGGTTTTCGAGCTTGAGAGAGACAGAATTTTCACCCCATGTTTTTCCCAAAAGCCAGCGCGGCGCTGTGATCGCTTGTTGAAGCGGCTGGTTGAAAAATCCGTAGCGACTGAACACAGCGGATTGGGTTTGCGGCTGTCCTTCGCCGCCCATCGTGCCATAGACCATTCGACGTCCATCATCGAATAAAGCCATGGCCGGATTGAGAGTGTGGAAGGTTTTTTTACCCGCGCCGATGACGCGCGGACCTGTTCCCTCCAATTGGAAACTCGCACCGCGATTTTGCCAAACCAAACCGGTTTCCGGCAAGACGCAGCCCGAGCCAAATTCAAAATAAATGCTTTGAATAAAGCTTGCAGAACAGCCGTTTTGATCAATGGCGCCGAGCCAGACAGTATCGCCCAATTCGGCAGGACGCGGCCATGCCAGTGCGGTCTTGCGATCGATGGTTTGGGCGAGGCGATCAAGCTTGGTGGGATCGAGCAAATCCTGCGCGTCAACCGTCATGCTGGCGGGATCACCGATATAGCGATCACGCAGAAGAAAGGCCTGTTTGGTGGCCTCGATCATGCCGTGAAGATGCGCGAAAGTCTCCGCCTCTGTCACCTGCAAACGATCAAATAAAGCGAGGATGAGAAGGGAGGCGAGCCCTTGCGTCGGGGGTGGAAAATTAAACAAGGTTGCGCCTGTTACCTTGACCGAAAGCGGTGTGCGCCGTTGCGCTTGATGCTGTGCCAAATCATGCAAGGAAACCGGCGAGCCCACCGCTTTGAGATCTTGCGCAATCTGATGCGCCAATGGCCCATGATAAAAATCCAAAGGCCCTTTGTCGGCAATGTGCCGCAATGTTTTGCCAAGCTGGGGCAAACGCATCAAATGGCCCTCGATGGGGGCGCGGTTGTCATGTAAAAAGGTTTCCGCAAAATGCGGCTGGTCTTTGAGTTCCGCCCATTTTTGTTGGGTTAAATCCTGCTGGCTCCGTGTGACGGGAAAACCGTTTTCAGCGGCATCAATGGCGTCTTCCAGCAAGCGGCCATAGGGGAGGGTGCCGCCCCATTCTTCACTGATGGCTTTGGCTTCCGCCCAGCCTGACAAAGTACCGGCAACGGTATTAGCCGCATGCGGACCCCGCCACGGAACGGCTTTCAAACCCAGTCGGGCATAATAATCGGGCGTTGCTGCTTGGGCCGCACCACCACAGGCATCGATGGCGATGGGGGCGTGATCGGGCCGCGCCACAATCCAGAAACCGTCACCGCCGATGGAATTCATATGCGGATACACGACTGCCAAAGTGGCCCCCATGGCCAAGGTGGCCTCGATGGCATTGCCGCCTTCACGCAGTACCCGCAATCCGGCGGCACTGGCGAGATGATGCGGACTTGTGACCATGCCTCGACGGGCGCGCGCGGTATGCAACATGATATTCCTCCCCCTAAAAAGGATGGTCTCCGCATGCAAGACCGGAGACCATCGATATGCTTGTTGTTTTAGACCTGCGTATGGCTTTGGGAAAGATAGTTTTTACGCATGGGCTTCAAGACAAAAAAGGCGAGAAGCGCTGTCAGCGCATCCATGGCAATGATGGTAAAAAACACCGGTTGCCAACTGCCTGTTGCATCATGCATGGCGGCAGCGATCGGCCCGCCCAATACCGAACCAATGCCTTGGGCCATGTATAAAAAGCCATAATTGGTCGTGGCATTTTTGGATCCAAACGTATCGGTGAGGGTGGAGGGGAAGAGCGAGAAAATTTCACCCCAGCCAAAAAAGACAACGCCCGACATCAAAGCAAAGAGCAGCGCATTATCACGCACGGACAGCATCAGAAACACGGCAACCGCTTCCAGTGAGAAAGCAATGAGCATGGTATTTTCACGCCCAATTTTATCCGAGACCCATCCAAAAAACGGCCGCGTCAATCCATTGGTAATGCGATCAAATGTTAAGGCGAATGGCAAAGCCGCCATTCCGAAAATAATGACATCTGCCACACCAAAATCACGCATGAACGGCGCAAATTGGGAAATCACCATCAGCCCACCTGTTGACATCATGGTCATCATGACAAAGAGCAACCAAAATAATGGTGTTTTCAGCATGACTTTGGGGCCGACATCCGCCACCTGCGGGACGGATTCCATATTGAGTACTTCGTGATGATCAGCGGGCGGCGCATGCATGAAAAGGCCTGCAAGCGCACCGATGCCGCCCAAGATGATGCCATATGTCAAAAGGGTAGACTGATACCCCGATGATTTGATCATCGCATCAATCGGGAAGGTCGTGAGAATGGCTCCAAATCCATATCCAGCGGCCACAACCCCTGTTGCAAAGCCGCGCCTGTCTGGAAACCATTTCAACATCAAACCGACAATGCCGATGTAAACAATTCCGGTTCCGATCCCGCAAAAAAGGCCGTAGGTCAGGTAGAGACCGGTCAGGCTGGTGATCTGTGATGAACTGATCCAGCCCACGCCGCTTAAAAGACAGCCAAGTGTGATTAAAAAGCGGGCGCCGAACCGCTCAACCAAAAAGCCTTGCAGAGGCGACAACCATGTCTGCAAGACGATCAGCAATGAGAAGGTAATCTGGATCGCCGGTAATGCGGCACCGGTGGTGGCTTGAAAGGGTTTAACGAATAAAGTCCATACATATTGGGGACTTGAGATCGCCATCATGGCAATGAGGCCCAAGCCCAATTGCGTCCAGCGGGATGCACGCGGAACAGGGGAGGCGTGTGTTTCTTCAACGGACATTCAACTCTCCTAACAATGGATACGACCTGAGCACCGGTCGTCATTTGTTGCAATGCAGCAACTATGCCAAGATTTATCTCCCACAGGCTTTGCGTGACTTGACTTCACGGGACGCGCACCGCATCAGACATGGAATTGATCGTGCGGCTTTTTGCGGGTGATGGAGGGTTTGATGGCCAAATCAGTGTTTATTGATGGTGAAGCAGGCACGACCGGGCTCGGTATCCGCGAGCGTTTGCAGTCTGTCGTCGGTGTGACCGTCCGCTCCATTGATCCCGACAAGCGCAAAGATCCTGCCGCGCGTAAAGCTTTGATGGCCGAAGTGGATGCCGTGATTTTGTGTTTGCCTGATGAGGCTGCCAAGGAAACGGTTGCTTTGGCGCAAGAATTGGGCGACGCCGCACCGCGTTTATTAGACGCCTCGACCGCGCATCGGACCGCGGCGGATTGGACCTATGGCTTTGCTGAAATGAGCCCAGAGCAGGCCGATGCCATTCGCAAGGCACCGCGCGTGAGCAATCCCGGCTGTTATCCCACCGGCGCGATCGCCTTGCTGCGTCCGTTGATTGTATCGGGGATTATGGCGGCCGATCATGCGGTGTCGATCAATGCCGTGTCCGGCTATTCAGGCGGCGGCAAGTCGATGATCGCGGAGCATGAAAGCGGTCAGGCCCCGAATTTTGAATTATACGGTTTGGGCCTTGAGCATAAGCATGTGCCTGAAATCCAGCTGTATTCTGCGCTCAAAGCACGCCCCATCTTTGTCCCCTCGGTCGGGCATTTCCGGCAAGGCATGTTGGTGTCCATTCCCTTGCATCTCGCGTCTTTGGCCAAAAAGGTGTCCGCTGCAGACATCCATCATTGTCTGTCTGACGCCTATCAGGGCGCTTCATTGGTCAAAGTGGTTGCAGAGGGGGATGCCAGTATCAAAGCGGGGCGTGTCGAAGCCGAAGCCTTGAATGATACCGATCAGATGGAATTGCGCGTTTATCACCATGATCGCTATCAGCAGGCGGTATTGGTGGCCAAACTGGATAATTTGGGCAAAGGGGCATCGGGCGCGGCTGTCCAGAACCTGAAATTGATGCTGGGTCTTTAATCCCTTTTGTTATTAGACATAAAAAAGGCCGCATGATGCGGCCTTTTTCTTTGATTGTTGAGGGTGTTAGCCCTGCTTGACGTGCTGGTGCTGGACACCGAGATGTTCGATGCCGACTTCCATGACGTCACCCGCTTTCAGGAATTTAGGCGGCTTGAAGCCCAAGCCAACACCCGGAGGTGTGCCCGTGGTGATGACATCGCCCGTATCCAGATGCATGAATTGCGAAATGTAATGGACGAGGTAATGGCATTGGAAAATCATCGTTTTCGATGATCCGTTTTGCATATATTCGCCGTTTACTTTCAACCACATTTTCAGATTGTTGAAATCACCCACTTCATCGGGTGTGACAAGCCATGGGCCGAGCGGACCAAAGGTTGGAAGGCCTTTGCCCTTCATCCACTGACCGGAGCGTTCGATTTGATATTCACGCTCGGAGACATCGTTGCAGATACAAAAACCGGCAATATGGCTGGCTGCATCCTTTTCGGAAATGCGGTAGCCGGGCTTGCCGATGACGAAAGCCAGTTCCACTTCCCAATCGGTTTTCACCGAACCGGGGGGGATCACCACATCGTCATTGGGGCCTTGCACACAATTGGGCGCCTTATTGAACAAAATGGGTTCCACCGGAATGGGATTATTGGTTTCGGCGGCGTGATCGGCAAAGTTCAAACCGACGGCAATGAAATTACCGGGACGCGCAACGCAAGAACCCAGACGTGTTCCGGCTGCAACCGCGGGAAGCGATTTGGCATCGAGACCGGCAATTTTATGAAGGGTTTCGGGGAGCAGGGCTGCGCCTGCAATATCGCTCACATGAGCCGACAAATCCCTGATTGTTCCATCCCCGTCGACAAGTCCCGGCTTTTCGGCGCCGGGTTGGCCATAACGTACAAGTTTCATGGATCTTCCTGATCTGGTTTTTTGTGAATAAAAACCGTGTTTCAACAAATGTAATTCTGGCTTGGCTTGCTTGGTTTGGCAAGCCTTTCCTCTTGTGTGAGCCTCAAGCGGCTTGCATGGATGCTGCGCTCAAAGCAGGGAGGTGCTGAACAGCCTGTTGTTTTATTTCGGACGTTTCAGTGTGTCATGGCGCAGAAAAAAGCATTCAAAAAAATCATAACGGACCTGCCAAAAAAATAAAATCTCAAATCATCAATGTGGCCTTTTTGAGTATTGATTTTTTAAAAATTAGAATACATGATTTTTAAATTGATGTTTTGTTGTTTTGTATTGTTTTTTTACATGAGTTTTTAATCCAAAAGGGATTTATAATGTCTCAAAAATTAAAACTAAACAAAGTTCGCTCTTTCGCTGTGATGTCTTGTGTTCTCTTGGCGCCCTGCATGTTGTCTGTCAAAGGGGCGCTAGCCGGTGGTTTTGGACTGCGGGAGGTGTCGGCAGCCGGGGAAGCGGTCTCTCTGGCGGGGGCTGCAGCGGGGGCTGCGGGGCTTGGTTCCATTTTTTGGAATCCGGCGACGCTGACACAATTTGACGGCCTCCAACTGGGCGTGAATTCCACTTTGATTGTTCCTTATTCGCAAATGAAAAATCAGCCTCCTACCAGTGCTGGTTATAACGCCTATAGCAATTTTTTGGGGGGCTCTTTCTCCAGTGGCAATATCGGGATCATTGGCAATGTGCCGTCTGGACAAATGACCTATCGGTTGAGCCCTGATCTGTGGCTGGGGTTTTCTTTGTCTGTTCCTTACGGACAATCAACCAAAGCCGATGCGTCTTATGTTGGCCGGACCTATGGCTCAACCACCAAGGTGGCTTCGGTCGAAGTCGAACCCATGTTGGCCTATCGATTGTCCGATACGATCAGTCTCGGGGCAGGGATCAGGTATTTGAATTTTTCATCCCGTTATTCCAGTGCCTTTCCGGGCAATGCAACGCCGTCCCAATGGTCTGTCTTGGGAATTGCGGGGGATGGGGAGGCGTTGGGCTTTTCTCTCGGGGCCACCTTTAAGCCTTGGGCGCAAACCGAAATCGGCATTGGTTACCGATCAGAGGCTGCAGTCCATTTGGGAGGCAATTTCTTCGGGGGCGCTGCTTTGGCGTCGAATTTCGGCGGCAGTGCTGCTTTGGCTACAGCCACGCTTGACCAGCCTGTGAAGCTGAATTTGAGCCTGCCGCAAAGTGTCACGTTGGGCCTGAAACAAGGGATTGATGAGCGTTGGACTTTATTGGGGGCTTTTGAATATGTGCAATGGAGCACGTTGAAAGCACCCTCTGTGTCTTATGCGAATAATGGCTCTTCGCCCGTGGCCAGTTGGACGGCGGGACAGGCGCATCCGGCTCTTCAAACCATCCCGCTTTATTATCGCGATGCGTGGTTTACGTCTGTTGGAACAGAATATCGCTATTCCCCAGATTTACTGCTGCGCGGTGGTTTGGCCTATGAGAAAAATCCCTTGGGCCTGAATTCGAAATCAGCACGTCTGCCTGATTTCAATCGCATCTGGGCCTCTCTGGGCCTGACCTACCAAATCGCTCCGCAATGGTCGCTGGATCTCGCTTATCTGCATATTTTCATGTTGGGCGACCATTTGAAAATTGATCCAACCAATACCGGCTATAGTCCTGCTTTGGGGGCGGTTGGTCTTGGCACGCTGGATGCCAAAGTGGATGCGCGGGTTGATATTATTTCGGTCGGTTTGACCTATCAATTTACAACCGGCACTTCCAAACAAAAGTGATGGTTTAAGGCCTGAATGGGAATGTGTGAACATTAAAAAAGCATCTCGAAAGAGATGCTTTTTTTTTGAAGCGAACGTACACAAAAAATATTTTTTTGTGTGATGGTTCAGGCTTTCATGCGCACATAGGTTCCGGGTGCATCGGCCAAGGTTTTGAGCTTGCCGCCGGGTTTGCGGGCGGGCACTTTTTCAGGCGCTTGCGTCTCGATCCATTTGATCCAATGCGGCCACCAAGAGCCCGGATGTTCTTCCGCCTTGCTGATCCAGTCGTCCAACGTGCCCACCGCTTTTCCGCCTGTCCAATATTGATATTTTGGTTTTTCAGCCGGATTGACCACGCCGGCAATATGTCCTGATCCAGCCAGCACATAATCAACAGGGCCGCCAAAAAAGCGCGATCCCAAAAAGACTGATTTTGCGGGGGCAATGTGATCTTCGCGCGCCGCCAGATTATAAATCGGCGCTTTGATTTTCGAGAGGTCGAGCTTGATGCCTTCGACTTCCATCTCGCCTTTGGACAGGCGGTTTTCCAGATAGCAATTGCGCAGATAAAAGGAGTGATTGGCCGCAGGCATACGCGTGGAATCCGAGTTCCAGTAGAGCAGGTCGAAGGGGAAGGGCGCTTGCCCTTTCAGATAGACATTGACCACATAAGGCCAGATCAGATCATTGGGCCGCAACATATTAAAGGCATTGGCCATGCTGGAGCCTTCGAGATAGCCGCGCGCATACATGCGGTCTTCGATTTGTTTGATTTGATCCTCGTCGGCAAAGACTTTGAGATCACCCGCATTGGTGAAATCCACCTGTGTCGTAAACAAAGTGGCGCTGGCAATGCGATGATCGTTATGGGCGGCCATATAGGCCATGGTGACCGACAACAATGTGCCGCCCACGCAATAGCCAATCGCCGTGACTTCTCTTTCGCCGCAGGCTTTTTCAACCTGATCAAGGGCGGTCATCACGCCCTCTTTCATATAAGAGCCGAAACTTTTTTCAGCGAGGCGCTCATCCGGATTGACCCACGAAATCACAAAGACAGTTAATCCTTGCGAGACAGCCCAACGGATGAAACTTTTTTCCGGATTGAGATCGAGAATGTAGAATTTGTTGATCCAGGGCGGGACAATCAGCAAGGGCCGTTTGAACACGCTTTCGGTGGTGGGCGTATATTGGATCAGCTCGAACAGATCATTGCGAAAAACCACCTTTCCGGGGGTTGTCGCCATATTCTCCCCGACTTTGAATTTGCTGTCGTCAGATTGGCGAAGTTTCAAACGTCCATTGCCCGCCTCGATATCCTCCGCCAGCATTTTCATGCCGCGCACGAGATTATCGCCGTTTTGCTTGACGGTCTCGCGGATCAGTTCCGGATTGGTGACAACAAAATTGGACGGCGCCAAGGCCGATGAGAGTTGCCGCAGATAAAATTCAGCCTTGTGGCGGGTGTGATCATCCACGCCGTTGGTCTTGTGAACAATGTCTTCCGCCCAGCGGGTGGTGATCAGATAGGCTTGTTTGATGAAATCAAAGACGGGGTTGGAATTCCATTCCGGATCTTTAAAGCGGCGATCACTGGGATCGGGCGTGGCGATGGGCTCGACGGCTTCACCGCCGAGTTTTTTCAAGGTTCCAGCCCATAGATTGACAAAATCACGGGTGAGGGCCGTTTGGGCCATGACCAGTTTTTCGGGGTCGGCGGTCAGATTTTCCATGACCGCGCCGAAGGTCTTGGCCATATCGCTTAATTCTTCAGGGGGTTGGCCCGGTGCTTTGCCTTCCTCCAAGGGCTTCAGGGAGGCGGCAGTGGCGCGCCCGAGCCCTTCCATGAGGGCGGCGGTGTTGGTTGTCAGGGCCTCGAGATCGGGCAGTTGGGTCTCCTGCTCGTGAACGACGGGCTCAGACATAGCCACCCTCCCTTTGGTTGTTATATTGTTCAGCTTTGATTAAATGCGTTTTCATCATATTAACCTGCTTTGTGACATGATGATGCAATGAATTTCAGATTTTGTCTGCAACCTTCGGAGGCCCCCTTGATGCGAATTTGTGCAAATTTGCGCTGTTTTTCTTCGCTTCTGCTTGTTTTGGCGCTTGCGGGCTGCCAATCCGCGGGTCCGGACATGATGTTCCATGGCTTGGCTGAAAAGGCCGGAATGGCCACGCCGGAGGTCGAAGCCAAGGATTTTGTTAAAAATCATCATACGGCGGACGGAAAATATATGGCGGTCGGGGTCACCCCGTCTGCGGGCAAAATCGCCATCCGCGACCCCAAAGGCGTCACCAACTTGCAACAAGAGCTCGAAGGGGCGCAGAAAAAGGCCGAAGAAAGCGCCAAATAAGCGTTTTTTGAGTGTAAATCTGGGTTTTTCGGGCTTATCACAACGAAACTTTAATCTTTTCACCAATATTGGATCTGTTTGACGAATAGACCGGCCTGTTTTTTGATTTTTTTGCAGACAGGAACCGGAGGGGCGACTAGAAGGTGCACATGATCTCGCACAGCCTGAAAGCCCCTGATTTTAAGGGAAAGTCCTGATTATGGTTATGAATGATTTCCATCGCATCAAGCGCCTGCCACCCTATGTGTTTGAACAGGTCAATCGCATTAAAGCAGTGGCGCGCAACAATGGCGCGGATATCATTGATCTGGGCATGGGTAATCCCGATTTGCCCGCGCCGCGCCATGTGATCGAGAAAATGGTCGAGACGGTCGGCAAATCCCGCACCGACCGCTATTCCGCCTCCAAAGGTCTGCCCGGTCTGCGTCGGGCACAGGCGGCTTATTACGACCGTCGTTTTGGCGTCAAACTCAATCCAGACACCCAAGTTGTCGCAACCCTTGGCTCTAAAGAAGGCTTTGCCAATATGGCGCAGGCCATCACAGCGCCCGGTGACGTGGTTTTGGTCCCCAATCCCAGCTATCCCATTCATGCCTTTGGGTTTTTGATGGCGGGCGGCGTGATTCGTTCGGTTCCTGCCGAACCCAATACGGAAATGTTCCGCGCTTTGGAACGCGCCGTCATGCATTCGATCCCCAAGCCGATTGCCTTGGTGACCTGTTATCCGGCCAATCCCACCGCTTATGTGGCTGATCTTGATTTTTACAAGGATTTGGTGGCTTTCGCGCGTAAACACGAGCTGATTTTGCTCTCAGATTTGGCCTATGCCGAAGTCTATTTCGATGACACCAAGCCACCGCCCTCGGTTTTGCAGGTGCAAGGGGCGATGGATGTGACGGTGGAATTCACGTCCATGTCCAAAACCTTCTCGATGGCGGGTTGGCGGATGGGTTTTGCGGTCGGCAATGAGCGCTTGCTGGCGGCTTTGGCGCGTGTGAAATCCTATCTCGATTACGGGGCCTATACGCCCATTCAGGTTGCGGCGACTGCCGCCCTGAACGGTCCCGAAGACTGCATTCATGAAATGCGCGATACCTATAAAAAACGGCGGGATGCGCTGGTCGATAGTTTTGGCAAAGCGGGTTGGGACTTTCCGGCCCCTGAAGCCTCGATGTTTGCATGGGTTCAAATCCCCGAACCCTATCGCGCCTTGGGCAGTCTTGAATTCTCTAAATTGCTCGTCGAGAAAGCCGATGTGGCTGTCGCTCCCGGTATCGGTTTCGGCGAACATGGGGATGATTATGTCCGCATTGCCTTGGTTGAAAACGAGCAACGCATCAGGCAGGCCGCACGCAATATCCGCCGTTTCTTCGAAGGGGCTGAACAGACCTTGCATAATGTGGTGACCCTTGACACCCACCGGTAGTTCCACCTTGCTTCTTTGTGTTGCAACCTATTGATTTAATGGATTTTTCTTGATGAATTCGGAATTGCGCATCGGAATAGCTGGGCTGGGCACCGTGGGAAGCTCTGTGGTGCGTTTGATCGAGCGCCAGAGCCAGACTTTGAGCCGCTCAACAGGCCGCATGCTTCGTTTGGTGGCGGTCAGCGCCCGTGACAAAACGCGCGATCGCGGCTTTGCCTTGGATGGTCTCGAATGGTTTGACGATCCCGTCGTGATGGCGCAATCCCCGCAACTCGATGTTTTTGTCGAGCTGATGGGCGGGGATGAAGGCTCGGCCCGTTTAGCGGTTGAAGCGGCTTTGCAGGCTGGCAAATCTGTTGTGACGGCCAATAAGGCTTTGCTTGCCAAACACGGCGCAGCATTGGCCGCATTGGCCGAAAAAAATTCGGTTGCGCTCAATTATGAAGCGGCAGTGGCCGGTGGCATTCCGATCATTAAAACTCTGCGCGAAGCCATGGCCGGAAACAGCATTGCGCGTATTTCCGGCATATTGAACGGCACCTGCAATTATATGTTGTCGCGCATGGAGCTTGAGGGCCTCACTTATGATGCCTGTCTCGCGGACGCGCAGGCTTTGGGTTATGCCGAGGCTGATCCGACTTTTGATGTCGGTGGGTTTGATACGGCACATAAATTGGCTTTGTTGGCGAGTTTGGCCTTTGGAACCGAGATTGATGCGGGCTCGATCTATGTCGAGGGCATCGAGGCTATTACCCCGCTGGATCTGAAAATGGCCGATGAATTGGGCTATCGCATCAAATTGCTGGGTGTGGCGGAACGAACCGCCACTGGCATTGAGCAACGTGTGCATCCAACCATGGTCCCCAAACGTCTTGCTTTGGCGCAAGTCATGGGTGTGACCAATGCCGTTTCGATTTCGGGTGATGCGGTTGGCGAGCTGACTTTGGTCGGGCCGGGCGCTGGCGGCATGGCAACCGCCTCGTCTGTGATGTCTGATTTGGCTGATTTGGCGCGTGGTTTTGCCGTTTCTCCCTTCGGAATGCCGGTTTCGGCGCAAGATAAAGCCGAACGGGCCCCCATGCAGCGGCATGAGGGGGGCTATTACGTCCGTTTGGCGGTTTTGGATCGACCGGGCGCTGTGGCGGCCATTGCAACACGCATGGCCGAGCGGAAAATCTCGCTGGAGAGTATTGTCCA
>CAIJVU010000034.1 GCA_903824185.1 uncultured Hyphomicrobiales bacterium
CAAAAGCTTCCGAAAGCGGTGCCTTGGACAGCGAGCCTTCTTCTTTCATTTTGCGGAAGGCGGGTGATTCATTGAGCTGCAGACGAATCCAGATTGAAACGGCCAGCAAGACAATGGAAACAAGGAACGGAATACGCCAGCCCCATTCAGCAAATTGTTCAGGTGTCAGGGTCAGGCGCAGACCCAAAATGACCAGCAAGGAGGCAAACAAACCGACTGTCGCCGTCGTTTGAATCCATGAAGTGTAGAAGCCACGGCGACCTTGCGGCGAATGTTCGGCCACATAGGTCGCTGCACCGCCATATTCACCGCCCAAGGCCAGACCTTGGATGAGGCGGCAAATGATAAATGCCACGGGGGCTAAAATGCCGATGGCGTTATAATTGGGCAAAAGACCGACAACGAATGTGGCAACGCCCATCAGTGTCATGGTCACAAGGAACGTATATTTACGACCAATCAAATCACCCAGACGGCCAAACACCAAAGCGCCGAAAGGACGGACTGCAAAGCCCGCGGCAAAGCTCAAAAGCACGAAAATGAAACCAGCGGTTTCATTCACGCCGGAAAAGAAATTGGCATTGATGTTAGCGGCCAGTGAACCAGCCAGATAGAAGTCATACCACTCGAAGACAGTTCCGAGGGAGGATGCAACAATAACGCGCCGCTCTTCGGCGGTCATAGGTCGGGCGGCTGCGCCATGGGATAGATCTGTCGTGCTCATGCGGACTTTCCTTGATACATTGGGGTGATTACTTTGTTCGCGAACAACTAAACATTACGAGTTAGTAACGACGTCAAAATGATCACATCGGTCCAAACATCCCCTCTTTTGTCTCAAAGAGTGACGTTGTGCCGCGTGGCATCATGGTGTCGGACTAGCTTAAAAAAAACACTCTCCCCTCTATCTCACCGGGCGCGTGTGGCTCGATGAACTTGGTTTTACGTTTCCTCATAACCCCTGTGGGGTTTATTTTATTGTGCGCTGTAACAGCACGTTTAGTCTTTTATTTGATACGATCATGCAACGTATCAAATCAATATACAAGTAAGTCTTGAATGATTAGGGAGGAATAGCAAATCGGTAATCCCTCCTTTAGTCTATAATCTATACTGCATATTGATTTTTCTAATGTCAAACATCAATCGTTTGACCGTCGGATTTGGATTTAAACTGTATTCCAAACCAATCGCGACAAACAAATGGCTGCAGCATTGGACACGTTGAGGCTTTTGATCGGGCCCGGCATATCCAACCGTGCCAGAAGATCACAGCGTTCCCGTGTCAAACGGCGCAAGCCTTTGCCTTCAGCGCCAAGCACCAGAGCAAGGGGCGGTGACAGTTTGAGGGCGTTGAGATCATGTTCGGCTTCAGAATCAAGGCCGATGCTCCAGAAGCCGATCTCTTTCAATGTGGTGAGCGTTTGCGCCAGATTGACCACGCTAATCAAGGGCACATGTTCCAGCGCACCCGAGGCGGTTTTGGCGAGAACGCCTGTCATGTGCGGACTATGGCGTTCGGTTGTGATCAGCGCTTTGACGCCGAAGGCGGCGGCTGATCGTAAAATAGCGCCGACATTATGGGGGTCGGTCACTTGATCGAGCACCAAAACAATCCCTTCGGGCTGAAGGTCTTCAAGTGCCAGTCCTGCCATTGGCTCCGCTTCAAGCGCGCAGCCTTGGTGCACGGTGTCAGAGCCCAGCAACCGATCCAGATCCTCGGGTTTGACGATCACTGTCTCCAGAGCGGACGCGCAGGCACTGACATCGATTTTGCCGCGGGCATTCTCGGTCGCATAGAGGCGGTGGCAGCGTCGCCGCGGATTGGCCAAGGCGGCATTGACCGCATGCAGTCCAAAAATCATCAAGCGGCCATGGCGGGCGCTCTCCAGCCCGGTTTCAGGCCTTTCAGGGCGGGTTCTTTGCTCTGGGGACGAGAATCGCCCGCTGGATTGATAGGGGCTGGCATCGGCCGGGTGGGATTTGCGGCTCTGGCCGGATGTTTTTTTGCCAAAATGGCCGGAACGCCCCTGTTTCATATGATTTTTCCGTTCATGCGTGAAAATGGGCCAAGCCTTTCAGAGCAACACGTGCTTGAGGCTTTTCTTCTTGTGCACCGGAGGCTCTGGCTTGGCAAGCGCGGCAGCGCGCATTTAGAAGGGGATTTCCGGTGCCAATCGGCCCCGATCCCTGCCAATTTGCTTTTTCGTGTTGACACTCGCCCCATGGCCTACCATAAAGCGGCCCACGCTGACCATTTACCGGTTGGTGCAAAGTTGGATCAAATCCTATTTTTGAAACCAATTTTGATATCAGGCCTGTAAGCCGGGGTCTGATCGGTAAGGGGGAATGTCCCGAGCGGCAAAGGGGGCGGACTGTAAATCCGCTGGCTACGCCTTCGCAGGTTCGAGTCCTGCTTCCCCCACCACTTCTTTGCTCTGTTAGGGCAAGAGTGTAATATCTTGCGTGATGCGGGTGTAGCTCAATGGTAGAGCAGCAGCCTTCCAAGCTGAATACGAGGGTTCGATTCCCTTCACCCGCTCCATTTTTTCAATCAATCCATGCGGCCAGTCTTCTGTGATTCATGCGCTTGACGCGTCCGGTTGAATAAGATTTTTCTTCGCAACTGCACAAAATCTGCTTTTCAGACTTGAAAATCCTGTCATTTCCGACTATCCGACCGGCTGTTTGACCCCATCCACTTCTCAAAACATAGGTGATGTGAACCATGGCCAAGGAAAAGTTTGAGCGGAATAAGCCGCATTGCAACATTGGAACGATTGGTCACGTTGACCATGGCAAGACCTCGCTGACGGCAGCGATTACGAAGGTTTTGGCGGAAGCCGGTGGAGCGTCATTTACGGCTTA
>CAIJVU010000035.1 GCA_903824185.1 uncultured Hyphomicrobiales bacterium
GCTGAAATTCCCTCAGCGCGCTTTATTGTCTTTTGCCGCAATGCTGGCTTTCATCACACCTCTGTCAGGGGCAAAACGGGCGCCAATGCTGTCGCTCTTGATTGGGCCGTCGATGAAAACTGGGCCCGTGAAGCCATTCAAAAACAAGGTGCCGTTCAGGGACATCTGGATCCGCTTTTATTGGTGCAAGGCGGAGACCGTCTGAAACAAAGAGCGGAAACGATTTTAGAAGCCTTTGCATCGGGTCCGCATATTTTCAACCTCGGGCATGGTATCGTGCCCGAAACCTCACCCGATCACGTTGAGCAATTATTGCGGATTGTCCGAGGATAAGATGTCTGAAAGCGTTTATCTCGGTTTTAAAAGCCTCCATATCATCGCTGTGATCAGCTGGATGGCAGGTCTTCTATATTTGCCCCGTCTTTTTGTCTATCATGCTGAAAATAAAGAAGAAAATTTAATTCATTTACTTTTGTCGCTGATGGAACGCCGATTATATCGCTATATTATGAGCCCCGCCCTTGTTGTCAGCTGGGTCACTGGCCTTTCCATGATGATTGTTGCGGATTGGGTGACATCGGGTTGGATGCATAGCAAATTATTCCTTGTTCTTTTGATGACAGGGTTTCATTTTTATCTTGGATATGCGCATCAAGCTCTGGTTTCCGGCCTGTCTGAGAAATCATCCAAATATTTCCGCATCATCAACGAGGTTCCTACGCTTTTGATGATCGGCATTGTTATTTTGGTGGTTTATAAAGCGTTTTAAAAAGGCTTGCTTCTCAATCGAAAGCAGGTTACGAAGCTTTATCCCGCCTCTTTTGCCTGATTCGGTTTGATTTGAGCCGTCCGGCATTTGCTCAGTTCCTAACAGTCCGTGTGTCTTTCACTGTTAAACTGTGACTTATTTCCTAATATTGTATTTTTCTGGAAAGCTCGATGGCTGAAATTAAGCTCAAGGACCTTAAGTCCAAAACGCCGACCGAATTGCTGGCTTTTGCCGATGAGCATGAAGTGGAAGCGGCCAGCACGTTACGCAAACAAGAATTGATGTTTGCCATTCTCAAACAGCTTGCCTCCAACGATATCGACATTATCGGCGAAGGTGTGGTTGAGGTTCTGGCTGACGGCTTTGGTTTCTTGCGCTCCCCTGACTCCAATTATCTCGCAGGGCCAGACGATATTTATATTTCCCCGTCCCAAATCCGCCGTTTCAGCTTGCGGACCGGTGACACGGTGGAAGGTCAAATCCGCAGTCCGAAAGACGGCGAGCGCTATTTTGCTCTGCTCAAGGTCAATACGATCAATTTCGAAGATCCGGAAAAAACCAAGCACAAGGTCAATTTCGACAACCTGACTCCGCTTTATCCCAATGAGCGGTTGCGTTTGGAAATCGAAGATCCGACCCGCAAAGATTATTCACCCCGCATCATCGATATTGTGTCGCCGATCGGCAAAGGCCAGCGTGCGCTGATTGTCGCACCGCCCCGCACCGGTAAGACCGTCTTGCTGCAAAATATTGCACAGGCCATCACATCCAATCACCCCGAATGCTATTTGATCGTGCTTTTGATCGATGAGCGTCCGGAAGAAGTCACGGATATGCAACGCTCTGTCCGCGGCGAAGTGGTTTCCTCAACCTTCGACGAGCCAGCGGTTCGGCACGTTCAGGTCGCGGAAATGGTGATCGAAAAGGCCAAGCGCCTGGTCGAACATGGCCGTGATGTTGTTATTTTGCTCGATTCCATCACCCGTCTCGGTCGCGCCTATAATACGGTTGTGCCCTCATCCGGTAAGGTTTTGACCGGTGGTGTTGACGCCAATGCCTTGCAACGCCCCAAGCGCTTCTTTGGTGCGGCGCGTAATATCGAAGAAGGCGGCTCGCTGACCATCATCGCCACCGCGCTGATTGATACCGGCAGCCGGATGGACGAAGTGATCTTTGAAGAATTCAAAGGCACGGGCAATTCTGAAATCATCCTTGACCGGAAGGTTTCTGATAAGCGCGTCTTCCCTGCTATCGATATCACCCGCTCCGGCACCCGTAAGGAAGAATTGCTGGTTGCCAATGATACGCTCAAGAAGATGTATGTCTTGCGCCGCATCTTGAACCCGATGGGCACCGTGGACGCGATCGAATTCTTGCTCGATAAATTACGGCAAACCAAGAGCAATGGTGAATTCTTCGACTCCATGAACACCTGATCACCCGCAAGCTGGAGCCTAAATCATGTCTCAAGACACGATTTTTGCACTGGCCAGCGGTGTCGGTCGATCAGCCGTTGCCATCATCCGGTTGAGTGGTCTGCAGGTGAAAACCTGTTTGACAGGTTTGATCGGCATGGTTCCCCCTCCGCGCAGTGCTGTTTTGAAACAGCTACGATCTGATGATGGGCCAATTGATCAGGCTCTGGTTCTTTATTTTCCGGGCCCGCATAGTTTCACCGGCGAAGATATTGCCGAATTTCAGGTCCATGGCAGTCCCGCGGTTGTCTCTTGTCTTCTCTCGGCTTTGTCCCGTTTCCCTGACTGCCGCCTTGCCGAAGCCGGTGAATTTAGCCGCCGTGCGCTGTCCAATGGGAAAATGGATCTCGCCCATATCGAGGGTTTGATTGATCTGATTGATTCTGAAACCCAGATGCAGCGCAAACAGGCTTTGCGGCAAATGCAGGGTTATTTGTCAGACACGATTGCCGCATGGCGCCGGTCCCTCTTGCAGGTCATGGCTCTTGTTGAAAGCCAGATCGATTTTTCCGATGAAGAGGATGTGTCATCGGTTGATTTACAACAGGTTGTCACGCGCATTCAGGATCTCATCGCCTCTTTGCAACAGGCGCTGGCCCAGAGTGATCAAGGGATCCGGTTGCGTGAAGGTCTGGTGATTATTGTCGCCGGTCCGCCCAATGCTGGTAAATCCTCGCTCGTCAATTATCTCGCCAAAAAAGATGTCGCCATTGTCTCCCCGATTGCCGGAACGACACGCGATCTGATCGAAGTGCCTTTGCAATTGGACGGTTTCCCGCTGACTTTGATTGACACCGCTGGCTTGCGTGAAAGTTATGATCCCATTGAACAAGAGGGCGTGAAGCGTGCTTTGTCGCGTGCGCAACAAGCCGATCTTGGTCTTTGGCTGACGGCGCCCGATCAACACGAACATCCTCCTGCCGGTCCAGACTGGATTTTGGTGCGTACGAAAGCCGATCTTTTGCCTTATGCCGACTCTGATCATCTGTCGCTTTCTCTCCATACAGGTGTCGGGCTTGAGGATTTATTGCAGCGGCTGAAAGCCGAGGCGGCTCGCCGGTTTGGTTCGGGGGACGCTTTGGTGACCCGCGAAAGACAAAGGCAAGCGATTGATGCTGCAGTTCTGTCTTTATTTCGGGCGCTTGATCGATTAAAGGATGGCTCATCACTGGAACTTGCCGCCGAAGATCTCCGTCTTGCCGGTCGCTGTTTGGGTTCGGTGATCGGTGTGGTCGGTGTCGAGGCCATGCTGGATAGTCTGTTTGCTGAATTCTGTATCGGGAAATAAGCCTTTTTTCTGTCTCTCCTTCTCATCGATGTTTCACGTGAAACAGTTTCGGGTTCGAAATGATGAAGCTTGACTATGATGTGATTGTCATTGGTGGCGGGCATGCGGGCACGGAAGCGGCCGCAGCGTCCGCGCGCACGGGTGCTGCCACATTACTGCTGACACAGAAGCGTTCCACCATCGGGGCCATGTCTTGTAATCCTGCGATTGGCGGTTTGGGCAAGGGTCATCTGGTCCGAGAAATCGATGCGCTTGATGGCATTATGGGGCTGGCGGCGGATCGCGGGGGCATTCAATTCCGTGTTCTCAATCGTCGCAAGGGGCCTGCTGTTCGCGGTCCGCGTGCTCAGGCTGACCGGAAACTCTATGCGCAGGCCGTGCAGGACTTGTTAGCGGCGACGCCCAATCTCACAATTTATGAAGGCGAGGCTTTGGCCTTGCAATTTGATGGGCGCAAGGTTTCAGCTGTTTCGGCAACGGGGGATCTGGTTTTCAAAACCCGCTCTGTGGTGATTACCACCGGCACTTTCTTGAATGGTCTGATTCATCGTGGTGATGAACGGGAAGAGGCGGGTCGGGTGGGCGATGCGCCATCCAAAGAACTCGCCAAGAGTCTGGCCCAATTTGGTTTCACCATGGGTCGGTTGAAAACCGGAACGCCTGCCCGTCTTGATGGCCGGACAATCAATTGGTCGATTTTGGAAAGTCAGGCGGGCGATGATGTGCCTGAACCTTTTTCCATGCTGACCGATCATCTGCCCAATCCGCAAGTGGCCTGTGGCATTACCTATACGACACCGGAAACGCACCGGATTATCCGTGACAACTTGCATCGCTCGGCGATGTATAGTGGTCAGATTGAAGGGCGGGGTCCGCGTTATTGTCCTTCGGTTGAGGATAAAATCGTCCGCTTCGCCGATCGTGACCGGCACCAGATTTTCCTTGAACCGGAAGGTCTGGACGATCCGACCATCTATCCCAATGGTCTGTCGACCTCTCTGCCTGCTGACGTGCAGAACGAATTCTTGCGTTCGATTATTGGTCTTGAACAGGTCGAGATCATACGACCGGGTTACGCGATCGAATATGATTTCATTGATCCGCGTGAATTGAAACTGTCGCTGGAAACCAAAAAATGTGACGGTTTATTCTTGGCGGGCCAGATCAATGGCACAACGGGGTATGAAGAAGCAGCTGCCCAAGGTTTGATGGCCGGTTTGAATGCGGCGCGGTTTGCAGGGAATTTACCGCCTGCGATCCTTGATCGTGCGCAAGCCTATATTGGTGTGATGATTGATGATCTGGTGACGCATGGTGTCACCGAACCCTATCGGATGTTCACCTCCCGCTCTGAATACCGTCTGAGTTTGCGCTCGGACAATGCGCCGGATCGCTTGACCGCCCTTGGCCATGACTGGGGCTGCGTTGGTGAAAAGCGCCATCAGGTTTTTAGCCACCAGTTCAATGCGTTGCTGCGACATCGCCAGATGCTTGACACGCATTCATTGACGCCGAATGAAGCACGGCAATTTGGCCTGAATGTCAATCTCGACGGGATACGCCGGTCTGCTTTTGCCTTGTTGTCACACCCTGACATTGCGTGGGACCAAATAGCCAGTATTTGGCCGGAGTTGAAAGACGTTCCCGCTGCCCATGTTGATCGTCTGATCAGCGATGCCCGCTATTCCGTCTATATGGATCGGCAGGATCGGGATATCGCGATCTTCCGCACCGATGAAAATCTGGTTTTGCCCGCGGATCTTGATTATCAAGACCTGTCCGGTCTGTCCTCGGAATTGACGGGGAAATTGAAAGAAGTGCGTCCGGAAACCATCGGGCATGCCTCGCGCATCGAGGGGATGACGCCTGCGGCTCTCACTCTGATCGCTGCGCATGCCAAGCGTTTGCAATATCAAAAAGAACAGGCTGCCTGATCATGGCGCTTGATGATCGCGCCCGCGCTTTGGCGCTTTGTCCTGTTTCACGTGAAACATTGGATCGATTGGATGCGCTCGTGTCTTTGGTCAGGCGCTGGCAACCCGTCAAAAATCTGATCTCGAACAAGACATTGGATGAATTATGGCTGCGGCATGTGGCAGATAGTTTGCAATTAGCCGATTTGCGCCCTGATGTCCGGATTTGGGCGGATTTGGGCGCGGGGGCGGGATTCCCCGGTCTGGTGATCGCCTGCACCTGGCATGATACAGGGCGGATGATGCATCTGGTTGAAAGCAATCATCGCAAATGTGCCTTTTTACAAGAGGCGGCCAGAACATTGGGCCTGTCGGTGACCGTGCATAATGCGCGGATCGAAGACGCCATTCCGAATCTGATGACAGAAAAAATCGAGGTGGTCAGCGCCCGCGCTTTGGCCAGTCTCACACAGCTTATCCACTATTGTGCGCCGCTTGTGGACAACCATGCGGAAGCCTTATTTCTCAAGGGTCAAGATGTTGATAAGGAATTGACGGAGGCCACTAAATATTGGAATATTTCTGCGCATATGATCCAGAGCAAAACAGATCCTGATGGACGGATCGTTTCCATCACAAAGGTCGAGACAAGAGCCGCCTAAAGGGTTAGGATAGGACGACAGGATTGTGAAGGAGCAGATATGACCACGAACCAAGAGCCGCTGACACTTCGTCAAGCTGGGCAGGATCCACGGGTTTTGGTTGTTGCCAATCAAAAGGGTGGCGTCGGCAAAACCACAACCGCGATTAATCTTGGAACAGCCTTGGCGGCGATCGGCGAAGATGTGTTGATCGTTGACCTTGATCCGCAAGGCAATGCGTCGACAGGTCTCGGCCTTGCCCGTAAAGACCGCCATGTTTCAACCTATGACGTCATGGCCGGCACAGCAGGCCTCGATCAGGCGATTTACCCGACATCGGTGCCGCGCCTGTCAATTGCGCCCTCGACTTTGGATCTTCTGGGCATCGAATTGGAAATTTCCAGCGAAAAGGACCGCGCGCATCGGTTGCGCCGTGCTGTCTCCTCGTTGCAGGAGGCGCGCCGCGCCGCCAATCTGACTCTCTTCACCTATGTTTTGGTGGACTGCCCGCCTTCTTTCAATCTGTTGACCATCAATGCCATGGTCGCGGCCCATGCCGTTCTGGTCCCGTTACAATGCGAGTTTTTCGCGCTTGAAGGCTTAAGCCAGCTGTTGAAAACGGTTGAACAAGTGCGCAGCACCTTGAATCCGAACCTGACCATTCAGGGGATTGTGTTGACCATGTATGATCCCCGCAACAATTTGTCGGGTCAGGTTATGCAGGATGTGCGCGCCTTTATGGGTGACAAGGTCTATGACACCGTCATTCCCCGCAATGTCCGTGTTTCTGAAGCGCCCTCTTATGGCAAGCCGGTCTTGCTGTATGATCTGAAATGCACGGGATCGCAGGCCTATCTGAAACTGGCCTCGGAAGTGATCCGGCGCGAACGTCAGGCTGTTGCGGCTTAAATTCATCGAAGAAGATATGAATATGCCGATGGATGCGGCAAGACAAGGATACGCCATGGTTGAAGAAAACCGCTCACGTTTGGGACGTGGCCTGGCCGCTTTGATGGGCGATGTAGGGGAAGAGACCCGCAATGGGGATCGTCCGCAGGGATCGCAGTCGCAAAAAAAGGTTCCAACCGAATTTCTGAAAGCCAATCCGCGCAATCCTCGCAAAACATTCGAGGAACATGAATTGGCGGATTTAACCGCCTCGATCAAAGAAAAAGGCATTATCCAGCCGATTGTTGTGCGGGAAAAAGCCGGCATTGCCGATGTCTATGAAATTATCGCCGGTGAACGGCGCTGGCGCGCCGCCCAGCGCGCCGGTTTGCATGAAGTGCCGATCGTGATTGTGCAGGCGTCTGATCGTGACGCGCTGGAAATGGCGATTATCGAAAATGTGCAGCGCGCGGATTTGAATCCCATCGAAGAAGCGGCCGGTTATGAGCGTTTGATGGCCGAATTCTCTTATGCCCAGTCTGATTTGGCGCAAATGATCGGCAAAAGCCGTAGTCATATCGCCAATATGCTGCGTCTGATGAAATTGCCGGACAGCGTCAAGGAATTATTGCGCAATGGCAGCCTGTCAGCGGGCCATGGTCGGGCTTTGTTGAGCGTGGAAGATCCCGAACAAGTTGCTTTGCGGGCTGTCGAACGCGGTTTGACGGTGCGCGATCTGGAACGCTTGGGTCAGAATGAAGCCGATGCACCACGCAAGAAAAAGCCGTCAGTCGATGAAACGGCGTCTGACAAGGACGCCGACACACGGGCGCTGGAGCGGATGCTTGAGGATGCGTTGGGCATGTCCGTCAATCTGACTTTTGGCAAGCAGGGCGGTGAATTGCGCATCAAATATCAGACGCTTGATCAGCTGGACGCCCTCTGCCTCCGCTTGCGTGGATAAAAATCAGTAAAATCAATGACTTCTGCGGGCAGCGAGGGACAGCCGCAAGCAGCAATGCGATAAAAGACTTGCTGCAAGTCCGGCATTTTTGCGTGACATGGATTGGGTTTCCGACAGATAAAGCACGGCTTTGTCCAGCGCATTGCAGGACCAGTGATTGACATGGCGTTGAAAAGCCTGTTGCCGCCGAAAATGCACCCTTGCGGCTTGTTCGATGCTTTTCATATCCTTACCCGCGTCACGCATCAAACGCGAGGATTGCAATGTCAAAGCGTGGCGTAACAAAGCGCTGACAATGTAACCGACATCCAGCCCCTCGGACAGGCAGCGCCTTAACATTTCCACGCAGTCCTGACTTTGGCCACTGAATGTGGCATCGATCAGCCTGTCCAAATTCACAACACCGGTATCAGCCATGATGGCATCGACATCGGCGAGTGTGATCATGTTTTGACCGCTGGCATAAAGGCTGAGTTTTTCAATTTCTTGGCGTGACATCAACCGATCAGCCCCTAGCCGTTCCAGCAAGGCCTGTTTGGCATCCCGTTCGATCCGTTGTCCGGCAGCGGCTAAGATTTGGTCAACCAAATCACCCAGATTGCGTCCCTCATCGGCATAGCAAGGCAGTGTAATGCCTTGTTTTGCCTTCTCGATCTGGGCCCGTAACGGTTGGCGGGGACCAAGGTCTCCTGCTTCGAAAATCAAGGTGACATCGTGCAATGTTTCTTTGCAAAGCGTCTCGATGGCTTCTGTCAGGGTTGATTGACCCATTCGGATCCATAAAGCGCGTTTGCCGGCAAAAAGCGGAATGGTTAGGGCTTCATCCACAAGCCGTTGGGGATCATTGCTGAGATGATCGGCGTCTAATTTGATGAGCTGAAAGGGATCTTCCGGATCCGGAACGGCTTGATGGGCGAGTTGGCGGGCCCGCTCATGCACAAGGCCCAAATCCGGACCATAAACAAGAATCAGCGGATAGCGTGGGTCCGGCTTCTTTAAAAATGCTTCTACTTCGCCAGATTTGAGGGTGGCCACGCCAAATCATCCGGTTAATTTTGTTTGATCAGCAAGGCCGCCACGCGGGTCCGGATTTCCTCGGCCATGACTTGGGCATCGCGGATTTGCGCATCCCGCCGCGCTCTGGCCGATGAAAAGCGTTGGGACATCCGGTCAAAGGTGGCGCTGGACGAAACAGTCCCGCTGCCCAAAACCGCGCCTGTGTCGGCACGCGTCAAGGTAAATTGGACACTGGAAACTACACTGCCGATTTCAGCGCGGCCAGAGGAGGATTCAATCACCGGAACCGTCAATCCGTCAGAGGCCGTGATTTTCAAACGATACCGGATGTCTTTGGAAGGATTACCGCCATTGAATTCAAAGCGGAGATCTTCAACCAGATAATGATTGAGAACCTCGGATTTGGAAGTGGACTCAATGTCGATTTTGGCAAGTTCGGCACTGATGGATGAATCCTTGCCAAAACTACCATTCAAAGGACGAAAACACCCCGAAAGCGTGAAGGCGCAAAGGGTGATCAGCAGGAATTTGGTGTTGCGATTAAACCACGACATTGACGATCCTTTGCGGCACAATGATGATCTTTTTCGGTTTCTGATTGTCTAACGCCTTTTGGATCACGTCGAGAGCTAATACGGCAGCCTCAACGGTTTTTTGATCGGCATCGCGCGCAATCGTAATATCGGCCCGTTTTTTCCCATTGATTTGGATGGGCAGGGTGATTTCGTTTTCAATGACCAAATCCCGGTCCGCCTTGGGCCAAGCGGCTTCGGCCACAAGACCTTGACCGCCCAAAAGATGCCAGCACTCTTCGGCAAGATGCGGCATCATCGGCGCAACAATTTGAACAAGAATGAAACCGGCTTCGCGCAAAGCCTTTGTTAATTGCGGATCGCAAGGATCCGATTGCTCTGACAAACAGGCTTGAAGACTGTTGGACAATTCGTAAACATGGGCGACGCAGCGGTTAAAGCGTAATCGTTCGACATCCTCTTCCGTACGGATCAAGGCCCGATGAGCCGCTTTGCGGATGTCGAGAACACGGTCCGGATTTGAAACGCTTGCGGAATGAGGCTTGATTTCACTGATATCTGAAATCAAACGCCACAATCTTTGCACAAAACGCGCGGCCCCCAACACGCCTTCTTCTGTCCAGATCACATCGCGCTCGGGCGGGGAATCCGACAGCATGAACCAACGCGCGGTATCGGCACCGAAACTGCCGATAATGTCATCGGGATCAACGGTGTTGCGTTTTGATTTCGACATTTTTTCGATCGAACCGATATCGACCGGCGTTTTGTCGGAGAGACGTGTGGCTTTGCGCTGGCCGTTTTCCGTAGCAATCAGAATCTCGGCAGGCGAGAGCCATTGTCCGTCGCTGTCTTTATAGGTCTCGTGAACCACCATGCCTTGGGTGAAAAGACCCGTAAAAGGTTCAGAAATGCCACAGTGACCGGTTTTTTGCATGGCGCGGGTAAAAAACCGCGAATAGAGCAGATGCAAAATCGCATGTTCGATGCCACCGATATATTGATCCACCGGCAACCAGTGATTGACCACCGTGGGATCGGTCGGGTGTTCTTCGTTCCACGGATCGGTGAAACGGGCGAAGTACCAAGAGGAATCGACAAAGGTGTCCATGGTATCGGTTTCACGCCGCGCCGCTTTCTGGCAGTGCGGACAGGTGACATGTTTCCAATGCGGATGATGATCAAGCGGATTGCCGGGGCGATCGAATAAAACATCATCCGGCAGCTTGACAGGTAAGTCCTGTTTCGGAACCGGAACAATACCGCAATCATCACAATGAATGACAGGAATCGGGCATCCCCAATAGCGTTGGCGGGAAATACCCCAGTCGCGCAGACGGAAATTGACTTTGCGTTTCCCAACGGGCTGGCCGTCCAGCATCACCTTTTCCAAGCGGCTTGCGACGTCTTCGCGCGCTTGGGCGGGGGTCATGCCATCGAGAAAACGCGAATTGATCATGAGGCCGTCGCCGTCATAGGCCACGTCATCAATGTGGAATTGCGCGGCGTCTTTGTCGGCAGGACACACGACAGGCGTGACACCCAGACCATAGGCGTGAACAAAATCCAGATCACGCTGGTCATGGGCAGGACAGCCGAAGATGGCGCCCGTGCCATAATCCATCAAAATGAAATTGGCGACATAAACCGGAATTTCCCAATCGGGATCAAACGGATGAAGACCGCGAATGCCGGTATCAAATCCTTTTTTCTCCGCTTTGGCGATGGCCTCTTGCGCCGTTCCCATGCGCTTGCATTCCTCGATAAAGGATTGCAGGGCCGGATTATTCACCGCTGCGGCTTTGGCCAGGGGATGGTCGGGCGCAAGAGCCAAAAATTTGGCCCCAAACAATGTGTCCGTACGCGTTGTGTAAATTTCCAGCGATGTTTGCTGATTGGGCGTTGTTTCGGGTTTGAGGGCAAACCGTACCGACAAGCCTTCTGAGCGGCCAATCCAGTTTTGCTGCATGGTCCGTACTTTTTCCGGCCACCGCTCCAAGCCATCAAGGGCTGTCAGCAGATCCTCGGAAAAATCGGAGATTTTAAAAAACCACTGTGTTAGCTCGCGCTGTTCGACAAGAGCTCCCGAGCGCCAGCCGCGCCCGTCAATCACTTGTTCATTGGCCAGAACGGTTTGATCAACAGGATCCCAATTAACCTTTGCGGTTTTACGGTCGATCAAGCCGGCTTCGAGAAAATCGAGAAACATCCGTTGCTGGTGCTTGTAATAGCGAGGATCACAGGTCGCGATTTCACGATCCCAGTCTAGCGAAAGCCCCATGCTTTTTAATTGGCCCCGCATGGTATCAATATTGGCATAGGTCCAGCTGGCCGGATGGGTCTTATTGGCCATGGCGGCATTTTCAGCGGGCATGCCGAACGCATCCCAGCCCATCGGATGCAAAACATTAAAACCGCGGGCGCGTTTATAGCGCGCAACCACATCACCCATGGCATAATTGCGCACATGGCCCATATGAATGCGCCCCGAGGGATAGGGAAACATTTCCAAAACATAATATTTAGGACGTGAATCATCATTGCGCGTTGAAAAAAGCGCTTTGTCTTCCCAAATCCGCTGCCATTTCGGTTCGGCTTCGCGGGCATTATAACGCTCAGCAGTCATAATCGTCATTCACATTCGAGCAAATCAAACAAAGATGCGGGTCTTGCATCAGGCGAGGCGATGGGACTAAGGACACGAAAGGGCCTTCCGGTCAATATTTGCATGACGATGACCCCTCAAACAAGTATGAGAAGAGGGACAAAAAGGGGATATGTGTGACAAAAACCGTTGAGCGTTGGCAGACCATACGATCCGCAATTCATGCCGCCACGGAAGATGCGGGCCGTCAAGCCAATGAAGTCTGTCTGGTTGCGGTCTCTAAAACCTTTATGGCCGAGGATATCGAACCGGTGATTCAAGCCGGACAACGGGTATTTGGCGAGAACAGGGTTCAGGAATCCCAGCAAAAATGGCCCGCATTGAAGCAAAAATATCCGGATCTGGTTTTGCATCTGATCGGACCCTTGCAAAGCAACAAGGTCAAAGAGGCGTTAGATCTGTTTGATGTGATCGAGACGGTTGATCGTCCCTCTTTGTTACAGGCGCTGGCCAAGGAATGGCCGAAAATCACCCGCAAACCGGTTTTGTTTGTACAGGTCAATATTGGTTCGGAAGAGCAAAAAGCAGGGGTTGGAGTGAAAGAACTCCCCGCATTACTCAAACAAGCGCAGGAATTGGCTTTGCCGATTGATGGTTTGATGTGTATTCCGCCGGCGGGTGATCCGCCGTCACCCTATTTTGCTTTGTTAAAAAAACTGGCTTTAGAGCATGGGTTCAAACAGCTCTCTATGGGAATGAGTGCGGATTTTGCCGAGGCCATCCAATTAGGGGCCACTTTTGTGCGGGTTGGCAGCGCCATTTTCGGGCACCGCTGAGATTTAACCTTAGGCTTTGATTGGCTTGCTGCCACGGCCATGGATGCGGAAACAGCGGATTTGATCCATTTTTCCGATCAATAAGTGCAAAATTTTGGCAGGAAAAGCCAGACATCCGGCGGTCGGTCCTTGGTCTTCGCGCTGGCAATGGATGAAAATAGCGCTTCCGCGGCCTTTTTTGCGGGGTTTGTGATTCCAGTCGGTTTCGATCACGACATCATAAAGCCGATCATCGCGCCACATCTCCTCGTGACTATGCGCAAAGGGTCTTTTGATCCGTCTGTTATAGGAGCCGTGAGAGACGGAATCACACCATCCCTCCTCTTTTCGGATCATCTGCCAAGGAAAAAGCCGTGGGCAGCGCAAACGATGGCGATCAGGCCGCACATAAAGCCGGATAGGGCGTAAATCACAGATGGGCGTTGCGCCATCGCCTTCAACTTTTTGAAACACACAGCCGTTCCGGCCCAAAGACAATGCACCGTGCCATTGGCCAAGCCGCATCAGACCGCGTTGCCGGTTGAGCGGCGAGATAAAAATATCAACAATTTGAGTGCGATTTGTCTTGATGACAGGCATGTTTGTCTCAGACTAGAATGAAAGACCGTGGGTGCAATCACCAATGTTGAGGCAGGAGCGATGGGTGTGCAAGAGCTTCACCGGATTATTGTGATGGATCCTGTTGTGCTGCGCCAGACCTATCTGGTGCAGGCGCTCAACAGTCTCAGCGGCTGTCAGGCGCAGGGTCTGGCCCCAGAAGCCCCTGAATGTGCAGAACAATTGTCCATGCCGCAGGACAGCGTGGTGCTTGTTCAAGACCCCGCGCATGATCTCTTGGTGCTGTGCGAACAGATCAGACAGAGCGATTATACCGGACCAATCCTGGTTTTAACGGCCGAAACAGATGTTTTTCTGGGCGAAGCAGACGAAGTTCTGCCACTTCCTGTGTCTATTTCGCATTTGGCTGGCCGGATAAGAGCCCATACCAGTCTGTACCAGTCGCATGAAAATGCCGAACTGGTTTTAGGCGACTATATTTTGAAAACAGGATTGCGGCATCTCCTGTTACCCAATGGCCAGCTTTCGAAGCTGACCGAAAAAGAGGTTCGCATCTTGCGCACGCTGCATCGCGCGCAAGGACAGGCGGTGCCGCGCGACGAACTTTTATCGGAAATTTGGGGCTATGATTCGCGTTTAACCACACATACTTTAGAAACGCATATTTACCGCTTGCGGCAAAAAAGCGAAAATGCAGGCGAAGGCCCCGTTTTGGTGCTGACCGAGGCGGGCGGATATAGATTGGCGGTTTGAGTTATGGCGCTTTATGATGATGTGGCCTTGTTGAAAATGCAGCCGGCTTTGTCGGTGATGCATGACGATGCCTTGCGCTTTCTGGCTTTTTCCACCGAAGAACTCTCTCTGGAACCCGGCGATGTCTTGTTTCGCAAAGGCGAAAAATCAATCGGCGTCTATATTTTGCGCGATGGTCAATTGTCTCTGGTGGTGACCGAGAGCACGGAAACAACCGAATTAAGCGCCGGTGATATGATCGACGAGGCTGGTTTGCTGGTCGAGGTGACTTTTCAGGCGACCGCTGTGGCGCGGCAAAAATCGCATGTTTTGATGCTGCCGCGTGCCTCGATCCATCGCGTCTTGCAAGAATATCCCAGTCTGATTGAGGCGTGGGAAAAAAACATCATTCAACGGCTTGATATGGTCCGGCAGGTTTTTGAAAAAGCCAACCGGACTTTGCCCTATATCGAAGACAGAAATAACGTCTGACGTCAGGCGCTCAGCCGCAGCATCACCGGCACATGATCGGACGGGCGTTCCCAGCCGCGCGCCTCGCGCAAAATGGTGAGATCAGAGAGTTTCGGCGCGAGATCGGGTGAAACCCAGATATGGTCGAGACGCCGCCCGCGATTGGCCAAGGCCCAATCCGCCGCCCGATAGCTCCACCATGTATAGACCTTTTCAGGCTCCGGAATGAGATGACGCATGGCATCGACCCATTCTCCCTCTTGGATGGCCGCCAGCATGCGTTCGGTTTCCATCGGCGTATGGGAAACAATTTTCAGCATTTGTTTGTGGCTCCAGACATCGTTTTCGAGCGGTGCCACATTGAGATCCCCGACCAGCACGGTCGGAATCTGTGTTTGCTTTTCTTTTTGTCCCCACAGCCGCATCTCGTCGAGAAAACCAAGCTTATGGGCAAATTTTTCATTGGCCTCGACATCGGGAATATCCCCGCCTGCCGGGACATAAAAATTATGAATCCGCAAAGGACCGTCAGGCGTTGTCACCAGAGCAGCGCCATGGCGTGCATCCGGCTTTTCGCAAAATATCAGGCTCTCTTCTTCCTGCAACGGCAGGCGCGAAAGAATGGCAACGCCATGATAGCCTTTCTGACCATTGATGGCGTGATAGTCATAACCCAGCTTGCGAAACGGGCCATGCGGAAACTGGCCGTTCATGCATTTGGTTTCTTGCAGGCATAAAATATCCGGCTTGTGCTCTTCCAGAAAACGCGTGACGAGATCAATGCGCAAACGCACAGAATTGATATTCCATGTCGCGATGGAAATACTCATGAGGATAAAGCCTTGCTACGGGACTGTCGGCAGAGGTGAAGAATGACACAGTCAGGCTTAAAGCAATTTGGCAAAAGAAACAGAGGCGATCAGGCCCTGTCCAGAGAAAACTATCAGGGCTGTGTGCGATAGCTCAGAAAATCAATCACAAAATATTTGGGATCGGGGCGGGTGGTCGTATTGATCCCGTGCAGGACAACGCTGATTTCGACCCCTTGCGGATCGATGACGATCCATTGTTTGAGCGTCAAGCGCGGTTGTTCGAAAAACAAGGTGACTTGGGATGTCCCCGCAAAAGTGGCCTTGTCCTCCATGGACACAAGAACCCGATCCGGTTCCACCCGCACACCAGTGATTTTAAAATCACGCGCCAGATCGACCGTTTCGCGCGTCAGAAATTTGAGCGGAGTCTGGCCGATCGGATAAATATCCTGCGTGGCCATTTTGGTGTCACGCACCGCAACCGATGTACCGTCTGCAATGATTTCGGTGGGCACCGGCGGGTCATAGTCAAAGCGTAATTTTCCGGGCTTGGAAATATAGACTTGGCCTTCGCTTTGACGATTGCCGGACAGCTGCGTGAAATAAGCACTGAAATAAGGCAGCGCATTCAAAGCGGCATTGACCTTTTGCAGCACAACAGCAGGCGGTGTGTTCAAGGCCAAGGCTTTGGGTGTTTCAGGCACAATCGGCGCGGGGGCTGCAACAGGGGGTGCAACCGAAACAGGGGCTTGCACGGGGGGAGCAGGCGGGGCCGGATTGGCCCGCCCATATTCAACAGGACGGGTGGGGGGCAGCGGGATTTTTGCAGCCCAGACCGGTTGTAGCGTGCTGACAATCAAACCAAGGCAGACAAGCCATGAGCGAGGGCATGAGATCTTAATCGTCATGCCCGCGTTGTCCCCCTTCAAGCAAGATCTCGCGTTTACCGGCGTGGTTGGGCGCTCCGACAATGCCTTCATTTTCCATGCGCTCCATCAAAGTGGCAGCGCGATTATAACCGATTTGCAAACGGCGTTGGATATAAGATGTCGAGGCTTTGCGATCGCGCAAGACAAGCGCCACAGCCTGGTCATAGAGATCGCTTCCGGCGGCACCGAATTGACCCTGATCGAAGACGGCCTGATCGGCTTCCCCTGATCCGTCATCTTCCGTGACGGCGTCGAGATAATGCGGCTGGCCCTGACTCTTCAAATGGGCCACCACACGTTCGACCTCGGCATCGGACACAAAGGGTCCGTGCACGCGGCTGATGCGGCCACCGCCCATCATATAGAGCATGTCCCCTTGCCCCAAAAGTTGCTCGGCCCCTTGTTCGCCCAAAATGGTGCGGCTGTCGATTTTCGACGTGACCTGAAAGGAAATGCGCGTCGGGAAATTGGCTTTGATCGTGCCGGTGATCACATCCACCGACGGACGCTGGGTGGCAAGGATGACATGGATCCCTGCGGCACGCGCCATTTGCGCCAGTCGTTGCACGGCCCCTTCAATGTCTTTGCCAGCGACCATCATCAAATCGGCCATTTCATCGACGATAACGACAATATAGGGCAGAGACTCCAAGGACATGGATTCGGTTTCGTAAATTGCCTCGCCTGTCTCGCGGTCAAAGCCGGTTTGAACGGTGCGGCTGATCTCTTCGCCTTTGGCGCGGGCCTCGCTGATGCGGGCATTGAAGCCATCAATATTGCGCACGCCGAGCTTGGCCATTTTTTTGTAGCGCTCTTCCATTTCGCGCACGGCCCATTTGAGCGCGAGAACAGCTTTTTTCGGATCGGTGACAACCGGTGTCAGCAAATGTGGAATTCCGTCATAAACGGATAATTCGAGCATTTTCGGATCCACCATGATCAAGCGGCATTCTTCCGGTTTGAGCCGATAGAGCAATGACAAGATCATGGTATTGATGGCGACCGATTTACCCGAACCGGTGGTGCCTGCAACCAGTACATGCGGCATTCTGGAGAGTTCGGCAACAACGGGATCGCCGCCGATATTTTTACCCAGACACAAAGCCAGTTTCATCTCGGTTTGTGTGAAGGCATCGCTCGCCAGCATCTCGCGCAGATAAACGGTTTCGCGCTTCTGGTTGGGTAATTCGATGCCGATGGCATTGCGTCCGGGGACCACGGCGACACGCGCGGAGATGGCACTCATCGAGCGTGCAATATCATCAGCCAGACCGACAACGCGGGAAGACTTGATCCCCGGTGCCGGTTCGAGTTCGTAAAGCGTTACAACAGGGCCGGGTCTGACATTGACGATTTCACCGCGCACCCCGAAATCATCGAGCACATTTTCAAGCAAGCGGGCGTTTTGTTCCAACACTTCCGGCGGCATCAAAGGAACAAGCGAGCGTTTGGCTTCCGTCAACAAGGTCAATGGCGGCATGTCATAGCCGTCATCATCCAAAGCGGCACGGCCTGATTTTTGGGTTTTGGCAGAGGCTTTGCGTTTGCTTGTTGGTTGCGGGGCTTCCTCCTCCACTGCAAAATCAAAGCGCTTTTGTCGCGCGGTTTGCACAACGGCCAAGGCCTCATCAGCCTGCATGTCCGGCTCGGATTCATGAGCGTGCAAGTCATGCGAGCGCAGCGCAAAATCCGGTTCGATCCGCGTGCGGTCGTGATTGTTTTGCGGGATCCAGTCATCCTCGGATTTGCGCAAGAAGAGGCGGCTGCATGTTGCTTTGAAACTATAGAAGGCGTGCAACACCCCGCCGACCAAAACGCTGAACACCGATCCCTCGGGTTCGCGGTCATCGTCTTTGAGATCATCCATCCATTGTTGTTGGCGTTGGGTTTCGCTGGCCAGCTCTTCTTCATAATGGCCGAGACCAACGCCTGAGACGAGGAGCAGCGACATCAGACTGGTGAGCAAAAGCAAAAGGCCCGTCACCGGTTTTTGCGGCCAATCGGCAGGCAAAGACCGGATCAGAAAATCGGAAAGCGTGTCACCGATAAAACCACCAAGGCCGGTCGGCAAAGGCCATCTCTGGCTTGTCGGAAACAGCGAGATCAAACCGGCCAGTAAAAACAGACCGAGAAACAAAAGGACAAAGCGCAGCTTGGGGCGGTGGATGGTTCCGCTTGTCATCATGCGTAGGCTTGCAATCCCCAACGGGATCAGAATGATGCCCGAACCCAAACCGAAAAGCTGCATCAGGAGATCGGCGCCAATCGCCCCCGGAAGTCCTAAAAAATTTCGGACCGGCGCGCTGGTTACATGATTGAGAGAGGGATCGGCGACATTCCATGTCAGCAGTGCGGTGGCGGTGGCCGCTGTGAGCACCAAGAGGCAGAGGCCGACAATTTCAACGGCCCGCCGCGCGATGAAGTCGCGGATGTGATCAAACAGACGATCGTTGCGCGCTTCGCCGGTACGGATCATGTGACGTGCAATCCTTCAAACAGGTCGTGCCGGACGGGCATAGGCCCACTCAATGTCGCCCCGAAAGGGGATCCATAAAAGGCATGGCCGCAAGATGCAGCCGCTTTGAAAACAACCCTAGCGATGGAGACGTTAACAGTGTGTTAATTTAGGCTTTCAACCCGTGCTATTCCCCGTAAAAAAGCGGGGTTTGGCTTAGGAGCGGAAGGCAAGCGGACATAAAAAAGGCGGCAGGTTTCCCTGCCGCCTATCTTGAAGAGAGCAAATCTCAATAGTTGTAAGCGCGCTCGTCATGCTCGGTGATGTCGAGACCTTCACGCTCTGCCTCGGGAGAGACACGCAGGCCGACAATGAGATCGGTGACCTTGTACAAGATCGCAGATCCGACGCCCGACCAAACCAAGGTCAACAAAACAGCCTTGGCCTGACCGATCATGACAGTCGCCATATCGTAATCGGCAACCGACAATTCACCGGGCTTCATCGCATAGTCGGCAATGCCGACGCCGCCAAGCGCTGGATTGACGAGAATGCCGGTGGCCAGAGCGCCGACGATTCCGCCGACACAATGCACGCCGAAGACGTCGAGCGAGTCGTCATATTTCAGAGCGTTTTTAACGGTGGAGACGAAGAAGTAGCAGATCGGGCTGACCAGAAGGCCCAGCACAATCGCACCCATCGGTCCGGCGTAACCGGAAGCCGGTGTCACCGCAACAAGACCAGCGACAGCACCCGACACCATGCCGAGCAGAGTGGGCTTACCCTTGGCGACCCATTCCGTGAACAACCAAGAGAGGGTTGCAGCCGCAGTGGCGACAAAGGTGTTCATCATCGCGAGAACCGCACCGCCATTGGCTTCCAGATTGGAGCCGGCATTGAAGCCGAACCAACCCACCCACAGCAAAGAGGCACCGATCATGGTCATGGTCAGCGAGTGTGGCGCCATCAATTCACGGCCATAGCCAACGCGCTTGCCGAGCATGATCGCACCGACGAGACCGGCAATACCGGCATTGATGTGCACAACCGTGCCGCCAGCGAAGTCGAGCGCACCCCACTGATAGGCCAGACCAGCATCGGCCATCACCGCATCAAGCTTGGTTTGTGCTGCAGCCTTGGCGGTTGCATCCGCACCGGCGTCCACGAGAGCCTTGGCAGCCTCCGCAATCGCATCGGGGCCGGCCCAATACCAAACCATGTGCGCGATCGGGAAGTAGATGAAGGTCACCCACAGCGTCACAAAAACCAGCACCGCCGAGAACCGGATGCGTTCGGCAAAGGCACCGACGATCAAAGCAGGGGTGATGCAGGCAAAGGTCATCTGGAAGGCGACATAAACCAGCTCGGGGATCACCACACCATTGGAGAAGGTGGCGACAACCGAATCAGGCGTAATGCCCTTCAGGAACAGCTTGTCGAAACCGCCGACAAAATCGCCGATCGTATTGCCGGTAAAGGCCAGCGAATACCCGTAAATCACCCAAATCAGGGCGACCAGAGCCACAATCGCGAAAACCTGGCTCAGAACCGACAACATGTTTTTGGAGCGGACAAGACCGCCGTAAAACAAAGCAAGACCCGGAATGGTCATCAACAGAACCAAAACGGTCGAAATCAACATCCAGGTCGTGTCGCCTTTATTGGGGACAGGAGCGGGAGCGGCATCGGCAGCAAAAGCCGCCATGCTCATGAGTGCCAAACCGGTTCCGGCAAGGGCACTTGGAAGGAAAGTGCGAAGTTTCATGATGTGTATCCTTGTGTGTAATGCGCTTCAGAGGGCGTCTTGATCACGCTCGCCGGTGCGAATGCGCACAGCCTGCTCGATGGGGGAGACGAAGATTTTTCCGTCACCGATCTGGCCAGTTCTGGCTGATTCAGTAATTGTATCAATCACTTTGGACACAAGGTCAGAACCAATAGCCACTTCGATTTTCAACTTAGGCAGAAAGCTCACGGCATATTCAGCGCCGCGATAGATTTCCGTATGACCTTTTTGACGGCCATAGCCTTTGACTTCCGTAACAGTAAGGCCGTGCACGCCGATGGCGGTCAGCGCATCGCGGACCTCCTCGAGCTTGAACGGCTTGATGATCGCCATAACGATTTTCATAGAGCCTGTTCCTCGGTTTTCTCTCAGGTTCGGCGGACATGCTGAACCTGTTCCGGTGCAGGCCTTTCAAGGGCCGTGCCAAGACAAAAAACCTAATAAAATCAATGACCGTAAGAGAGGGTGCGGAAAAGAGCGCTTAAAATTTAATCACAATGTTTAAAAAGAGGGCGCTAAAATTGAGGCACAGGCTGTTTTGACCAGTCCGTGACCGTCAAAAATGGCGAGCCAAGCTGTCCGTGACTCAAAAAGCGGCAATTCCGGAGGCCGTCAGACTGTCGGATGCCGCAACCGGATCAATCCTTCCTGCGCGACAGAGGCCACCAAGCGACCATCGCGGGTGAAAATCTGGCCGCGGGCAAATCCGCGACTGCCCCCCGAAAAGGGCGAATCCTGCGCATAAAGCAGCCATTCATCGGCGCGAAACGGCCCGTGGATCCATAAAGCATGGTCGAGGCTTGCGGGTTGGATGTCTTTGTCAAAGACCGTCCGGCCATGGGCGACCAGCGAGGTATCCAGCAAAGTCATGTCGGAGGCATAAGCGAGAACGCATTGATGGATTTCAGGATTGTCGGGCAGGCGCGTGCTGGCTTTGATCCAGACATTGAAATGCGGGTCTCGCGGCTCGCGCGACATATAGCGCTCGATTTCCACGGGGCGCAGATCAATCGGCCGCTGCCTTTCGTGATAAATCCGTAACGGGTTTGGCATATGCGGCAGGATCCGCGCGGCAATATCGCGATCATCCGGCAGATCTTCGGGAGGCGGGACATCGGGCATGGTGGCTTGATGATGCAGGCCCTCTTCCTGAACCTGAAACGAAGCAGAGAGGAAAAAGATCACTTTGTCATGCTGGAAGGCCCGCACGCGCCGCGTGGTAAAGCTCCGCCCGTCGCGGACATCATCGACCTCGTATAAAATCGGCACTTTCGGATCACCCGGCAAAATAAAATAGCCATGCATGGAGTGAACCGTGCGATCTTTCACGGTTCGGCAGGCGGCCACCAGCGCTTGCCCGATCACCTGCCCGCCAAAGACGCGCTGCCATTCAACCTGCGGGCTCTGCCCGCGAAACAGATGCGGTTCCACCTGTTCGAGATTGAGAATGGACAGCATATCGGTGACGGCTGAGCTCATGGTTTTCCCCTCGGTCTTCGGCTAGAATGGGGTATAAGGAGATGATTTTACAAGGCTTGCTTTTGCAGGGCTTTGGAAAAACGTCAGTGAAAAGAGAGATGGGACCAAAGATGTCGGATCAGCCTCAAGAGATCACGCAGGATATGGTTGTTGTCGGCGGTGGCCTTGCCGGTCTGACCATGGCCCTTACCTTGAAGCGGGCTTTTTCCGGTGCATTGAAAGTGACACTGGTTGATCCGCATGGCCTTGATCCCCTGCCGGTGTCTGGCCGCGCCTATGCCTTGGCTGCGGGTGCCTGTAAAATGTTCGAGGCCTTGGGCGTTTGGGACAAGATCGAAGCAGAGGCGCAAGCCATCGAGCGCATGGTCATTACCGACAGCCGTTTGGCTGAACCCGTCCGGCCTGTGTTTTTGACCTTTGATCAAAGCCCGCAATCGGATCAACCCTATGCCTATATGATCGAGCAAGACCATCTTTTGCGGGTCTTGCAGGAGGCCCTGCGCTTGACCGATCTGACTGTGGTGAAAACGCGCGCCGGTCATGTCGAGACCTTGCCACATGCAGCGGTTGTCGCGCTGGAAGACGGGCAGAGCGTCACGACCAAAGTGGTGATTGCGTGTGATGGGGCCCGCTCTCCCTTGCGGCAGGCCGCAGGTATTGGCATGGTCATGCATGCCTATGACCAGTCAGGAATCGTGGCAACGCTGGGGCTTGAGCGTGATCATCACGGCGTGGCCGAAGAGCATTTTTTACCATCCGGTCCTTTTGCGACGTTGCCGTTGAAGAGAAAGCGCTGCTCGATTGTCTGGACGGAACGCAATGATCGCGTGAAACATTATGTGTCCTTGTCACAAGAGGAGTTTGTGGCAGAAATCGAACATCGGTTCGGTTTGCGTTACGGAACCATCACCTTGCTCGATCAGCCGCGGGCCTATCCTTTGCGCGTGGGGATCGCGCGCCATTTTGTGAAGCCGCGTCTGGCCTTGGTCGGTGATGCCGCCCATGTCGTGCATCCGATTTCCGGACAGGGATTAAATCTCGGCTTGCGGGATGTCGCAGCGCTTGCGGAAACACTCATTCAGGCGTTGCGTTTGGGTCTTGATGCGGGACGTTTGCAGGTCTTGCAGGAGTATGAAACAGCTCGCCGTTTTGACACTTTGGTCATGGCCGGTTTGACCGATACATTGAACCGGTTGTTTTCCAATGATCTCACCCCCATCCGTTTGATGCGGGATTTAGGCTTGGGTGTGGTTGACCGGATGCCTGCGCTCAAGGATCTTTTGATCAGGGAGGCGGCCATCCGAAATCCGGCGGCCCCCAAATTGATGCAAGGGATTATTCCTTAAGAGAAGGTCTGCTTGAAGAGGAAGCCTGATCTTGTTCACTCGGGTCATCGTGTAAATGTTTGACCAGCCGCGCAAGGGGCGCATCATTCAAGCCCAACTCTTTCAAGTGAGCATAAGTGGATAGAATATAGTCAGGATTTTTTCCCGATTGTCCGACCCCATGTTTGACAAGCTGAAAGCGTTTTTCGTCGGACAAGACACCGGCATATTGTTCATGGTTGCGATCCACCGTATAGGCCACGGCTGAAATATGACGCCCGTCATTCAATGTGATGTGATGGTGGCTTTCCTGATAGACCGAGGTCACTTGTTCCCGCGCCCGCAAATAGGCCATCACGTCGTCATGCAAACGGCCATCGACTTCGAAAGCAATGCCCGTGCATGACCCACCGCGATCAAGGCCAAAAACCAAACCGGGTTTTTCGGGCGTGCCGCGATGCACATAAGAATAAATGCAAAGCGCGCGGTGATAGCCATAGAGTTTGCCGACATGCTTGGAGAGAAAGCTAAACCCTGGCCGCCACATTAAGGATCCATAGCCGAATACCCAAAAATTTTGCATCGATCCCGTGGCCATTTGCGACAAGAACTCCAACACGTTTTTGTTTTAATCCGGTTCGGGCCTGCAAAACAAGATTGCAGAAGTGGTATAAAAGCCATTTTTCCCATGCTAGAAGTGAAGAGACGACGTGTCGGGGGATAACAGAATGAGCGAAACAGACAAAGCAGGTCAAACAAAGTCAAAAGCCCCGATGGGCCTGATCATGGGCTTGAGCGCTTTGCTCGTCGCTTTGTCTTTGGGTGTGTTCTTTGTCTGGTATCGGGCCATCAGTGCGGTGGATGAGGGCTTTGATGCGCTGTTGGTCCGTGAAACCGCCTTGGGTCGTCACTGGACCTGCGAGGACAGGGCGCTGGCGGGCTTTCCCTTCCGGATCGAATTCTCCTGCCAAAAAATAACACTGTCAGTGCCGCAAACCGGTGAGCATTATCAATTCGGGCGGACCTTGGCGGTTGCACAGATCTATCAACCTGATCTGGCGATTGTCGAAAGTGATGGCCCCTTGATCGCTTCCCCCTCGGGTCAAGATCCCATCACCGCCTCATGGCAATTGGCGCGGGGTTCGATCCGTTTCCAAGGGCGCGACCTGCCCGTGCGTGTGTCGTTCGAGGCCGATAGCATCACGATCACCCATGGTGAAAACGCCCGCCCGCCGGGCCGCATCAGTCATGTCGAAATGCATGCGGTGCGTCACGAGGAAACATTCGCACAAGAGCGTGGCTATGATCTGGCAGCAACGATCAAAGACCTGTCCGAACCGGCCTTGGATGCGATTTTAAATCGCGCCGATGTGATGACGGTGAATTTCGATGCCTTGCTGACGCAAGTGATGCCGCCCGCGCGCGAGACGACGCAGGAGCGGTTAGAGACGTGGCGGAAAAACAATGGGCTTTTGCGCCTCCGCAATTTTTCGATCGAGCGGGGCGATGTCAATTTTCAAGCCTCGGGCGATATCGGTCTTGATCAGGCAAGACGTCCGCAATTTCAAATTGATCTGAAGGTTAAAGGTCTCGATCAGATCATGCGCGCCACCGGACAGAAGCCGGAACTGTTGGGCCTTTTGGGAGGCAAGCGCGCAGCGCAAGGTGAATTGAATTTCACACTGCGCAGCAAAGAGGGCCAAGTCTCGGCAGGCCCGCTGATGCTGGGTAAAGTGTCACCTCTTTACTGAGGGATCCGTCTGGTCATCGGGACTGCGGCGGCCAAAATCAGGGGCTGCGGTTTCCTGCCCAAGATCGATGATGCTGCGGCGGATCGCGCGTGTGCGGGTGAAGGTGTTGAACAAGGTTTCTCCATCCCCCCAGCGAATGGCTCTTTGTAACAAAGCCAGATCTTCGGTGAAGCGACCAAGCATTTCCAGCACAGCCTGTTTGTTGTTCAAAAACACATCCCGCCACATGGTCGGATCAGAGGCCGCGATGCGGGTAAAATCCCGAAAGCCACCGGCTGAAAATTTGATGACTTCCGATTGCGTGACCGTTTCGAGATCGGCGGCGGTGCCGACGATGTTATAGGCAATCAAATGCGGCAAATGACTGGTGACGGCCAGAACCAGATCATGGCGTTGCGCTGTCATCCATTCGACATTGGCTCCCAAGCCTTCCCAGAAGTCTTTGAGCAAATCGGCTTTGCTTTGAACAACATTGTCGGGCGGTGTTAAAATGCACCAGCGATTGTGAAACAAAGTTGAGAAGCCGGCATCGGGGCCTGAATATTCGGTGCCCGCAACAGGATGGGCCGGAATGAAATGGACATGATCCGGCAGATGCGGTTCGACAGCTTGCACGACAGAGGATTTAACCGATCCGACATCGGATAAAATGCAATCGGGCTGAAGATGCGGGCCGATGATTTTTGCCAGCGGACCACAGGCCCCAACCGGTACACACAAAATAACCAGATCACAGTCTTTGACACCGGACGCCGCATCTTGCGTAACAGTGTCGGCCATGTTCAAGGCGCTGACCCGTTCGCAGACATGCGGATCCGCATCAATGGCTGTGATGGCATGGGCCAGATTCATCCGCTTGATGCCGCGGGCCAGCGAGGAGCCGATCAGACCGAGTCCGATCAAGCCGACACGCTGAAACAGCGGGGTTTGAAGTGGGGTTCCCAATTGATCAGGCACGGGCCATAAAATCCTTCAAAGCGGTAACAACCAGACGATTGGCCTCTTCGCTGCCGATGGTCAGGCGCAGACAATCGGGCAGGCCATAGGCCCCCACCGCCCGCAGGATCAAACCGCGTTCGGTCAAAAAGGCATCGGCTTCTTTGGCGCTGCGGCCTTTGGTCTGCGGGAAATGAATCAGCAGGAAATTGCCGACGCTGGGGGTGACGGTGAGGCCCAAGGCCTCGATTTCTTTGGTCAGCCATGGCAGCCAGTGATCATTGTGATCGAGCGCCTTGGCCATATGGGCCTCGTCCTGCAGCGAGGCAATTCCGGCGGTCATGGCCGGACCATTGACATTGAAGGGGCCGCGGATCCGGTTCAGCGCATCTGCCACAGCAGCCGGTGCGTAGCCCCAGCCAAGCCGCAACATCGCCAGTCCGTGGATTTTGGAAAAGGTGCGGGTCATCACGACATTTTCATTGGTCGCCACCAATTCGATACCGGCGGCATAGTCATTGCGCCTGACATATTCGGCATAGGCGGCATCCAGCACCAAAAGCACATGCGCCGGCAGGTTCTGGTGCAGGCGTTTGACCTCGTCAAAGGGCAGATAGGTGCCGGTGGGATTATTGGGATTGGCGAGGAACACAATTTTGGTTTTCGCGGTGACTTTGGCTAAAATCGTGTTGACACAGGCGGTCAGATTTTTTTCCTCGGCCACGACAGGCACACCGCCCGCTGCTAGCAAAGCCAGCTTGTAAACCAAAAAGCCATGGGTGGTATAAATGCCTTCATCACCCGGTCCGACATAGGCCGAGGTCAGCAAAGACAGGATTTCGTCTGAACCCGATCCGCAAATGATGCGGGACGGGTCCAAGCCATATTTCTGACCGATGGCATCCCGCAGAGCCGTGGAACCACCGTCTGGATAAAGCTCCAGATGATCGGCGGCATTTTTATAGGCGGCCACAGCCTGCGGCGAGGGGCCGAGCGGCGTCTCGTTGGAGGAGAGTTTATAGACCTTCACACCCGTCTTGGCCCCGCTTTTTCCGGGAACATAGGGGTCGATGGCCATGACACCGGCGCGCGGCTGGGGGCGGTCAGGGCTTGAGGGGTTTGCTAAGACGCTCATGGTGATGATCCAAAGTCAAAAAGGCTGCGAACAGCCATATCAGGAGATGGGGCGGTTATTCAATGCTGATCAGGTCGATGATAGCGGGCGGCATGGCTGCCGATTTCATGCCATTCAAAACGGCCAATGCCCAATCCGCCCAGCGCATCCGCCAAGGTTTCGGTTGAGACGCTGCCGGGAGCAGCAATCAGCAAAGACAATCCGTTGTCATCGCCCGCCGAGGCCTCGATGCTGGCATCATGGCGGCGTAAAGCCTGCGTCAGACCCTCGCGCCAGCGCTCGATATTCAGGGAATACAAGATCACTTCCCGCACGGTGGCATCGTCGATCGGTTTGGAAATGACATAAATGGGTGTGCCCGCGGGATGGTCGGTGCGCTCCACAAAGGGAAGGCGGGCAATGATTTTCGGCTTGTCCGGTCCTGACAGAGGAATCCACCAGGATCCGCTGGTTTGATCGGGATGAGCCGGAAAAATACCGAGATCACCCGCCGAACCGGCCACGGCGTCGATCACCTCCTGCGCATTGCGATAGGTGCGGTAGGGCACGGTAAAGCCGAAATGGAAGCGCGCGGTATCGCGCATCAGACCATCGCCCAGAGACGTGTCGGCATGCACCGTATAGGGCGCCTGCACATAGGTGAAGGTCGAGACAATCACCCGCCAGATGCTCTCAACCGTATCAAAGGGCAGCAATCCCTGATGCCGTTCGGCCAGCCGCTTCATCTGGTCGGCCTCACGACCCGGCCGGAACGCCGAACCCGAGGCTTGGGTTTTCTTGACCTCGATCAGGGTTTCGATGATTTCGCCCCGCTCCATCAGCAGGCGATGCATGGTCTCATCGATCCGGTCGATTTCACGGCGAAGATCAGCAAGCGAAAAGGGCGGAGGGGATTGGGTCATGGGAGATGATGATTCCTAGACTGGGAAAAAACAAGCGGATTTGTTTTAAAGGAAGCCGACAATTTAGCCAAATCCCCTGAGGGGCGCGCAATTCCCGCTTGCCGGAAAACAGGTGTTGGAGTATCGCTTACCCGTTCGGAATGAAGAACGTTAGAACCGGAGAACAAAACGATGGGGGTCGATGCGACCAGTGGGCATAAAGCCCAATCGGATTTGTCACGGCATGAGGCGGATCACCCCTCAAGCGCCGTTGCGCATTTTGCCGCCCATGAGCCCTTGATGCTCGATAGCGGCTTTGCTTTGGCGCCGTGGCAGATAGCCTATCAAACCTATGGCACGTTGAACAAGGATCGCAGCAATGCGATTTTGATATGCCACGCTTTGACGGGCGACCAGCATGTCGCCAATGTCAATCCGGTGACCGGCAAGCCCGGTTGGTGGACCAGCATGGTGGGGCCGGGAAAACCGTTTGATACGGACCGCTTCTTTATCATTTGCGCCAATGTGCTGGGCAGTTGCATGGGCACGTCGGGTCCGGCCAGCCTGAATGCCGCAACCCAAAATCCGTGGGCGGTTGATTTTCCGGTCGTCACCATCCGCGACATGGTGCGCGCGCAAGCCCGCTTGCTGGACCGTTTGGGCATTGAAAGTCTGTTTTGCGTGGCGGGCGGCTCGATGGGCGGGATGCAGGTCTTGCAATGGGCCTCGACTTTTCCCGATCGGGTGTTTTCGGCAATCCCTCTGGCCACGGGTGCCAAACATTCCGCGCAAAATATCGCCTTTCATGAAGTGGGCCGTCAGGCGGTGATGGCCGATCCGGATTGGCATGGCGGGCATTATCGCTTGCAGGGCATTCGTCCTGAAAAAGGACTGGCGGTGGCCCGCATGGCCGCCCATATCACCTATCTGTCGGAAGGGGCCTTGCACCGCAAATTTGGCCGCAGGCTGCAAGACCGCGCCGCACCGACTTTTTCATTTGATGCCGATTTCGAAATTGAAAGCTATTTGCGCTATCAGGGCCGCAGCTTTGTGGAACGCTTTGATGCCAATTCCTATCTCTATCTGACACGCGCCATGGATTATTTCGATCTGGCCGATGATGCGGGTGGCAAATTGGCCGCGGTTTTCAAAGGCACGAAAGCGCGTTTTTGCGTCGCCTCCTTTACATCGGACTGGCTGTTTCCGACACGCGATTCACGCGCGATTGTCCATGCCTTAAATGCGGCAGGGGCGTCGGTGTCCTTTGTGGAAATAGAAACCGATAAAGGCCATGATGCGTTCTTGCTGGACGAGCCTGTTTTGTTTGCCACCACGCGCGGCTTTATCGATGCGGCAGCGCGGGCGCGCCATCTGCCGGAGGCTTCCCGATGAATGATCACTCCTCGCGCGTTGATCTCTTGCTGGTCGCCGATATGATTGAAAAAGGCGCGCGCGTTCTTGATGTGGGTTGTGGCGATGGCAGCCTGTTGCAAATTCTCACCGATCAACGTCAGGTTGACGGACGCGGCATTGAACTCTCGCAATCGGGCGTCAATGGCTGTGTCGCAAAAGGACTGTCTGTCATCCAAGGGGATGCCGACACCGATCTGATCGATTACCCCGATGATGCCTTTGATTATGTCATCTTGTCGCAAACATTGCAGGCGACACGCCAGCCGCGCGAAGTGGTCAAACATTTGTTGCGGATCGGACGACGGGCCATTGTGTCTTTTCCGAATTTTGGCCATTGGCGTATCCGCGCCCAAGTGGCTTTTTTGGGCCGGATGCCGGTCACCAAAAATTTGTCTTATGCGTGGTATGATACGCCCAATATCCATTTTTGTACGATCCGCGATTTTATCAGCCTGTGTGATGAATTGCAGGCGGATGTGGAAAAAGCGGTGGCGCTTGATCGCAACGGTTCAGCCATGCGCATGAATTTGCCATGGGCTGTGTGGAATATGTTTGGTGAGCAGGCCGTGTTTATGTTGAAACGGCACGGGATAAAATAACCGTCACAAAAAAGGTGGTTGGGATGATCCGAAATATCATTGAGTCCATCTTGTTTTTTTCGCGCTGGCTGTTGGTGCCGTTTTATCTTGTGCTCACTCTGTGCTTGCTGGCGCTGTCCTACAAAGCCATGATGGAAACCTATCATCTGGTCTTGGGATTGATCAGGGGCGATGAGGCCGAATTGATCATCCAGATTTTGCATCTGATAGATCTGACCTTTACCGGCTCTTTGCTCGTGATTGTGATTTTTTCGGGCTATGAAAATTTTGTCACGAAGATCAGGCCGCAAGATTCCACCGACTGGCCTGAATGGATGGCGCAAATCGATTTTTCTGGCCTCAAGCTCAAATTGATGTCGTCGATTGTGGCGATCTCGGGAATTCAGCTTTTAAAAGCGCTGTTTGAAATGAAGACCCATAACGAGCGTGAAATGCTCTATTATGCAGCAGGGCATTTAATTTTCGTGATCTCCGCTTTGCTGATGGCATTGACAGATCGCGCCACACAAAGCGATCAAAATCGTTGAGATAAATCAGTCGTCCATTTTCAAGGCAGCGATAAAGGCTTCTTGCGGAATTTCGACTTTGCCGAATTGGCGCATGCGCTTTTTGCCTTCTTTTTGCTTATCCAGCAATTTGCGCTTGCGTGAAATATCGCCGCCGTAACATTTGGCTGTCACGTCTTTGCGCAAAGCCGAAATGGTTTCGCGTGCGATAATTTTGCCGCCGATGGCCGCTTGAATGGGAATCTGGAACAGATGCTGCGGGATCAACTCTTTGAGCTTTTCGCACATGGCCCGCCCACGGTTTTCAGCCCGTGTTTTGTGAACCAGCATGGACAGCGCATCGACCGGTTCGGCATTGACCAAGATCGACATTTTCACGAGATCACCGGCTCGATATTCGGTGATGACATAATCGAAACTGGCATAGCCTTTCGAGATGGATTTCAACCGATCATAGAAGTCAAAAACAACCTCGTTCAGCGGCAAATCATAAACCACCATCGCGCGTTTGCCGACATAATTGAGATCGACCTGTGATCCCCGACGATCCTGACACAATTTCAAAATCGCACCGAGATATTCATCCGGTGTCAGGATCGTGGCTCTGATCCACGGCTCGCTGATCGTTTCGATTTTCATGATATCGGGCATATCGGCAGGATTATGCAATTCGATTTCAGTATCGTCACGTAAAGCGATTTTATAAATCACGGACGGGGCTGTGGCGATCAGATCAAGATTGAATTCACGCGCCAAGCGTTCTTGAATGATTTCCAGATGAAGCAGACCCAAAAAGCCGCAACGGAAACCAAAGCCCAAAGCGGCGGAGGATTCCATTTCATAAGAGAAGCTGGCATCGTTTAAACGTAAGCGGCCCATGGCCGCACGCAGGTCTTCAAACTGCGCGGCATCCACCGGAAACAAACCACAGAAAACGACAGGTTGCGCCGGTTTGAAACCGGGTAAAGGGTCGGTTGTTTTGCGGCGTGTTTCGGTGATGGTGTCACCGACGCGGGTATCTGCAACCTGTTTGATTTGGGCGGTGATAAAGCCAACTTCGCCCGGACCGAGTTGATCGACATCACTCATTTTCGGACGGAACACACCAATGCGGTCGACGACATAGCGGGCATCGGTGCCCAGCATGGTAATGTCGGAACCTTTTTTCAAAACGCCATTAAAGACACGCACCAAAACCACCACGCCCAGATAGGCGTCATACCAGCTGTCCACCAGAAGCGCTTTCAGCGGGGCGGTCTCATCGCCTTTGGGCGGTGGCAGGCGTGTGACAATGGCCTCCAAAACGCCTTCGATATTCAAGCCGGTCTTGGCTGAGATCGCCACGGCATCGGAGGCATCAAGACCGATCACTTCCTCGATCTGTTCTTTGATGCGCTCGGGCTCGGCGGCCGGCAAATCAACCTTGTTCAAAACCGGCACAATGTCGTGACCGGCATCCAAGGCATGATAAACATTGGCCAGCGTCTGCGCTTCCACGCCTTGCGAGGCATCCACCACCAGCAATGAGCCTTCGCAGGCAGCGAGCGAGCGGGAGACCTCATAGGCAAAATCCACATGGCCGGGTGTGTCCATGAGATTGAGAATATAGGTTTTGCCGTCTTTGGCTTTGTAATCCAGCCGAACCGTTTGTGCTTTGATGGTGATCCCGCGTTCGCGCTCGATATCCATCGAATCAAGAACCTGTTCCACCATTTCACGTTGAGTCAGGCCCCCTGTGTGCTGGATCAGGCGGTCGGCGAGCGTGGATTTTCCATGGTCGATATGGGCAACGATGGAAAAATTGCGGATCTGGTCAAAACTGTGTGTGGTCATGGTCTTGCGCATAGCAGTCGTGGACTGTTTTTCCAAGTCTTGTCTTCAAAAGACGGGTTTAAAATATGTTTTTGCGGGGTTTCAAATCGAAAATCGCAAGAAAACACATAAATTCCTGCAAATGAGGGAATTAGGACTGCGCTTGGCTGCGCACCTGCGCCATAAAGGCGCGCAAGGCCGCCGGTTTCAAAGGCTTGTTCATGACATGGATCTCAGCCTCTGCCGCTTGGCTGCGCATATGCGGGCTGCGATCAGCAGTGAGCAGCACCGCTTTGATATCCGCGCCCCATTGGCGTCTCAACAGGCCGATCACGGACAGACCATCTTCATCATCCAGATGATAATCGGCAATAATCAGGTCGGGCGTGATGAAAAATGCGCTGTCGGAAGCAGCCTGATTGGCTGTGCGCAGAGCTGCGCGTGCGGATTCCGAACTGGCACCGGTAATGACAATGCAGCCCCAACCTTCCAGCACGATGCGCATACCGTCCAGAATGGCCGGTTCGTTGTCGATACACACCACCACCATGCCGGAAAGCGGGGTCTTGCTGCTGCGCGGCTGCTCGACATCCCGAATGATTTGCGCGGGTGCGGCGCTGATCGGAACTATGGTTGAAAAGGTCGAGCCCTTGCCCGGGAGCGATTTGACATCGACCTTATGGTCGAGAACGCGGCTGATGCGTTCCACAATCGACAAGCCCAGACCCAGACCACGGGCGACCCGGGCCCCTTGGTCAAGGCGCTGGAATTCTTCGAAGATGACTTTTTGTTTCGACAGGGGAATGCCGATGCCGTTATCAATCACCGCAATATGCAAGAACTGGCCACGTTTGCGACACCCCACGACAATCTTGCCGGAGGGCGTATATTTGATCGCATTGGAAATCAGGTTCTGCAGCAAGCGCCGCACCAAGCGCCGGTCCGAACGTACCCGCAAAGAGGATTTCACATAATGCAAAGAGAGGTTTTTGGCTTGAGCCACAGATTCAAATTCACGACACAAGGGGCCCAAAACATCATCAATGGCAAAGGTGATCAATTCAGGTTTCATGGCGCCAGCATCAAGGCGCGAGATATCGAGCAAAGCCCCCAAAATATCTTCCACCGCTTCCAGTGCCGAATCGATATTGCCGATCAGTTGCGGGTCGACGGTTTCTTGCGGTCGTTCGACAAGGGCTGTCACATATAAGCGGGCCGCATTCAAGGGCTGCAAAATATCATGACTGGCGGCCGCCAAAAAGCGTGTTTTGGAGCTATTGGCCTCATCGGCTTCCGCCTTGGCATGCGACAATTCGGAATTCAATCGGGTGAGTTCTTCGGTGCGTTCGATGACGCGGCGTTCCAATGTTTCATTGGCCCGTTCCAGCGCCTCTTCGGCTGCGACGGTTTCGGTGATGTCGGTATAGGTTGTAACAATGCCACCATCCGGAATTTGCGCGGAGCGGATCTCGACCACTTTTTCGGAGGGGTAAAGTCGGACGCGCACAGGCTCAAGATCATTGACGAAACTCTCAAGACGCGCGGCGATAAAATCATCCGTGGCGCCGCTGCCGTAAAGACCGCGCTCTGCATTATGCCGGATGATCTCGTCAAGACCGACCCCCGCATAACATTCATTGTCTGTGAGTTCGAACAGGTTTTGAAATTCACGATTCCAACCCAGCAAACGCAGATCGCGGTCAAACAGCGTGATGCCCTGACGGGCATGATCAAGCGCATGCTGGAACAGATCACGGTTATATTGAATGGCCGCAGAAGCATCATCCAGCAATTGCAAAGCGGCTTTGTTATTGACATTGCGTCTGCGCATCAACAGCGACACAACAAGGCGCGACGATGAGGCTCCGATGGCCGATGACAATTGATGTTCGGCATAGCGCATCAAATGAATATCGGCTTCGCGGGCGGGATCAAATAATTGGCCGCGCCGCTGCAAGAAATTCGAAAAACTTTCTTGTGTGCGTTCCAGTCCCAGATAGCGCGCCACCGTGCTTTGCAGCTCGCCGATGGTGACAGCCACACGCCAAAAGCGAAAGGCTTGCGGCATGCCCGGTCTGCCACCCACCACAAACAAATTGGCTTGCAACCGCTCCATGGGTGTTGTCGCGTGACGCAAGGAGACAAGGATATAGACCAGCAGATTGAAGCCAAGACTGGTCAGTGTTCCGAAAGCCAGCGGGCCGAACTCTTTGCTGAAATCAATCAGCGGATTGAGCGGATGCATCCATAGGCGGCGTAGGCCGATCAAGGCAGGATCGTTGAGGTTGATCAGGCTCGGAAGAAAAAGCGTCACCATCCATATCGTAATGCCGACCAAGAGACCTGCAATGGCGCCAGATGCCGTAGCCCGTTTCCAGATCAGGCCACCAATCAAAGCGGGACTGATCTGCGCAATGGCTGCAAAGGAAATCATCCCGATCGATGCCAGATTGATGTCATCGACATAGCAATAATAAAGATGCCCCATCAGCATGATAACAAGAATGGCCAGTCGCCGCGTCACCAGGATGATCGATCCCATGTCTTTATGACCGGGGCGTGCCCGCCCCAATAACAAGGGAATGGCAATGTGATTGGAAATCATGATCGCGAGTGCGACCCCCTCCACAATCACCATGGCGGTTGCCGCAGACAGACCCCCGACAAAGGCCGTCAGCATCATGAAAAAATTGCGCCCCAGCAATGGCAATTCCAAAACCGCCATATCGCGATTGGCACCGGTCGGAAGAATAAGATCGGAGGCGAGCGTGATCGGGATCACGAAGAGATTGATGGCCACCAGATATAAGGGAAATAATTTAACGGCGAGATTGAAATCCTGCTCGTCGCGGTTTTCAACCATGGTGACATGGAATTGCCGCGGCAAAAGAAAGACAGCCATGCCTGATAAAAAGGCCGGAATAAAAAACGCACCTATCCCCGTGCTTCGTTCAAAAAACGGAATGACGGTTTCGCGCGCCGCAATGCGGGAAAAAATTTCGCCGACACCATCAAACATGCCATAGGTCACATAAAGGCCCACGGCGATGAAACAAAACAGCTTCACGAGCGATTCAACGGCAATCGCCAGCATCAATCCATATTGATGTTCCTTGGTGTCGACATGGCGGGTTCCGAATGCCGCCGCGAAGCCCGCCAATAACAGCGATGTCACCAGTGAAAGATTTTGCTGGCTGATAAAGGGCTCATCGGTATTGCTCGGCTCCAAGGCTTCGAAGACCACAAAGATCGACGACGCAATCGCCTTCAATTGCAGGGCCATATAGGGCACCGTGCCAATCACGGCAATCAAGGATACCAGCACCGCAACCGTTTGGCTCTTGCCATAACGGGCTGCAACAAAATCGGCGATGGAAGTGATGTTTTGCGATTTGCTGAGCCGGATAATCCGACGCAGAAAATTTTGACCCAATAAAAATAAAAGAATGGGCCCGATATAGATGGCCAGAAATTCGAAGCCGCGCAGAGAGGCGACACCAACCGACCCGTAAAAGGTCCAGGATGAACAAAACACCGCCAAAGTCAGAGCATAGAGTGTGGCCCGTAAGCGTCCTTGAACCAGTCTCTGTCCGGCATTGTCGCCATAATGGGCAATCAAGAAAAGGATGCTGATATAAATCAGCGCCGTCAGGATGACGGTCCAGCCGGCAATCATGGGCATGTCCTTCATGCAGTGTTTTGTCGAATAAAGGCCTTAATTTCTATCAGTTGAAATCTTTTTTGTTAAAAAGCCACTCTTTTTTTACAAGACGGAAAGGAATCTTCGTGACAAAAGGGATGCGATGAAAAAAAGCGAGCCATTGAGGAGTTAGCCCCCGTGTCATTATCAACCTTGCGTCCGGAAGCTTTGAATGCCCCGTCGAGCGGGATTGTCGAGGTTTTCGATTATGGCCGCAATCGTCCGGGTCTGATCCCGCTTTGGGTGGGTGAGGGTGATTTGCCGACACCCGGCTTTATTTCGGAGGCGGCCACACGGTCTTTGGCAGCGGGTGAAACTTTCTACACCTATCAAAGCGGTTTGCCGGAGTTGAGGCAGTCCATTGCCCGTTATATCAACGGTCTTTATGGCACTGATCTGTCCATGGATCGTTTCCATGTGACGATTGGCGGAATGCATGCGTTGCAAATGGCCTTGCGCATGGTGGCCGGGACAGGCGACGAGATTTTGATTCCTACCCCTGCTTGGCCGAATTTTTATGGCGCTGCGGTTGTCTCGGGGGCCCGACCGGTCGATGTGCCGATGACGTTGCAGCCGCGCGGCAATGACCATGTCTGGGCGCTGGATATTGCGCGGATGAAAGCAGCGATTACATCCCACACCAAGGCCATTATTATCAATTCACCCTCCAATCCGACGGGTTGGACGGCCACGCGCACTGAATTGGAACAGGTTTTGACACTGGCCCGCGAAAACAAGTTATGGATTATCGCGGACGAGATCTATGGGCGGTTTGTTTATGACGGGTCGCTGCGGGCTCCGTCTTTCCATGACATTATGGACGAGACCGATCAGATCATGTTTGTGCAGACCCTTTCCAAAAATTGGGCGATGACCGGTTGGCGGATCGGCTGGCTTGAATGTCCGGTTTGGATGGCCGAAACCGTTGAAAATCTTGTCCAATATTCGTCTTCCGGCGTGGCTGCTTTCATGCAGCGTGCCGCGATTGCAGCGCTTGATCAGGGCGAGGCGTTTATCGGTCATCAATTGGCACGCGCACGGGCCGGTCGCGATATTGTCACGCGGGGCTTGGGCCAGCTTGAGCATGTGCATTTTGGCGCGGTGGACGGGGCCTTTTATCTGTTTTTCCGCGTCGATGGGGTCACCGATATGCGTCAATTGGCGCTTGATCTGGTGGATCAGGCCAATGTCGGTTTGGCGCCCGGAACCGCTTTCGGGACAGGCGCACAAGATTATATGCGCATGTGTTTTGCCCGCAAAGCAGAGGATCTTGAGGAGGCCACCCGCCGCATTGTCAGCGTTCTGAAACGCTGAAAGGGTTCGATCCGCATCTAAGACCATTTTATCAAGGGCATTCGGGTATTTTCTAACGCAATTGTCACGATTTTAGTTTAAAATAAAGCATCATTCATTCTACACTCTGTCTGGTGTTCAGGATGGGACAATGGCATGGAAAATTCCGAAGATGATCCGCGCCAGAAAGACGGGCTGGTTCATGCACAGGAGACACCGGCCAAAGATGTCGGTGGTCTACAAAGCCTGAGCCCGCGTGAGCGCGAGGTTCTGGACGCCTTGATTGCTGGGGAAACCAGCAAGGAGATCGCGCGGCGCTTTACCCTCAGCCCGCGCACCGTTGAAGTGCATCGGGCCCATATTCTCAAAAAAATAGGCGCGCGCAACACGGCTGATCTGCTGCGGCGGGTCTTGCTGGATCAATTAAAATCATAAATAAGCGCAAAGGTTTTTCTTTGTCGCACCACTGATGATGTCCATCATTGCCGGCATGAGGCCTCGAAAAGAGTAATTGAGCCCGGGTATCGGCATGACGGAAAAGGCTAGGATTTCGCCGACAGTCCAAAAAATTGCTGCGCAGCAATTGTCTGTCTTTGCCCTGTGTACGGCGTCTGGTGCCCTTGCTGCCACATTGAATATTCCGGCTGGCTGGCTGTGCGGCTCTTTGGCTATGTCGGCCTGGCTATCCTTTACCGGCCGCTCGGCTTTGATGCTGCCGGCCTTGCGCGATTTTGCGATGATTTTATCCGGCCTGTCGATCGGATTGAGTGTCACGCCGGAAACGGTCGCGCGTTTTGCCACCATTCCGCTTAGCCTGTCCATCATGATTGTGGCTGTGATCGCGATCACATCGATTTCGGCATTGATCTTGATGCGGTTTTTCGGATGGCGGCGGCTGGATGCCTGTTTGGCCTCCGCACCCGGCGCTCTCTCGACCATTTTGATCATTGCCAGCGAAAAAGAGGCTGAATTATCGAAAATTGTGGTGATCCAGCTGTTTCGTCTGTTCATGCTGATGGCTGTTTTGCCTTCGGTTGTCACAGCGGGTTTCGGACATGCGGCGGTGCCGGTTCATCATGATCAGGTCTGGCTGTCGCCGGAAGGATTGGCGCTGGTCTGTGGGGCGGGTCTCTTATTGGCGCTGGTATTTGTCAGGATCCAATTGCCCGCGCCGATCTTGTTGGGGGCCATGCTGGCGGCCGGACTGCTGAACGGCTCCGGATTTGTGGCAGGTCAGATGCCGTCTGTGCTTTCCAATCTGAGCTTTGCATTGGTGGGCTGGTTTATCGGAGAGCGGTTTCGCGGGGTCAAAGTCAGGGATATTCGTGGTTTGGTTGGCCCGATGTGCGCGTCATTTCTCGCAACCATTCTGGTTGCCTTGTTTTTTTCGGAACTGGTGGTCTGGATTTCCCATTTTCCGCAAGCGGAAGCGCTGGTGGCCTTTGCGCCAGGAGGGGTTGAGGCCATGTCCATTCTCGCGCTGGCATTGCAGCTCGATTCCGTCTTTGTCGCCTCCCATCATATTGTACGCTTTGTTTTTATCGGCATTGCCTTGCCGCTCTTGATCCGTGTCCGACCCCAATGGTTTGGATTGAACGAGGCGTGATTGTGCAGCGCAACAAAACGATGTTGCAGATTTGATTTAGCCTGTTTTTTAAAATCAGTGCTTCGCCGGAACCAGATCCCAGCCTTTGCTGCGCAGGCAGGCATTAAAAGATTGCTGCCGCTGGCTCGAATTGGCATCCGTCACGCCATAGCTGGGCGGGATATAATGGCCCGGAATATAATCGCAAGCAGTCCCATAATAGGTACGGTAACAGTTGCGGTATCCGCTGGTATAATAACCGCCACCTGTCTGGACCACGACGTTTTGTGCGGGATAGAGGCTCGCAACCTTTTGCTCACAAGAGGCGCTGTCTGTGGTGAGGTTGGCAGTCGGTCTTGTTTGGTTAACCCATTGATATTGCACGCATCCCGCAAAGAAAAGAGGCAAAGCCACGACCAATCCCAATGATGTCAATTTTGAAAATTTCAGCATCGGGGGTCTCCGTCATAAAACTCAGGGAAGGTGGTTTTGAAGCCCTATCATAAGCGCAGGACGGGTTTCGGGTGAAGTTAATTTTTCTTGGGGCTGTCCCAGATAATCACCTTAGATAGCGTTTAACCCATTGTTTTAACGTTGTTAATTGGAGCGTTGGGTCAC